>JANNNQ010000240.1:0-5433 GCA_031398625.1 Pseudomonadota bacterium
CAGGGACTGGACGCGATGGCCCGCATCTTTCCGCAGGATCACGCCGCCTTCCTGCTGCGGACCTTCGCGATCGGATTCATCGTCAGTGCGCTGGCACTGCGGTACTTCTACGTCTCCGCAGAATGGAAGCGGAGCGTCGAACTGGAAGCCCGGGCGCGCATTCACGCGCTGCAGGCGCGTATCCGGCCTCACTTCCTGTTCAACAGCATGAACACCATCGCGTCCCTCACCCGCTCGGACCCGAGCCGAGCGGAAGAAGCCGTTGAGGATCTTGCCGACCTGTTCCGCGCCAACCTGAGCGATGCGCGGGCCCGGATCCCGCTCAAGGAAGAACTAGAAGTGGCGCGCATCTACCAGCGCATCGAGCAGCTGCGTCTGGGTGAACGCCTGCAGGTCCGCTGGAACGTGGCGGACACGCCGATGCGCGCCCTCGTCCCCAGCCTGCTCGTGCAGCCGCTCCTCGAAAATGCCATCTATCACGGCATCGAAACGCTGCCGCAGGGCGGGACGGTGACGGTGACGAGCCGGTTCGATGGCGACCAGATCGAACTGGAAGTCCGGAATCCGCTGGCAGCCGGCCTTGCGCCGAAGGAACGTCGCGGGAATCGCCTCGCACTCGACAACATCCGCCAGCGACTGGAGCTGGCCTGGCCGGGACGCTCGCGCGTCGAAGTGAGCCAGGAGGACGGGGAATACCGCGTGCTCCTTGCCTTCCCTTACCAGGAGGCAGGTGAATGAGTACGCGTGTACTCATCGTCGATGACGAGGCGCCGGCGCGTGAGCGGCTCAAGCGGCTGCTGGGTGAAATCGAAGATTGCGAATGCGCCGGCGAGGCGGCAGACGGGAAGGAAGCCCTGCAGACCTGCGCCCGCCTGGCACCGGACATCGTATTGCTCGACGTGCGGATGCCCGGCCTCACCGGCATGGAAGTCGCGCGCCACCTCACCTCGCTGGCCGAGCCGCCCGCCGTCATCTTCACCACGGCTTACGATGAGTACGCGCTGGAGGCTTTCGAGACGCAGGCGATCGGCTACCTGCTGAAGCCCGTCCGCAAGGAAAAGCTGGTGCGCGCCCTCAAGCATGCTGTCCGCATCGCGGGGCCGAGCCTGTCGCGTGTCGCGATGGCGGCGCACATGGAAACGCGACGCCAGCACATCTGCGCGCGGCTTGGAGAACAGCTGCGGCTGATCCCCGTGCAGGACATCTACTGCTTTCTCGCCGACCAGAAGTACGTGACTGTCCGGCATGCCGGCGGCGACGACCTGATCGACGAATCGCTGAAGACGCTGGGCGATGAGTTCGCGCCCGATTTCCTGCGTATCCACCGCAATGCGCTGGTGGCGGAAAAATACGTCGCAGCAGTCGAACGGGTGGCCGAAGGACAGTACGCCGTGCGCATGCGGGATTGTCCGGAGCCGCTGCAGGTGAGCCGGCGGCATGCGGGTGAACTGCTGCGCCGGCTCCGCGAAGGCGCCTTCCGCCCGCAGCCGTCAGAAGCGGACGAAGCGTAACAGCCGGCGCGCGGCTGCAAACAGCAGTACGGCCTGGCCGGCGAGGCGCAAGACACGCCGCGGCCCGATGACCAGGCTCAAGGCCGCGCCGCCTGCGAGCACTGCGGGCCGCTGCAGGAAGTGGCGTGCCTTCAGAAGTCCCTGGTCGACACCGCGAATCCGGGAATCGATCGACTCCACCAGTTCGCCCAGTTGCCGCCGCTGAACTGCGGACCGCAGTTCCAGGCGTACCCGCCGCTGCGCCAGTTCCTCGTCGGGATCGCTCATGCGGCCATGCCTCGTCAGAGCCGCGCCTTCAACTGTTCGCGGTCCTTCGCGAATTCCGCGATCGTGGACTCGAACAGCCGCCGCCGGCCCCTGATCCTGGAGCGCAGGACCAGACCCGCGATGAAAGCGAGCAGGAAGAAGCAACCCATCACCAGTACTGATACCAGCAGGCGGTGGGAATCCCAGAAAGCGAAGATGAGGACGAGCGCACCCAGGAACAGGCCGATGCCCGCGGCGAAGAATGCGATGAACGCCCAGACCAGCACTTCTGCTGCCCGCCCGACTTCCTCCTGCAACTCCGTGGAGAGGATCTCGAGTCGGGTCTGGGCGATGGCGACGAGGGTCGTCAGTACACTGGCCAGCGACCCGAGCAGGCCGCTGACCGGTCCGGGAGCATCGGGTTCACCGGGTTGCTTCATGACTCTTCGCGGTTCAACGGCGGCTGAGCAGCAGCCCGATCAGGATGCCAACCCCGGCAGCAATGCCAACCGCCTGCCACGGATTCTCCCGCACGTATTCCTCGCCGTCGGTCATGAGCTCGCGCGCCTGGCGCAATGCTTCCTCCTCCACGCCCGAGAGCCGTTCACGGGCAGCGGCCAGCGATTCCTCGGCCTTGGCGCGCGCTTCCTGAATCTTCTCGCCCGCCTGGTTGGAGGTGGCCTTCAGCAGGGCCTCGGCATCGGCGACCACAGTCTGGAGATCAGCCAGCAGCTTGTCGGTCGTGATCTGTTCTTTCCGGGCGGCTCTGGCCATGACAAGTTCTCCTGTTGCGGCGAATGCCCCTCGTGGGGGCGGTTCGATGTTAGTCGGGCATGACTTGGAGGAGCAAGCACCCCAGGCTCAAGGGTGGGGTCCGGTGTTAGCATGTCCGGCACTCCTTGGCATTAATTACATGAGTCGCCACGCGATGCCTGTTGCCGCACACGATTCCGGGGCTGCCTGCGGGGATTCCCGGTGACGACCCCTGCCCCGGCGCCACCGCCGGATACGCCGTTCTACACGCGCGCGTTCGCGATCGGCACGCTGCTCGTGCTCGGCGCGGTGCTGTACGCGATCCTGAGCCCGTTCTTCTCGCCCATCATCTGGGCCCTCTTCATCGCGTTCCTGGTCTATCCGCTGCACCGGCGGCTGACGAGGCGCTACGGCAACCGCGCGCAGCTCTCTGCACTCACGCTCACGCTGACCACGCTGGTGATCCTCGTCGGTCCGATCACCGCACTGACGGCTGCCATTGCATCGCAGGCCGGGGACCTCCTGCAGATGGCGCAGGGCTCGGTGAGCGAACATGCCGGCGGCAGTCTGGTCGACATCACCCGCATTCCAGGCATCGGACCCGCTCTCGAGTGGGCGCAGCGTTCGGTCGGCATCTCGGCCGCGCAGATCCAGGGATGGGTAGCCGAAGGCGCGCGCAACATCCTGCAGTCGCTCGCATCGATGGGCGGGCGGGTGTTCCTCGGGGCCATTGGCACGCTCGTCAGCTTTACGCTCACGCTGTTCCTGCTGTTCTTCTTCATTCGCGACGGCGAACGCATGTTCGCAACCGCACGCGTGCTCATCCCGCTGCCGCAGGAGCGCAAGACGCGCCTGTTTGCCCATCTCGCTGCGGTCATCCGCGCAGTGGTCTACGGGACGGGACTGACCGCGCTGCTGCAGGGCCTGCTGGTCGGCATCGCGTTCGCGATCGTCGGCCTGCCTTCGCCGCTGGTGTTCGGTGTACTGGCTGCGCTGCTGGCCTTGCTGCCTGTTGGCGGTACCGCGCTCGTCTGGGGTCCGGCCGCACTGGTGCTCGCCGCACAGGATCGTTGGGGCGCGGCCCTGTTCCTCCTCGTCTGGGGCGGCCTGCTGGTCGGCACGATCGACAACATCCTGAGGCCGATCCTGGTCTCGAGTCGGGCGCCGGTCGCGACGCTGACGGTCTTCATCGGGGTACTCGGCGGGATTGCGGCGTTCGGAGCTGCCGGGCTCTTCCTCGGCCCGGTGCTGCTGGCGCTGATCATCGCCCTCATCGATTTTGCGGTGGAAGTGCGGCGGCAGGAACTGCGTGCCGAACGCCGTTCGAAAGCGAAGGACAAGAGAAACAAATGACGCTGATGCAAGGACCACCGCTGCGTATCGCTACGCGGCAAAGCAGGCTTGCGCTCTGGCAGGCGGAACATGTCGCCGAGCGCCTGCGTGCCGCTCATCCCGGACTCGACGTCGTGCTCGCGCCGATGACCACCCAGGGCGATCGGGTGCTGGATCGCGCGCTTGCGGACGTCGGCGGCAAGGGACTGTTCGTCAAGGAGCTGGAAGTCGCTCTTGCCAACGGGACCGCGGACATCGCCGTGCATTCCATGAAGGATGTGCCGAGCGAGCTGCCGCCGGGAATGGCGCTCACCGCCATGCTGGCGCGGGCTGATCCGCGCGATGCCTTCCTCTCGGCGCGCTGGCCGGACTTCAACTCGTTGCCCGCGGGCGCACGCGTCGGCACCTCGAGCCCGCGCCGGCAGTGCCAGCTCAAGGCCCTGCGGCCCGACATCGAGACGTTGCTCCTGCGCGGCAATGTGGAAACCCGCTTGCGCAAGCTGGCGGAGGGTGAGTACGACGCCATCGTCCTGGCCAGCGCGGGACTCACGCGCCTCGGCCTTGCGTCCCACATCACCGAGATGCTTGACATCGAGCGCAGCATTCCTGCCGTGGGACAGGGAATCGTCGGCATCGAGTGCCGCGCCGACGACCTGCGCAGCCGCGAGCTCACGCTCGCCTTGAACGATCGTGTTGCGGCGACCTGCATCAGTGCCGAACGGGCTTTTGCACGCCGCCTCGAGGGCAGCTGCCAGTCACCGATCGCCGGCTATGCGGAGCTTTCACAGAACCTGCTCACGCTGCGCGGCATGGTGGGTTCGATGGATGGCACCCGGATCTACCGCGGCCGCGTCGCCACCTTGCCGGAACTCGCAGGCGAACTGGGTACGGAACTGGCGGAGCAGCTCATCGCGGCGGGTGCCGGCGCATTGCTGGAAGAACTCAAGAGTGCACCGGCTTGATTCCCGCGCCGACTCCGGCACTCACGAGTTTCACGGTGCTGGTCACCCGCCCCGCGGACCAGAACACCGCATTGTGCGAGCGGATTGAAGCCATGGGGGGTGCCGCCATCCCCTTGCCTGCCGTTGTCATCGAGCCGCTGGTCGAACCCGTGCTCGTCTCGACCGATCCCCGTGCCGGCGCGCACGCCCATGACGTGGTGATTTTCGTCAGCCAGAACGCGGTGCTCCATGGCCTGAAGGCCGTATCGTTGACGGCGGCTACCCGGGTCGCAGCCATCGGGAAATCGACCGCTGCCGCACTGGCGGCCGCTGGCATCCAGCCCGCGATCGTTCCCGAAAAGGGCTTCACCAGCGAAGCGTTGCTCGATCACGCGGACCTGCAGTCAGGCCCGTCAGTACGGGTACTGATCGTGCGCGGCGGAGCGGGCCGCGGGATCCTGGAAGACACGCTGGCGGCTCGCGGCTTCGAGGTGGAGTGCCTTGAAGTCTATCGCCGGGTCGCGCCACAGCTGCCGGCCGGAGCCACGGCAGGCGTCGAAGCCCGGTGGACGGAAACGGGCATCGACATGGTCACGTTGACCAGCGGCGAGATCCTGCACAATCTCAACGCGATGCTGACCGATCAAGGC
>JANNNQ010000278.1:0-21712 GCA_031398625.1 Pseudomonadota bacterium
TCGCCCCGGCCTGGATCGCGACATTGAACAGATCGGACCGGCGTCCCAGCCAGTGCTGGGCAATCAGCAGGTGACCGGTGCTCGAGATGGGAAGGAACTCAGTGATGCCCTCGATGATTCCAAGCACCACCACGGAAAGGAAATTTTCCACCAATCGCACCTGCAGCAGAATTGCCGGCCATTGTGCCTTAGCCCGTCAGTCGCGTGCACGCTCGCATGACGTTTGTGACGCACGCGTAGTTCCGGCGAGGTGAAGAACCGTCACCCCCTTGCCATCTTATGGTAATAGGCCACGCGTCAAGATCTTCGCCGCTTCGCCGACTTGCAGGGTCCGGATCGACCGCGGGAGATGCGTGTGGCCAGCTGTGCGGAAATCAAGCAACGGGTTTCAACCTGCCTCGGCGCCATGGCGCTTCTCGTGGCCAGCACACCGGCCTGGGCAGTGGGCAACGTGGTCATCAGCCAGGTTTATGGCGGTGGTGGCAATTCCGGGGCGACCTACCAGAATGACTTCGTGGAGCTGTTCAATCGCAGCGCCAGCCCGGTCAACATCACAGGCTGGTCCGTCCAGTACGCCAGCGCTGGAGGCACCGGCACGTTCGCGATGAATTCCCCCGTTGCGCTGTCCGGCACGTTGCAGCCCGGCCAGTACTTCCTCGTGCGGCTTGCCGCTGCGACCAATCCCGCAGGCATCGCCCTGCCTGCCGCCGACACGGCCGCAACCGCACCCAATCTTGCCGCCGGGAGCGGGAAGGTCGCGCTGGTCAATGCGAGTGCCGGACTGGCCTGCAACGGCAGCACCGGACAGCCCTGTTCCGCTGACCAGCTCGCCCAGATCGTGGACCTGGTGGGCTATGGAACAGCCAACTTCTTCGAGAATGCGCCGGCTGCGACGCTGCCCAACAATGCGAGTGCTGCCCTGCGGGTGGCCGCCGGGTGCACGGACACCGACAACAACAGCGCAGATTTCCTCACCGGCACCCCAACGCCGCGCAATTCGGGCACCGCGCTGAATCCCTGCGGAGGTCCGGTCAACCAGCCGATCGTTCCCGTTTGCCCGACCAGCCTCGGCGTGACTTCCGGCGTCGGGGCGTTTGCGAACATTTCGGCCAGTGACGCAGACGGCTTTGTGAGCAGCGCCGCGATCACCAGCGCCGCCGTCAGCGGCATCAACCTGATCAATGTGGTGGGTGGTGCCCCGCTGCTGGCGCAGCTTGAGGTTTCCGCCGCCACGGCCATTGGCGGTTACAACGTCGAGGTCACGTTCAGCAACAACGATACGGTCCCGCAGATGGCTGCCTGTGTCATCGCGGTCAGCGTCGCGCCGCCTGCTGCCGCTGCGCGCATCCGGGAGATCCAGGGCACAGCGCACCTCTCCCCGCGTCTCGGCCAGGCGGTGGGCAACGTGCCGGGGATCGTCACTGCCGTTCGAGAGAACGGGTTCTACATGCAGGACCCCGTCCCCGACAGCGATCCTGCAACGTCCGAGGGCATTTTCGTCTTTACCAGCAGCGCGCCGGGTGTCGCCGTGGGGGATTCGGTTGAAGTGAGCGGCACTGTCGCGGAGTTCCGTGCGGGTGGCAGCGGTGGACTCGCGAATCTCACGCTGACCGAGATCACCAGTCCTGCCACGACCATCCTGGGCAGCGGCAATCCGCTGCCCGCGCCGGTCTCGCTCGGCTATGGGGCCGCCCTCCCGGCGGGCTGGCGCGCCATCCCCACTGCTGTCATCGATGACGACGCCGTGGGCGATGTGGAAACCAGCGGCAGCTTCGATGCCGCAGCCGACGGGATCGACTTCTTCGAAAGCCTGGAAGGCATGCTCGTGCGCATCGTCAACCCGTTGGCCGTCGGCCCGACGAATTCATTCGGGGAGATTGCTGTCCTCGCCAACGAGGGGATCGGCGCGGGAGTGCGCACCGGTCGCGGCGGCATCGTGATCAATAGTGCCGACTTCAATCCGGAGCGGCTGATCCTCGACGACGTGCTGGCGCCGACGCCGCAGGTCAATGTGGGCGATCGGCTGAGCAGCGTCAATGCCGTTGTCGACTACAGCTTCGGCAACTTCAAGTTCTACGGGACCGGGCCGCTTGCCTTCACGTCCGCAACCAACGGGCAGGAGGTGACTGCGCTCTCCGCTACTCCCGGGCGATTGACGCTCGCTGCGTTCAATGTCGAAAACCTCTCCGCCGTCAATCCCGCTGCCAAATTCACGCAGCTCGCGGGCCAGATCGTCAACAACCTGCGGAGTCCGGACATCGTCTCGCTGATCGAGATCCAGGACAACAATGGCGCCACGAATGACGCGGTGGTCGATGCCGGCGCCACCTTCAGCACGCTGATCACGGCCATCACTGCCGCGGGCGGACCTTCGTACCAGTTCCGCAACATCAATCCCGTCGACGACCAGGATGGCGGTGAACCGGGTGGCAACATCCGCGTCGGCTTCCTCTTCAATCCGGCACGCGTGGCATTCGTGGACCGGGCGGGCGGCACCCCGACGAGCGCGACCGGAGTGGTGAGCGGATCCGGCGGGCCGGAACTCACGGCCAGTCCCGGGCGCATCGATCCCCTCAATCTGGCGTTTGCGAGCAGCCGCAAACCGCTGGCGGGTGAGTTCCTGTTCAACGGCCGCAAGCTGTTCGTCATTGCCAACCACTTCAACTCGAAGGGCGGAGACGATCCGCTGTTTGGGCGTCTGCAGCCACCCGTCCGCTCGAGCGAAATCCAGCGCAACCAGCAGGCAACCCTGGTGAGGAACTTCGTGCAAAGCATCCTTGCCATCGATGCGAACGCCCGGATCGTCGTTGCGGGCGACCTGAACGACTTCGAGTTCTCCGACGCGCTGACGATCCTCCGATCGGGATCCGGTCTGGTCAACATGGTCGAGGCCCTGACTCCGGAAGAGCGCTACACCTATGTCTTCGATGGCAATTCGCAGAGTCTCGATCACGCGCTCGTCAGTTCGTCCCTTGCAGCCTTCGCCGCGCCCGAGGTGGATATCGTCCACATGAACGCCGAGTTCGCGACGCGCGCGACGGATCACGACCCCGTCGTGATCCGGCTCAACCTGGGGGTGCCGGGGGACGTGGATGGCGACGGCGACATCGACCGCAATGACGTCAATGCCATCACGGCAGCCCGCAATACCCCGGCCAGCAACCCGAACGACGTGCGCGACCTGAACGGCGACGGGCAGATCGATGCGCTGGACGCCCGCCTTGCGGTCAACGCCTGCACGCGCCCGCGTTGCGCCACCAACTAGCCGAATCCTGCAATCCATACGTTTCCACGGAGCCAGAACCATGCTGTCGAGAACTGCACTTCGCCGGTTTCTGAAGGTCGCGATCCTGGCCGCTGCACCGCTGGCAGCCGGCGTCTCCCACGCGCAGGCCAGCCTCACGCTGCTGCACAACAATGATGGCGAATCAAAGTTGCTGGGCAGCGGGGCCTTCGGCGGCATCGGGTACTTCTCGACGATCCTTGACAGCACGCGCACGGCTGCGGAAGGCGCGGGGAGGGACGTCCTGCTGATCTCCTCCGGAGACAATGTGCTTGCCGGCCTCGCCTTCACTGCCAGCCAGCGCGCGGGCACGTACTACGACGCCATCGCACTCGCGCGGCTTGAGTACGATGCGATCACCCTCGGCAACCACGATTTCGATTTCGGCCCCGATGTGCTCGGGGATTTCATTGACCAGTACGCGGCCGCGGGCGGCACCGCTCCCTTCCTCAGCGCGAACCTCGATTTCAGCGCCGAACCCAATCTGCACGTGCAGGTGGACGCCGGTCGCATTGCCCGGAGCACCGTGGTGACGCGCGATGACCAGCAGTACGGGATCATTGCCGCCACGACGGAAACCCTGCCAACAGTTTCCTCGCCTCGCGACGTGGTGGTCGGGAACGTGCTGGCGGCGATCCAGGCGGAGGTGACCGCACTGCAGGCGCTTGGCGTCAACAAGATCATCCTGTCCAGCCACCTGCAGGGCGTGACGAGCGAGCTTGCTCTCATCCCACAGCTCTCTGGAATCGACATTGTCATTGCCGGCGGTGGCGATGAGTACCTGATCAACCCGGCGACCGGTGGTGACCGCTATTCGGATACGCTCGACAACGTCAACGACACGCCGGACGATGGTTTCAGCCTTCGCTACGGTGCCTATCCGCTCAGCGCTACGGATTCGGTGGGTAACCCCGTCGCCGTAGTGACGACCGTCGGTGAGTATCGCTACCTGGGCCGGCTCGATGTCGAGTTCGATGAAGGCGGAGTCGTGACCTCGGTCAACGGCAACCCGATCCTGGTCGACGCTCTGGCGGCCGGAAATGTCCAGGACCCGACGCTGGTTGCCGATGTCATCAACCCCCTCCTTGATGCCCAGGCCGTCCTGTCGAGCAATCTCATCGGCACCACGGATGTCGGCCTGAACGGCCGTCGCGGCGCGATCGTCAACCCGCCAACAGTGGTCGTCTCACGGATCGGCACGGCCGGAGTCCGCAACAGCGAGACGAACGAAGGCAGTCTGGTCGCGGATGCATTGCTCTGGCGGGCAGTCACGGCACCGGACAACGGCATGACTCCCGGGCGCCGGTTCATCGCGTTGACCAACGGCGGCGGCATTCGCAACGACAACATCATTCCCGTC
This sequence comes from Pseudomonadota bacterium, assembly GCA_031398625.1. Taxonomy (GTDB): domain Bacteria; phylum Pseudomonadota; class Gammaproteobacteria; order Steroidobacterales; family Steroidobacteraceae; genus CAIUGU01. The sequence continues at coordinate 4,644 of JANNNQ010000278.1, forward strand.
GGAAACCTGTCCGAGAGAACCACGATCGACATGCTGCCCTTCGACAACTATGTCTCGGTCGTGGGCGGCGTGACGGCGCAGGGCCTCAAGGCCATGCTGGAAAACGCGGTGTCCCGCTGGGCGGCGGGCGATGGGCGCTTCCTGCAGATCGCGAACTTCCGCTTCGTCTGGGATCCGAAGCGGCAGCCGACGACTTTCTCGACCCCGGCCAACACGATGGACGACGTGGCAATCAGCGGCAGCCGCGTGCGCCGGATCGAGTTCCTCGACGGAACCGTCATTTACGATGCGGCGACCGGTGCGTGGTACCCGGATCCGATCGACGTTGTGACCAACAGCTTTACCGCCAGCGGCGGCGACGGGTTCGACTTCGCGGGTGACAACAACAATGACCTGCCCGGCACGCCGGCCCTGCCGCGAGTGAACCTGCCCTACAGCTACCAGCAGGCCCTGTTCGACTTCATTCGCGAGTATCTCGCGGGTCAGGTAACGGCACTGCAGTACCCCGCAGGCGGGTCAGGCCGTATCGCCATTCGCGGCGACGCGGATGCGGACGGCGACATCGACCAGAACGATGTCAACCTGATCGTCGCTGCCCGCAACACCCTGCCATCGGGCCCCTACGACAGCCGCAACCTGAACGGCGATGCCGTCATCGATGCGCTCGATGCCCGCCTGGCAACGCTCGAATGCAGCCGGGCACGCTGCGCCGTGAACTAGGCGTGGCCTGTCAACGCGTCCATTCAATTCATCAGCAATCCGTACTGAACAAAAGGAAATCCATCATGTTCGCCGCCATTCGTCTGGTCCTGACCGCGCTCCTCGGACTTGCTGCGATCGCCCCGAGCCATGCGGTCGTGGTGTCGGTCAACCCGGCGGTCTCGTCGGCGACCGTCGGTGACTCCATCCTGGTCAACATAGATATCGCAGACCTGTTCGATGGGGTCGCGCCGTCTGTGAGCGCCTTCGATATCAGTGTCGCCTTCGATCCCGGTATCGTGAGCTTCTCGCAGCTTGCCTTCGGCACCGGGCTCGATGTCCTGGGACTGGGCAGCTCACAGATCGTCACCCCGTCCGCCGGCTCCGTGAACGCTTTCGAGCTCTCTTTCGACTTGCCGGCGGACCTCAACACGCTGCAGCCGGGTGCGTTCACGCTGTTCACGCTGACCTTCGATGCCATCGCAGCCGGAAGCAGCAACCTGTCGCTGACCTTGAACGCCCTGGCCGACGCCGACGGGGCCGGGCTGGCAGCGACCCTCGTCAATGGTTCCGTGAACGTGTCCCCGGTCCCGCTTCCGGCCGCAGGCTGGCTGCTGCTGACCGGTATCGCGGGCCTGGCCGGGATGGCGCGCCGGCGCAGTGCTATGCAGTCACGTGCCTGACACAAGACCGATACATTCGCTGTATGTAATCCGTTCAACGCCGCGCTTGTTGCTGGTTTCCCCTAGTCAGAACCGTTGGAAGTCAAGGATCTGCCGATGCAACCCTTCCGGATCTTGGCCGCGTGCCTCCTTGCAGGGGCCGGCCTTATCGCCAGCCTCGCTCCCTCGATCGCCACCGCCAACGTGGTAGCGCTTCCTGGCTGCAATAACAACTGCAACTGGAGCGTCGACGTCGACGGGGCGGAGGTACTCTCAGGTACGTACTCGATTCTCGACAACGGTGACTTGCAGGTCACCCCCACCGACGTGCTGAGCGCTACGCTGGCTGATGGCGCCCAAGTCATGATCAGCGGCCTGACAGGCAACGCCGATCCCATTCTGGGTTTCAGCGTGGCGGCGAGCACCGCCTTGACCGGACGGACGTTCGCCTTCAGCTTCTCCTTGCCCATCGCGCTGTCCGGGATGATCTATGCCGATTCGCGCGTCTCTTACTCGCTGACGGGCACGACGGCTGGCATTCATCGCGTGACCCCGCTGTTCGGCAACGTGGTCATCGGGCAGGAGGTCGATACTGACGGTTCGCTCGGGGTTTTGAACAAGGGCGTTGACGTCGGTGACCTGTTCGGCTTCACCGGGATCGACACCCAGAACTCACCCGTCTACACGGCCAGCAACTTCTTCATGGGCGACCCGGGTTACGACCTGATGGCCGTGACCGTCGCGTTTGCGCTGTCCGCAGGCAGCAACGTCGGGATGTCCGGATACGTCCAGCAGGTTCCGGCTCCGGTGCCGCTACCCGCCGCCTTGCCGCTGCTGCTCTCGGGGCTGGGCGGGCTCGCAGGTTTTGCCCGCTTCGGACGTCGTCGGGCGGCCTGAGTCGCAGGCAGCAGGCGCAGGGCAGCGAACTCCTCCGCGCCCTATTCCCTGGTGCGGGTAAACACCACTTCCCACTCCGTGGTACTCAGTATCTCTTCGACAGTCCGGCCTTTGGCTTCCTCGAGCTCGATGTAGGAGTTCAGGGCCTCGATATGGTTGCGGAAGATCGAGAGCGCGGCCTCGAAGAAGCCATCGACTGAGCGGAAACGCTTCTGCAGGGCGCATTCCTCCACAAACCGGTAGCTGTTGCGATCAAGGGTAATCGTCAGCGGCAGCCTGGCATCGTGGCTCCGCCGCAGTCTTGGACTCGCCGACATCGCCTGGCACCTCGATAAATCAGCCTGCTTCGCGCTGCATTCCGGGCGTATTCTAGAAAGACGCCTGTTACGCTGGGATGGCGAAAAATGTCAGACACTTGCACCACGTTGCGCGCGGCCTCCCGCCATCGGTCCCGTTTTTAGGGTTCATGCCCCGTGAAAGCTTCTCCTCCCTTGTCGAGCGGTCTGGCCGACCTGGACTGGGGCCTGATCTGCGGGTACCAGCTGGTGCGGGGGCAGCGGCCGCTCGAGATTTTCGTCGAGGGCATCGAAGGCTCGCTGGCGAGGAGCGATGCCGTCACCTGGTTGCATCTCAACCTGGGCGATGCCCGCACCCGGCGCTGGATCGCCGAAGCCGCGTTCCTCCCCGAGGACCTGCGCGAACTCCTGCAGGACCACAACGACAACCGCAGGATCGAATCCATCGACGACGGCCTGTTGGTGGTGATGAGCGATTTCGCCTACGAAGACGAATCGGATCCGGCGGAAACCGCGGCGTTGTGGTGCTTTGCGCGCCCGGAGCTGCTCCTCACCGCGCGCCTCCACCCTGTGAAGAGTGCAGACGACCTGCGCCTGGAGCTGCGCGACGGCCGCACGGCTGCAAGCGGCGCGAGCCTGCTGGGGCGATTGCTCGACCTGCGCACCGTGCGGCTGCGCCGACTGTCCGAGACCATGACGAAGCAGCTCGACGGGATCGAGGACGAGATTCTTGCCGGCAACATCAAGCAGCAGCGCGAGCAGCTGGGAAGGCTGCGGCGACTGTGCGCGCGGCTGCGCCGCCAGTTCTCTCCCGAGAAGTCCGATCTGGCCAGGTTCCTGCACCGGTCAGGCAGCTTCCTCGGGGAAGACCGCGAGCTGCTGAAGGATGCGGTCGACGGCCTTGGCCTCGCTATCGAAGAGATCTCGGAGTACTACGAGCGAGCCAAGCTGCTGCAGGAAGAACTGGCTTCGCGACTGGCCGAAAACACGGGCCGCAACCTCTACGTGCTTTCCATCCTGACCGCCGTCCTGTTGCCGATGACACTGGTTACCGGGATATTCGGCATGAACGTGGCGGGACTGCCGGGCATGGAGTCACCGGGCTCTTTCTGGCGGGTCATGTTCGTCATCCTGGCGAGCGGTGCTGCCACCCTGGCGGCGCTGTTCTGGCGGCGGCTGCTCTGATATCCCGCTGGCAGATGCAGCCAGCAGCGCCGTGAGCTGCCCGGAGTGGTCCCGGGGTATCGTCGAGCGGTCCTGCAATGACCCGGAGAAGTCCGATGACGATCGCCTTGTGGTGTGTGCTGGCAGCCGGCTTTCTGCCCTATGTCGCTGCCATGCTTGCCAAGCGGGCTCCGGGTTTCGACAACAACCACCCGCGCGAGTGGTTGGCGAAGCAGGGAGGCGCCAGGGCGCGGGCCAATGCGGCGCAGCTCAATGCCTTCGAGGCGTTCCCGTTCTTTGCGGCAGCGGTGATCGTTGCCCACCTGCTGCGCGGCCCGCAGGCGCTGGTGGACCTGCTGGCCGTCGGGTTCATCGTCGCGCGACTCGTCTTCCTCTTCCTTTATGTCACCGACCGGGCCACCCTGCGTTCCCTCACCTGGGTGGTCGGCTTCGGAGCAGCCGTCGCGATCTTCGTCATCGCGGCGCTGTGATCAGAGCGTGTTCGCCACCGGGCAGCCCTGCATGTTGAGGTTGGCGGCATCGACCGCGGCACACAGCTTCTGCGCGTTCGCCGTCTGTTCCTTCAGCAGCTCGATGACGCGCGGGTACGTGTTGATGTTGCCGTGGACGGGCAGATCGCGCGCCACGTCGAGCTGCCAGAACGCCACCGTATCCGGATAGCTGTTGCCCCACCAGACGATGTCCCAGCCCTCGTCGATCAGGTCGCCCTGCGCGACCACCTTCTCCGCGGCGACGTACGCGACCAGTGCGTACGCCATGTGGTTGTTGTTGATGACGCGGTACAGGTCGACTTCCATCGCGCTGTCCTTGAGCTTCAGGTGATCGTCCACGGCAACGATGTTCACGGTCCTGGGATTGCGGCCCAGTGCGTCTGGGAACAGTCTTGCCGGGCGCGAGGTGACTTCACGGATGAAGTCCGTGTGCTGCCGGTTGGTGATGATCGTCAGGCCCTCCGACACGGCGGCCCGCAGTCCGCCCGTATGGTCGATGTGATGATGCGAGAGGATGAGGTGCGTGAGGGGTTTGCCCGGCACCGTGGCCCGCGCCTTCTCGATGACCGCGAGCGCGTTGGCTTCGCTGCCGTAGGCTTCATACAGCACGAGGTGATCGCTGAACTCGAACAGCGTGGAATTGCCGCCCGGCGTGGCCTTCAGGAACCAGACTCCCTTGCCGACGGGGATGGCCTCGACAGCCGGGCGAACCGGCACGGGCGCTGCAGCCGACCGAACCTCCGCGGGCGCCGCGAGATTGTCTGCGGGTCCATCCACGACATACTTGTCGACATAGAGCTTCTGCTGCACGACGTCGCGGAAGTCGATCACCGTGTTGTACCCGAACGGCACCACCAGCCCGTTGCCGTCCAGCGCCTGGTACCCGACGTAGTGGGTGCGATAAGTCGTGTCGCCGTAATTGGTATGCGGGGCGACCCAGCTGACCCAGGCAGGAAGGCGGGATTCGCGATCGAGGGCCAGCACGAGATGGTCGCCCTGCGGCGTCGTGAGGTCCAGCAGCTGCAGCTTGTCCCGGGTACGCAGATTCGAGAGGCGAGCGGCCGGATCCAGTGCCGTGCGGATCAGGGACACCGGATTGTTGAGCATCTCGAGCCGGCGAGTGCGGACCTGCGCATCGGGGACCCGTGCGGCCTTGCCATCGGTGCCGGTGTTGAAGGCGACGTTGCCATCCAGGGACTGGTTGATCCGGACCTGACCGGTCATGTTGCGGGCGTAAGCGAAGACGAAATCCTGCACGTTGCGTTGCTGGACGTTCATGCGGTTGTTGCTGAAATCAATCACGCGCTGGTGGGCGTTGATGTTGGTCCATTTCTGGGGCGCATCCGGCGTGCTGACGATGTTGCCGCCGCCATCCTGCTGGCCCAGCTGCCCGTAACCGATGATGCGCAGCGTACGAACGGCCTGGATTCGGTCCTTGCCCCCTAAGGCTGTTGCAGCCTCGTCGATGACTTGCCGCTCGGCGGTCTGCGCCCACGCGCCCGTGGCTGCAGCCAGGCCCATCACCAGCACGCAAGGAACCTTCGCAAGCCGGTTCATGTCCGCTTCCCCCTCGAATTGTTGTGTGGCGAGCATACTCCGCCCTGTCACGGGACAGGACGGGCCGGACTGTGAAGAAAATTCAAGCGTGCCCCTTGATGTCCCGGTTCCCTGTGTCTAGGTTCCCCGGGATCTCCGTGGCACCGCGACAAACCGGGCAGGGTGGTGTCTACTGGGTCCTCAAGATGTGGGAGGCAAGCATGGCAGTGCCCTGGGTCCAGATCGTGCAATGGGTGCCCTCGATTCTCGAGGTCTCGCGCCAGGTGCTGCAGGAAGTCCGCAAGAAGCCCGGCCCTGCAGACCTTAACCCGGCGGCCGCGGAGTTGCCGGAGGCCCTTGCGACAAGAATCACCGCGCTCGAGAAGAACGAGCAGCGGCTGGCCGAGCTGATGAACCAGATGGCGGAGCATATCGGCCAGCTGACCCTGGCCGTCACGTCGCTTCACAAGCAGTTGAAGTGGCTATTCGTCGGCCAGGCGGTGCTGGTTGCGGCCGTTGTGGCTACCGCGATCGCGACAAGATGAGCGAATCGTCGGATTTTTCCGGACTGGAGAGTCGGCGAAGGGCTTACGGAAATGCATGAAGCAGGCCGCCGAACCCGAAGCCTGCACGGAGGCACTCACGGCGTTATCGACAACCCTTCGCCGACCCTCCAGTCTCTTCGGTCAAGCGCTGACTTTCACCGGCTGCAATGCATAGCCGCGCAGGGTCGCGGCATAATCGGCGAGAGCCTTGTTGCCGCTGGCTTCGGCCTGCGCAATCCATTCCTTCATGTGCTGCAGCATCTTGTCGTTGCTGAGGTGAGCGCCATTCCAGAGCAGCTGGAGGCGATTGCGGAAATCGTGCACGGTCTTCAGTGACGGGTTGCTTGCGAGGAGTTGCGACAGCTCGCGCTGCGACGCTTCGTTCAGCAGGGCAGGCTCGCGGACTAGCAGCTTGCGGGCGCCACGCTTGATCTGGCCACCCATTGAATCCAGCTCCGCGCGCAGAGTCGGCAGGATCACGTTGAGCGAATAGTCGCGCAGGACATGCATGCGATTGACGACGACGGCCTGGACGGTATCGAGGTCGATCGGGCGATGCTGCTGCTGGCGCAAGGGCTGCGGAGCCACGCGCAGGACTTTCGCAAGGCCGAAAGCCTGGAAAATCCGGATGTACAGCCAGCCGATGTCGAATTCCCACGGACGCTGCGAGAACTTCGCGGAGCTCGGGAAGGCATGGTGGTTGTTGTGCAGTTCCTCGCCTCCGATCAAGAGGCCCCAGGGAACGATGTTGCGGGCGGCATCCGGGCATTCGAAGTTGCGATAGCCCGTGTGGTGGCCGACGCCGTTGACGATACCGGCCGCCATGAGGGGCGTGGCAATCAGCTGGACCGAGAGAATGATGATTCCGGGAACGCCGAACAGGACAAGGCAGGCGATCACGTACAGCGTCACGCCCAGATACTGGTGCTTCGTATAGAGATTTCGCTCGATCCATTCGTCAGGTGTACCGCGACCGAACTTCTCCAGCGTTTCCGGATTGCGTGCCTGGACGCCGTACAACTCGGCGCCTTCGAGCAGCACCTTCTTGAGGCCGAGGATTTGCGGGCTGTGGGGATCGTCTGGCGTTTCGCAGCGGGCGTGGTGCTTGCGGTGCACCGCCACCCAGGATTTCGTCAGCATCGTGGTGCCGGCCCACAGCCAGAACCGGAAGACATGCCGGAGGAGGGGGTGGAGATTCAGGCTGCGATGGCAGGCATCCCGGTGCAGGTAAAGGGTGATCGCCATGAACGTGAACTGCACCGACAGGAAGGCCACGAGCACGTAGCCCCAGAAAGACAAGTCCACGATTCCATAGAGAAAATCTGTATTCACTGCACTGCCTCAAGCCTCGGGAGGGCTGACTATAGCCAATTTGCGGGCAGATGTGGCTGAACGCAAGGTGGCAAACCTCGTATTGGCCCCCTTCCAGGGCAAAAATCAGGGTTCATCAGGGTGGCCCGCCCCCTGTCCGCTGGACAATCAGGGGACAAAACCCTGCACGGCTTCGGGGCCATTGCAGGGCAGCGCTGCTCCCTGCGCCCCGGCCTAGGTCGCCGTCCCCCGGATTGATGTGGAAGAGGAGGGCTAAACGGCTCGCCGTCGGGAGCGCATATAGGTGAATCAGCGGTTCCTTAACTTAAGATGACGGGCATGCCGCTGCCAGGAGACCGACTTGAACGCCCCCACGCCTGACGAAAGCCGCGTGCAGTCACTGACGCAGGGGGCGAGCGTCACCTTCGTCGTGCAGCACCGGGTGCGCGCCGATGCGTTTGGCCGGTATGAGGAGTGGCTGAAGCGTATCGCGGCCGTCTGCTCGACCTATCCGGGCTACCAGGGGGTCGACATCATCCGGCCCGTTCCCGGTGACAACGAATACTCCACCATCGTGCGGTTTGCGACCTTCGCTGACGCCTCGCGCTGGTGCAGATCGGCGGATCGACCGCGCCTGATTGCCGAGATTGGCGACATCCTCGAACGCGAGGACCAAGCCCGCATCCAGACCGGGATCGATTTCTGGTTCACGCCTGCAGAGGTGCGACAGCCGCAGGCCCGGCCCTGGAAGCAGTGGCTGGTGACGACGTCGGTGATCTGGCCCCTCACGCTCGTGATCCCGCTGCTGCTGGAGCCGGTGTTCGCGGCAGTTCCCTGGCTGGGCGCAACCGGCTTGCGACAGGGGGTCGTCGCCTCGGTCATCGTCGCTTTGGTCGTCTTTGTCATCATGCCGCGCTACGTGCGGGCAATTTCCGGCTGGCTGTATTCCGCCCGATGAGATCCCTGCTCGAAGGCCTGCTCTATGTGTTCGGTACGGTGGGCGCGCTGCTGCCGATCGTGAATCCCTTTTCGGCAGTGGGCCTGGTGGTCAGCATTACGGTCGGCCTCACCGAGGCAGAGCGCGCCGAGCAGATCCGGCGGGCCTGCATCTACATGTTCTGGATACTCTTTGCGTTCCTCGTCGCCGGCGGCCTGATCATGGGGTTCTTCGGGATCTCGATTCCCGGCCTGCGCATCGCGGGAGGACTCGTCGTCAGCTTCCTGGGTTTCCGGATGCTGTTCCCGGAGCAGCAGGCCAACTCCGGCCAGGAACGCGTTGAAGCCGAGCGGAAGCAGGACATTTCCTTCACCCCGCTCGCCATGCCTTCCTTGAGCGGTCCCGGATCGATCGCGGTCGTTGTCGGCATGTCCACCACTGCGCAGAGCGGTGGCCATCCGGTTCTCAATCACCTGCTGGTTGCAGTGGGGATCGCCATCACCGCCCTCATTTCCTACGTCGTGCTGCGGGCTGCCACCCGGCTCGACAAGATCCTGGGCGTCATCGGCATAAACGCCGTCGCCCGCATCATGGGCTTCATGCTGATCTGCATTGGCGTGCAGTTCGTCATCAACGGGATTCTCGAGATCGCTGCGGCCGCCAGGCAATGAGGCGATCAGGTCGGGATCCGGGGAACGGCGATGAGCGATGGGCTATGGGCTTTAGGGAACCTCTGAAATGCTGCCATCTGAAACTGTCGACGCATTTTCAACCATGGTCTTTCAATCAGGTGCATCGCTGTTCGCCTGGCGCATGTGGGTAAATCAGAGCTTCCTTAGGCTTTAGGAGAACAAGCACCCCAAGCCCCAAACCCTGCTCAGGACTTCCTGGCGTCGCTGAGGCTGACGTGTGTGAGCCAGTGCTGGGTGGTCTGGGGTTTACCGCTCTCGAGCCACGAGAACACGAGGGTGTGCCAGAGGATGCGCTGCACGTAAGTGCGGGTTTCGTTGTAGGGAATGTTCTCGATCCAGATATCGGCCGCAAGCGGGGCGTCGGGGAGCCAGCGGAGCGCAGCATTCGGGCCAGCGTTGTAGCCCGCGAGGGCAATCGGGAGCTGTCCGCCGAAGCGATCCTGCAACTCCTTGAGGTGCGCGGCTCCGAGTGGCGCATTCACCGCGGGATCGAGCAGATCCGCGCGCGCTGGTTCCGGGCGCTTCCAGCGTTTCGCGGTGCTCCTGGCCGTGGCGGGCAGCAGCTGCAGCAACCCCATCGCACCTGCGGAAGACACGGCATCAGGACGATAGAGGCTTTCCTGGCGCATCACGCCGTAGACCAGTTCCGGCGGCAGCCCAGACAGCCTGGATGCCGCCTGCACAATGGAGTCATAGGGCCGCGGATACAGCAGCGCATAGTCTTCGAAGATCCGCTGCCGGGTGGCGGTGGCGATGGAGACGTCGTACCAGCCCCAGCGCATGCCGAGGTGGACCGCCTGGCGCTGGCTGGCCGCGTTCAAACCGCCGACGCTGGCCTGCCATTCCGTGAAAGCCTCGCCGCGCATTCCCGCGAGCAGCAGTTCCCGCGCGCGGACGAAGGCGGGCAGGGCGGCGATGCGCTTCAGTTCCCCTTCGTCGGTAGCCACAGGGACGGGATTCGGAGTGAACGCCTGTTCCAGGCGGGCGGCCGACATCGCCGAATAGTAGTTGTCGAAGCCGAGCACCGAGACATAGAGCCGGCGAGCGGCAGCGTTGTCGCCTTGCTCCGCCGCAGCGCGTGCTGCCCAGTAACGCCAGCGCGCCGTTTCGCGCAACGCCTCCGGCATGGCGGCGATGGTATCGGCAACAGCCCTCCAGTTGCCGCTCCACAGCGCCGCGCGAGCTTTCCATTCGTGCGCGACTTCGCCGAAGTCCACCGGCCGGACCTGCCTGAAGTAATCGAGGGTTGCGGGGTGCCGGTTCCACGACAGACGCAAGGCCAGGCCCAGCGCCAGCGGACTGGCGCTGGCGGCATCGAGCTTGCGGGCCTTGACCAGTGCGTCGTAACGGCTGCGCGCGTAGTCCGGGTCGCTGCGGACGAGACGGTTCCAGCCATCGAGCAGTGCCTGCGGTTCCACGGTACGGGAGGGAGTTGCGATCAGCGCGTCGATCTCCCGGCGCGGTTGTTCGAGCAGGGCGGCCCACTGCATGAGGGGAGCGGTCTGCTGTTCCGGCAGCGGGCGTGCGAGTGTACGGGCAAAGCGCGCATCGCCTTTCGCGAGCACTAGCCGGACACGCTGTTCGATCAGCGCGGGCGTCACGATGCCCTGGGCGCGCGCCCATGCGAACACAGGTTCGCACTCGGGGGGCAACTGCTCGGCGCTGAGGTAATGAGCCGCAATCGGCGCCGCGGCGGAATCTGCCTGGGTCTGGATGCGTGCGTTGAGCGACTGGCACTTCAGTACCTGGTCGGCTCCGTCCTCGCGATACTGGACCAGGAAGGTCGTCCATTGCTGCCGTTCGGCCAGGCTGGTGAGCCAGCTGCGACGAACGCCATTCGCAACAGGCTCGTTCTGGTGGGTTCGAAGGAATTCCGCAGCATGCGTATCGGACGGATCGGCAGGACCCGTCGCTGCGGTGAGTGCGTGTTGCAACCTTGCAGCCTGCAGGTACGAGTAAAGCGGATAGGTCTTGAGGTCCGCATCACCGGATTGGTCCGGGGCCTGAGCACCTGGCTTGACCGCCGCGTAGGCTTGGAGGAACCGGGTGCGGGCAGACGCAAAAGGATCAGTCTGCGCAGCGGCGCTGCCTGCAAGCAACAGCAGACCAGCGGCGAGCACGCCAAGGCAGGAGCGGGTGGGGGGCGGGAGGGTCATGGCGAATGAGACAGGCGCGGGTCTCGCAAATTCCGGAAGCCAGGCTTTTCCGGGAATTGGGGCCAGTCCCCGGGGACTGGCCCCAAACTTCCGGACACTAGAAGATATTCAAGAACGCCGTAATCAGGAGGGCATTGGTGAAGTCGATGAAGAAGGCACCGACCATCGGTGCCACGAAGAAGGCGCGCGGCGCGGGTCCGAAGCGTTCGACCAGCGTGCGCATGACGGCCATGGCATTGGCGGTCGTGCCGAGCATGAAACCGATGAAACCACCACTCATGACAGCCGCTTCGTAGTCGCGACCCATGACCTGGAACACAGGCCAGAAGCAGACAAGCGCCACCAGGGTTACCTGGGCGATGAGGATGACGACCAGCGGCCCTGCGAGCCCAGCCAGGTCCCAGAGCCTCAGGGTCATCAGGGCGATTACGAGGAACAAGGACAGCGCGATGGCGCCGATCTCGTCAATGATCCTCTGTGACAGGCCGAACCAACCCGTGTAGTCATCGATGTTGCGCAGGACTGCCGCAGTCAGCATCGCTCCGATATAGGCCGGCAAGGTGGCTCCGAGTGCCGAGAAGCCCTTGCTGACCCAGTAACCGGCCCACATGGCGACCAGCACGGCGACCAGGTTCTTGAGCAGGGCATAGGTCTGGCCGTCTTCGCCCGCCTGGGCCACCAGATCCGGATCGGGCAAGCGCGCTTCGACAACGCCCTGCATGTCCGTAGGCAGCGTCGTCGACGTCGGCTTTGGCGTCTGCAACTGGTGGCGCCGGATCAGCAGGGTACCGACCGGCCCACCGACGACCGCCCCTGCGACGATGCCCCCCATCGCCACCGCCACGGCGATCGCAGCCGCCCCCTGGACACCGGCACTCTCGAACAAAGGGGCGAACGCGAGTCCTGTGGCAGGTCCACCGGTCAGCGTGACCGATCCTGCCAGTACGCCGAACAGCGGATCGAGCCCGAACGCCAGCGCCACGACGACGCCAATGACGTTCTGCAGGATCGCGAAGACCGTCGCGAGCACGAAAAAGCGCATCACCAGCGGTCCGCCTACTTTAAGCAGCGAGACGCTGGCCCCGAACCCGATCGACGTGAAGAACGCGATGTTGAGCGGAGTCTGCAGCGTCGTGTCGAACTGGAACAACGTCGTATCGTTGTTGCGCGCGAAGAGCACGAGGAGGGCGACGAGGAGACCACCCAGTACCGGTGCCGGAATGTTGAGGCGGCCGAAGACGGGGATCACGCGTTGCAGGGCGTAGCCGCCCAGCAGGACGAGGCCGCCAAACGCCACGGTATGAACCAGGTCGAGTTCGAGCAAGGCGCGCTTTCCTTCAGGGCGAAAGCCCCGTGCGTGATGCTAGACGCAGACGCATATGACTGCCAGCGAATGCACGGGGCTGTCAGCTGCGTGTGAGAGAGATCAATGCAGACAGAGACTTGACGGGCTCGGAGCACACGGTTCCGCGGCAGACATACGCCACCGTGTGGGGGTAAGGACGCTTGCCTGCCAGGGAGGCCGGCAGGGCCTCCGCAGTGGCGGGGACGCCGAACACGAGCCGCCGGGGGGCATACACCCGGGACAGTTCCCGCTGCCATTCAGCCAGTTCGCTCGCGGCCCCCCGGATGATCACGATGTCCACGGGGTGGAGGTACTCATCCAGCGCGGCGAGCAGCGTCGCATGCGCCTGCGGATACCGTTCCATGGCATGCCAGGCAGCCTTGAGGGTTCTCTCGGCCGCCACGAGGTACCGCGGTTCGCCGAGCAGGGATCCCAGGCGGCCGAGGGTCACCGCCGCGACGCCATTGCCTGCCGGCACCGCCTCGTCCGTGAACGTCTTTGGCCGATGCATGAGTGATTCGTGATCGTCGGCGGTAAAAAAGAAGCCGCCGTCCTTCCGGTCTTCGAAATGGGCGAGCAGCGCTTCCGCGAGGTCAATGGCGAACGCCAGGTCGGCAGCGCGCCAGCGGGTTTCGAGCAGTTCGAGCAGGCCGTCCAGCAGGAAGGCATGGTCGTCGAGATACGCCGGGAAGCGGGTGCGGCCTTTCGCGTGGACTGCGAAGAGCCGGCCTTCCTGCCAGAGGGCGGTGCGCAGGAAATCCACGGCCTGCGTCGCCGCGGCAGCCAGGTCGTCCCGTTGCATCGTGCGAGCGGCAACCGCGAGTCCGGCAACCATCAACCCGTTCCACGACGTCAGGATCTTTTCATCGCGGCCGGGCCAGACGCGGGCATTGCGGACCGCGAGCAGCGTTGCGCGTGCGGCAGCCAGCCTCGCTTCGACCGCCTGCACATCAATGGCCTGTTCGTTCGCGATGTCTTCCACCGGACGAGTTACGTGCAGGTGCCAGCTGCCTTCGAAGTTCGCGGCCCGATCGAGACCGAAGCGGCTGGCGAACGTGCGATACCTGTCCGCATCGAGATGCTGCTGCACGGCTGCGGGGGTCCATACATAGAAACCCCCTTCGTGGCCTTCGGAATCCGCATCGAGCGTGGACCAGAACGCTCCACCCGGTGACTTGAGGTCGCGCACCACCCAGTCGGCGGTTTCACTGGCGATACGCCGGAAAAGCGGGTCGCCCGTCGCAACGGCTGCCTGCGAGTAGACGCGCAGCAGCTGGCCGTTGTCGTACAGCATCTTTTCGAAGTGCGGGATCATCCAGTACGGATCCACCGAGTACCGGCAGAAGCCGCCACCGAGCTGATCGTAGATGCCGCCTTCCGCCATGCGCGTCAGCGCAAGTGTCGCCATGAACAGCGCCTGCAGGTCGGGCGTATCGCTGCCAGCCGACGCGCGCCAGTGGCGCAGCAGGAACGTGAGGTAGCCCGGGTGCGGAAACTTCGGCGCCTGCCCGAAGCCGCCGAACTGCCGGTCGGCATCGCGTTCCAGCAGTGCACGCGCCTGCTGGAGCGGCGCGGTACTGAACTGCCCAGCAGACTCGGCCGCGGGCGACAGCATGTCGTCGAACACCCGCATGAGGGCGGCGTTCTGCCTTGTGATCTCAGGCAGGTGGTTGCGGAAATACTCCGCCACGCGCCTCAGCATCTCCGGGAAACCGGGCAGGCCGTGCCGCGGTTCCGGCGGGAAGTAGGTGCCGCCGAAAAACGGCTGCTGGTCTTCCGGAGTGAGGAACAGGGTCAGCGGCCAGCCTCCACCCCGCTGCGTGAGCAGCTGGTGGGCCAGCTGGTAGATGCGATCGAGGTCGGGCCGTTCCTCGCGATCGACCTTGATGTTCACGAAGAGCTCGTTCATCACGGCAGCAATGGCAGCGTTCTCGAACGACTCGTGTGCCATCACGTGACACCAGTGACAGGCCGAGTAGCCGATCGACAGCAGGATGGGCTTGCCTTCGCGGCGGGCGAGGTCGAGGGCCTCCGGACCCCACGGATGCCAGTCGACGGGATTCGCTGCGTGCTGCAGGAGGTAGGGGCTGGTTTCGTCGGCGAGCCGGTTACGCGGTGCGGCAGGTGTAGTCGTCATGGCAACCGCGAGGGTCTCTTGCAGGAACTCGGTCCGCAACTATAGCCGAACCGGACCGGGCACCCGGTGGGGGTCGACCCGTGCTGCCGGACTGTCCATGACGATTGCAGTAGAGTGGCCGGAAAGTAGACTGGTCCGACCAGCCGGAACCGATGGTCACGGGAGAGAGGGCGATGAAAGATCCTGCAGCGAACGACCCGATGGGTGCGTTGGCTTCGCATCTCCACCAGCAGCGGGAAGCGATACTGGCATCGTGGCGCAAGGCGGTGGATCGCGATCCCACGTTGACCACCGGCACGTCCATTACCCGCAATCAGTTCAATGATCACATTCCGGCCGTGCTCGATGCGTTCGAACGGCGGTTGCGCGCCGAGAATCCGGCGGAGAAAGCCAGGGCGATCGAAGCTGAGCGCGAAAGTGCCTCCGAACACGGACTGCATCGCTGGCAGCAGGGCTACAACCTGCCTGAGGCCATGTACGAGTGGGGACACCTGCATCTGGCTCTCCTGCACGAGATCGACCAGTACGCTGCGGCCCACCCGGCTCTTCCTGACAGTGCCATGCCCGCGGCCCGGCGTGCACTGGCACGCCTTTGCAGCGACGGGGTGTGCGCCAGTGCCACGCGGTATGTCCATCTCCAGCAGACCGAGGCGGCGAGTCGGCTGAGCGACCTGGAAAGCGCATTGGAGCAGGTGCAGACCCTTGAACGCGAACGGGCCGAGGCCTGGCGGGAAGCCTCGCATGACCTGCGTGGCACCACCCATGTGATTGCGATCGCGTCGGATGTCCTGAACCGGCATGGGATTTCCGATTCAAAGTTCACGCAGTACTCCGAGATCCTGCGCGTCGAGGTCGCATCGCTGACGCAGCTGGTGACCGATCTCATGGACCAGGCACGCCTCGAGGCTGGCCACGAGCAGCGCAAGGTCACTGCCTTCGATGCTGCGGCCCACCTCAGCGAATTCTGCGACTCCATGCGCCCCGCAGCGACTGAGCGCGGGTTGTTCCTGAAAGCCAGCGGGCCTGCTTCCCTGCCCGTGCAAGGCGATGCCGTCAAGGTGCGTCGTATCGTTCAGAACCTGGTGCTGAATGCGCTGAAAGTGACCGAGCGGGGCGGTGTGCAGGTGACCTGGGAAGAGGGGACGGGGGACCGCCAGATGCAGTGGATCCTCTGCGTTCAGGACACCGGGCCTGGCTTTCGCGCCAGATCCGCCGCGCCGCTCGTGCGGGCATTGCAGCAGGCCACCACCGAAGCAAATGCGGTGGAAGAGCGGGCGCAGGAGGAGCATGAGGACTCCGAGCGTGTCGAGCCCGCCCCCACCCAGGCATCGCAAACCGTTTCGAGTTCACAGCCGCCGCCGTCCGGGGAAGGAATCGGTCTGTCCATCGTCAAGAGACTGTGTGAACTGCTCGATGCGAGCATTGAACTCGAAACCGCAGACGGAGAAGGTACGACGTTCCGGGTTACCTTTCCGCGCAGTTACCAGACCTGAGACCCATCAATGGATGGGGCTACTGCCATGCGACGCCCGTCATCCAGTCGCGGAACACCCGGCCATAGCCATCGGTGGGTGTGCCATCCGCATCCTTGATGAGCACGTTGTCCTGGTCGGCCCACACATCCCAGCAGCAGCCGATGACCGACCAGTTGTTGGCGCCCGCGAACGGCAGCAACTGTTCCAGGAATGGCGACCCTGTGGTGCCTGGTGCGTTGTGTTCCCCGGTCTCCGACAGGATGACCGGCACGCGCACCGAGAGCGCCTGCACGACGGGCCAGTTGGCCGGCATGCTCCACGTGCTGGACAGGTTGCTCCATCCCCCGAGGGTAAAGGAGGCACCGCTGCCGGAGCCGCCCGTTGACCCCTGGGGTACCGGCGCGCCGGGCAAGGCGGATTGCAGATATCTCCCGCCGTCCGTGAGGGTGACGCCCGTGACGGCGGTACCCACCCCGACCGCGGTGACCTGCAGAACCGCGGGAGAGTAGACGGTGTTCGGCTTCGCAAGCGTGATGGTGTCGCCCACCGCATAGCCCGAACCGCCCGTCGCAACGGTGGCCGAGGTGGTTCCCTGCATCGGTGGATACGGATGCCAGACGGCAGCGGTCTGGTTGAGGGCGTCGCGCGGCAGGTTTGCCAGCCACCTGCTGACGTTGTTGCCGAACTCCACCCCGCTGACCAGCA
>JANNNQ010000315.1:0-3496 GCA_031398625.1 Pseudomonadota bacterium
ATTTCTTCATGGGCGACAATCGCGACAACAGCCGGGACAGCCGCTTCCCCGAGGTGGGCTTCGTGCCCGAGGATCACCTCGTCGGCAAGGCGGTGCGCATCTGGCTGAACCTGAAGCTGCCGTCGGGGCCGTTCCTCTGGCACCGGATCGGCGATGCGATCGAGTGACATTGTGACGGAGCCAGTGGCTCCGGATGCAAAAGCCGGGACACACTTTTGCATCGATCATCAATCTGGCAACGGGAGAGGCTTCATGCATCTGAATGACCATGCACAGCGCGGGCCGCTACGCCAGCGGGGGGCCACCTTTCTCGGCATGCTGACGATCCTGGCCATCCTGGGATTGGCGCTGTACGCCGGCATCCGCCTGACACCGCTCTACCTCGAGTACATGGAGGTGTCGCGCGCTATGGAGCAGGTCCGGACGGAGTTGAGCGGTCAACCGACTTCGGCGCAGGCCATCCGTACGGCGCTGAACCGGCGCTGGGCCATCGAGGACATCAATTCGGTCGCGCCCGAGGACTTCGACATCCGCAAGGAAGGCGACGCCTTCGTGATGCATGCCCTGTATCGCGCCGAAGCGCCATTCGTGGCCAACGTGTCGCTCGTCGTCGATTTCGACAAGAGGGTCGACATTCCGCAATGACCGCCGGAAACGCCTCGCCGGCATGGCTGTGACTGCTTCCTTGAAAAGCTCCGGGGAGTGGCTGGAAGGAGCGCTCGGTTACACGTGCCGCGATGCGAGCCTGCTGGCGGCGGCGCTGACCCATCGGAGCGCCGGAGGGCAGAACAACGAACGACTGGAGTTCCTCGGCGACGCGGTGCTGAACTGCGTGGTGGCCCAGCTCGTCTTCCGTGAATTTGCGACGGCACCCGAAGGCGAGCTGTCCCGCTTCCGCGCCAGCCTGGTGAGCGGTGAATCGCTCGCGCTCATCGCTGCAGAGCTGGGTCTAGGCGACCGCCTGCACATGGGGTCGGGTGAGCTCAAGTCAGGGGGGTTCCGCCGCAAATCGATCCTGGCCGACGGGCTCGAGGCGCTGCTCGGTGCGATCTATCTCGACGGGGGATATGACGCGGCGGCGCAGGTGATCGAGCGACTGTTCATCCCGCGCCTGGACCGGTTGCCTGCAGCGGACGAACTCAAGGATCCCAAGACCCGGTTGCAGGAGGCCTTGCAGGCCCAGGGCCTCGCCCTGCCCATTTACACGATCGAGTCCATCTCCGGCGAAGCGCATAATCAGGTGTTCGAGGTGTCCTGCCGGGTGGAGAACTGCGACCTCAAGGAGCTGGGTTCGGGGCAGAGCCGCCGACGCGCCGAGCAGGAAGCTGCCCGGAAAGTCCTTGAGCAACTGGGCGACCCGCGTTCCCCTGCGGCAGCCAAGGGCGGGAGAGAGAATCCATGACCGTGCCCCAGATACCCAAGGCACCCGAACCGCCGGAAGGCCACGTAGAAGGCGAGGCAGGGGATGACGGGATGCTGGATCCCGATACCGCGCCTCCGGGCCATCGCTGCGGCTTTGCCGCGATCGTGGGCCGGCCGAATGTCGGCAAATCGACGCTGCTGAATGCCGTGTTGGGTCGCAAGGTCAGCATCGTCAGCCCCAAGCCCCAGACCACGCGGCATCGCATCCTCGGCATCCTGAACACACCCGCCGCCCAGATCGTGTTCGTCGACACGCCGGGCCTGCACACGGAAGAGCGGCGCATGATGAACCGCTACATGAACCGGTCCGCACTGGCTTCCTTGAGCGATGCCGACATCAACCTGTTCGTCATCGAGGCGTGCCGCTGGACCGACGACGACCAGCGCGTGCTGGATGATCTCAAGCGCAGCGACCGTCCCATCCTGCTGCTGGTCAACAAGGTGGACCTCGTTAACCCGCGCGAGCGCCTGTTCCCGTACCTCCAGGAAATTGCGCTGAAGGCCGATTTCGCGGAGATCGTCCCGCTGTCCGGACTGCGAAGGAGCAACCTCGGTGAATTGCCGGCGATCGTCGCCCGTCACCTGCCCGAGTCGCCGCCCCATTTCCCGGCGGAACAGGTCACGGATCGCAGCGAGCGTTTCCAGGCTGCTGAAATCATCCGCGAGAAGCTTACCTGGAAGCTGCGGCAGGAATTGCCGTACGGCCTCACCGTCGAGATCGAGCGTTTCCAGGAAGAGGAAGACGATCGCCTGCTCATCGGCGCCGTCATCTGGGTCGAGCGGAATGGCCAGAAAGCGATCGTCATCGGACAGGGCGGGGAAGGGCTCAAGGAAGTCGGCACCCGTGCCCGGCTCGAACTCACGCAGCTGCTCGGCCGCCGCGTGCATCTCGAGCTGTGGGTGAAGGTCAAGGAGAACTGGTCCGACAGTGAAGCGGCACTCCGCCAGTTCGGCTATGACGCCTCCTGACCGAATTCTCCTGCAGCCCGCCTATCTCCTGCACCAGCGCGCGTATCGCGATTCAGGGCGCATCCTCGAACTCTTCTCACGGGACCATGGCCGCCTGACGGTCTTCGCCCGCGGCGTGCGTCGCGCCGGCTCGCCGTTCATCCCCGTGCTGCAGCCCTTCAACCGGCTGCTCGTTTCCTGGAGCGGCCGCGGCGAGGCTGGCCACTTCATCCATGCCGAGTTCGATGGGGCAGTGGCTCCCCTCTCGCCCGCGAGACTGATGAGCGGTTTCTACCTCAACGAGCTACTGATCCGCCTGCTCGCCCGCCACGACGTGCACGGGGCCATCTTCGATCACTATGGCGAGACGCTCGATGGACTCAAGGCGGGTGCGGACGAGGGGGCGACGCTGCGGCTGTTTGAAAAGCGGCTACTGGAGGCGCTGGGCTATGGCGTCTCACTGGAGCATGAAACCGATGGCCGGGCCGTCGAGGCGCATCATGCCTACCGGTACCAGCCCGGCAGCGGCCTGCTGCGCATCGATGGCGTTGCCGAAGGCGGGCTGATATTTTCCGGCTCGTCGTTGCTGGCGCTGGCGCGCGAAGCACTGGATGATGCGGCAGCCCGGACGGATGCACGGCGGTTGCTGCGGGCCGCCCTGGACCGGTGTCTAGAAGGACGCGCGCTCAACAGTCGCGAAGTCGCCTCGGCAGTACGCAGGCTCAGGAACGACTAAATTCGCTCGTTTCCAGGGCCAGCCTCATCCCGTCAAACAACTCGACAGGTACTTAATCGATTTCGGCCATGACTTCAGAGTCAGTCTCATCCCGTTAGAGAGCTGGACAGTTGCTTAACTGATACGACAATGACTATCCATCTAGGCGTAAATATCGATCACGTGGCCACGCTGCGGCAGGTGCGGGGCACGACCTATCCCGATCCGCTGCTCGCGGCGCTGCTGGCGGAGCAGTCGGGTGCCGACAGCATCACGCTGCACCTGCGCGAGGACCGGCGCACCGCACCGATCCGAGCTTGCCTGGCCGGCGTCCTGACCTGCCGCGGCCCACGTCCGGACCTGCCGCCGCCCACGTCCGGAACCGCAGTCGCCCACGTCCGGACCTGCCGC
>JANNNQ010000330.1:0-9767 GCA_031398625.1 Pseudomonadota bacterium
GCCGTAACCCCAGCTCCGGCTATGGGGCCAGGAAGGCAACGCTCCGACGAGCGCGAGCACAAGGACGATCAGCAGGATTGTGCCGATACTCATTCTGATTTCTCCACATCAAGCTCGATAAGTAGTTGGGAACGGCTGCATATTCCGGAGGCAGCAGGGACTTGGGAAGTAGCGCCCATTGACGGTCGGTGTAGGCGTCCGACACGTTTCCTGTAGGAGCGTTGTAGGAGAAGGAGGCCCCTGATGAGCACCCGACGGGATTTCCTAGCGACGATAGCCGTGCCCAGCATGGTCTTCGGAGCGTCGCCCGCTGCAAAGGCGCACTCGCCATCGGCGGCTTTCGCACCGGATGCGCAGGCAGACGACGCAGCCCTATTCGCTGCGGCGCGAGAGCATTTCCTCATCCCTGCGGGCATTGCCTATTGCAACACCGGAACGCTGGGAGCTTCTCCGAGGGAAGTGGTCGACGCGCTCACCCACGGGATACGCCGCCTCGAGAGCGATCTCGCCGACTGGCCGTATGAACAGCCCGACGGCGAACCGCTGACGGGCTACCAGCAGTTGCCCGATGTCCGTCGGGCGCTGGGGCAGTTCCTGAACGCTCCCGGCCCCGACATCGCGCTGACGCAGAACGCCACCATGGCCATGAACTTTCTCGCCAACGGGCTCGACCTTGCTCCGGGGGATGAAGTCATCACCACCGACCAGGAACACGGCGGAGGTATCTCGCCCTGGTGGCTGCTCGCAAAACGGCGCGGCATTGTCGTCAAGGAACTGCCGCTCGAGCCGGCATTCGAGGGCGGGCCGGATGCGATCGTGCAGCTGTTCGAAGCCGCGATGTCGCCGCGCACGAAAGTCGTGATGTTCAGCCACATCACGAGTGGTCTCGGTGCACTGCTCCCCGCTCGCCAGTTATGCGCGCTCGCGCGGAGACGCGGTGCGCTCGCACTGGTGGACGGCGCGCAGGCAGTGGGCCAGATCCAGGTCGACCTGACGGCACTCGG
Source organism: Pseudomonadota bacterium (assembly GCA_031398625.1). Taxonomy (GTDB): domain Bacteria; phylum Pseudomonadota; class Gammaproteobacteria; order Steroidobacterales; family Steroidobacteraceae; genus CAIUGU01. Next base: position 1,005 of record JANNNQ010000330.1, read on the forward strand.
CTGTGACGCCTACGTCGGCAGCCCGCACAAGTGGATGATGGCGCCGAAAGGCACTGGTTTTCTGTACCTCCGGCCCGACGTGCAGGATCGATTCTGGACGACACTGGCGAGTTACCAATGGGATAACCACACCGATGGTGCTTTTCGTTTCATGCAGTTCGGGACCGGGAGCGTTCCTCTCGTGGACGGACTGATGGCGGCGCTGCGCTTCATCGAGAAGATTGGCATGTCGCGCATCGAGCAGTGGGACGCGAACCTTACGAAGCGTCTTCGTGACGGCTTGGCGACTATCCCGGAAGTTCGTGTTGCGTCACCCGCGGATCCGAGGTCGACGGCCGCCATTACGACTTTTCGCGTCAATGGCGTGAAGGCAAAGTCATTGCAGGACGCCCTATGGACGAAGCGAGTGCGCGTCCGTGCACAGAACGACGAGCGGGGAGTCCGGTTGTCGGCCCACCTGTACGTGAGCCCAGCTGATGTGGACCGGATAATCGACGTCACTCGGGAGGTTGCAGCCAGCGCCTGAGGGCGCGGCTGCACACTTACGGCTTCAGAAGTTTTCGCTGGAGTCTGGTCGTCGCAGTTCCGTCCCTCCCGAGCAATGCGCTTCGACCCCGACCCGCCTCTTTGGCCTCGTAGGCCATTGCGTCAGCCTGATTCAGAAGGTTCTTCCACCCGCCCCGGGTTTCGGCATCGAACGCGGCACCTACGCTCGCACCAATTGTTACACTCTTGCCGCCTAGTTCGAAAACATCCTGGGCAAGTGTTACGACTTTGTGTGCAACCGTCTCAGCGTCTCCCGGGCCACGTATTCCGGCCAGGGCGATTGCAAATTCGTCTCCGCCGAGTCGCGCGACTGCATCCGTCGGGCGTACGGCACTTTGCAGTCGCGCCGCGAACTGGCGCAGCACTTCGTCGCCTGTCGAATGCCCGTAGCGGTCGTTGACTGGCTTGAAATGATCGAGATCGATGTAAAGGACACCGAGCGATGCTCCCTCACCGTCGATCACCTTCTTGTCGAGGTAGGCTTCAAAGCCGGTGCGGTTCATGAGACCCGTCAGCGGGTCCCGCTCGCTGAGCAGAGTCAGCCGCAGTTTCTCTTCGCGATGGGTCGTGATGTCCTGAGCCACGCCGATGACGCCGCCGACAGTTCCATCGTCGAGATGTAGAGGCGTGTAGGTCGCGAGAACGTGCTGAAGCCCGCCTGACTGCTGGTAGTCCTTTTCGTAGGAGACGGTTTCGCCGGCGAGCGCCTTACGGAGCCACGGGACACTGCGCTCGTACTCCTCGGGTCCCCAGGCCTCCTCGAATGTGCGCCCGATGAAATCCTCGCGGCGACCGCGGGAACGCTCGAACTCTCGGTTGACCAGCCGATAGCGGAGGTTGACGTCCCAAACGACGACGATGGCCGGGATCGCCTCGACGATTGCGTTCAGTGTGGCGGTCTGGCGCGCAAGTTCCGCGCGCGTGGTCAATTGTTCCGAGATGTCCCGCATGATCGACGTGTATCGAACAACGCGCCCCAGCGTTCCGTGGTGCGCGATCACCATGTGACTGACCGGAACCGGACCCCGCGGCAGTTGCACGGCCGTCTCACCGATCCAGACCCCGGCACGTTTGGCCGCCGGAATGATTTCCGGCATCCAGCGCTTGTTTGTCGCGTCCGTGAAAAATTCGCTGAAGGGGCGCTCTTTGATGTCGGCATCTGGGCCCAGCCGCAACGCACGCCGGGCGGCAGGATTCAAATACAGTAGCCGGCCCATCCAGTCCGCCTGCGCCACGAAGTCCGGCGTGTGGTCGAAGACCTCGGCCAGCTCTCTCAATGACCTCGTCTGTTTCGACCGAGCGCCCAACAGTAGCCAAATCTCGATGCCCGCGAGCACGATGACGGCGACCAGTGCTGCTACCGCCCAGACGGCGAGCCGCTCGCTGGCGAGGCTTCCGCGAACGACACGCTCGCTCATTGTCTTTCGATGGGCGGTGACGACATCCGCGGCCGCCTGGATTTCGCGCCGCAAGCGCTCCATCTGGCCCTGGCCCGCGTCCGTACGCACCAGCGCCAGCGCGTCGAGCATCGCTCCGGCTTCCCGCAGGCGGATGGTTTCGGTGAGCTCCGCGATCTTCGAAGAAGCCAGTCCTTCTATCTCGCGAAGGTGACGGGGCAAAGAGGGGTCGGAGATCGGGACGGCGCGTAGCGCATCCAGGGTCAGCGGAATCTCATGGATCGCGGAATTGTAGGGCGCAAGGTAACGGGCGCTGCCCGTGAGGAGGTAACCGCGTTGGCCCGTTTCCGCGTCAATCAGGGATACGAGAACCGACTGTAGCTGTGCCTGCCAGTCATAGAGAGCTATTTCTTCGGCAGTCGCTTCGCGCACCAAAGCGGCCTGCCGCGCAAAAAAAACGGTGGCGATGATCAGCGCAATCAGGGCGCAGATCAGCGCCGCGCCGCGGCGGTGATCTTCAAACGCCGTGGGAGAGACTCGCGCTCAGCTTCTGCTCTGCGGTCCACGTCCGGTACATTTCTTACGAGACTTCAGTATCAATAACATAGAAGAGATCTCGGCGCAGGGGGGAGCCATTGAGTGACCAATTGTGTGCCAGGTCACACGCGGCTGCACGCAAAAGGCGACCAGTCGAAATTCGTGCATGACCGGCGCATCATGCGCTCCAGGGAGTGGGGGATGAGCCAGCACAATTCTCGTACGCACTGGCGAGCAATTGCTGCCATTGCCTGTGGCATGGCGCTTTCGCTTTCGTGCCGGGCGCAAGATATTCCCGTGCTTGTCGGGGTCGTCACGGCCGTGACGGACGGCGATGCCGTCAAAGTCCAGTTGAGCTCCGGTCGCCCGAACCCAAGCAGCCGGGCGGCGCGGAAGTGCGAAAGGCCTTGAATGAGCGAGTCATTGGCGAGGAAGTTTCATTGCACGTCATCGCAAAGGCGCGCGATGAACCCGCGGTCGCCGTGATGTATGTCGGGGACGAGAACATCAACGCATGGCTCGTCAAGCAGGGGCACGCCTGGGCCTATCGGCAGTACGCCGACAGCCCGGAGTATTGCGTGCTGGAGAATGCGGCGCGGTCACTGCGCCGCGGCCTTTGGGCGCGGGAGGAATGGCTCGCGCCCTGGGAATGGCGCCTCGGCGGGCGCGGCAAGGCAATCCTCTATACCAACTATTCGCGCGAGACAGTGGCCAGTTGCATTGCGGCCATCGGAAAGAAGTCATAATGATTTTTGCCCGCGCGAAGTCCAGGAGAGGGGGTCAATCGTGAGCGACTGGTTCCGACGCTATCTATTGCCGGGGTTCGTGTTCGAAGCGGCTGTCATCGCCGGTGGCTACGCGACGGGACGCGAGCTGGTGGAGTTCTTCCTCCCTGCGGGTCCCTGGGGAGGCCTGCTCGGCATGCTGGTCAGCATGCTCTTCTGGAGCGCGGTCTTGATGATCAGCTTCGAGCTTGCACGCCGCGCACGAACCTACGATTACCGCTCATTCTTCAAGCTGCTGCTCGGACGAGGGTGGTTCCTGTTCGAGGTCGCCTACCTGCTTCTGCTCGTGATCATCCTCGCCGTCATGGGCGCAGCCGCCGGCGAGATCATGCACGACCTCTTCGGACTGCCGAAGCTGATGGGCTCGCTCGGCATGATCGTAGCGACAGGGTTGCTCCTCTTCTACAGCAGCGCGGCAATCGAGCGATTCCTCGCGCTCTCGGTCGGCTACCTGTACCTCGTCTACATCGTCTTCGTGGTGTGGAGCATCGTCGTCTTCGGGGACAGGATCGAGGATGCTTTGGCTACAGAGCCACTTGGCGACAACTGGTTCAAGGCGGGGATCACGTATGCCGGCTACAACGTTGCGACCCTGCCGGCCGTGCTGTTCTGCATTCGACACCTCACGCGACCGCGCGAGACGCTGGTCGCCGGCTTCCTCGCTGGGCCGCTTGGCATGCTTCCCGGCGTCCTCTTCTACATCGCAATGATCGGCTATCACCGCGAACTCGCCGATGTGTCCTTGCCTTCGGCATTCCTCCTCGGGAAGCTCAACGCTCCGTGGTTCGAGCTGGCTTTCCAGATTGCCGTGCTGCTGACTCTCGTCGATACCGGTGTCGCGATGCTTCACGCGATCAATGAAAGAGTGGCCAAGGTCTACGAAGAAAAGGCAAAGCCCATGCCGCGGATGCTTCGTCCCTCGCTCGCCATCGGCATCATGGTCGTATCCGTCTATGCCGCTTCCGCGATCGGTCTCGTCGACCTCATCGCCAAGGGCTATGGCTACCTCACGTACGCATTCATCGCGTTGCTGATCGTGCCGGTGCTTACAGTCGGTCTCTGGAAGCTTCTGCGTTCGAGATGATTGTCCGGTTCCTGCTGCTTGCCGCGTTTGCCACGAACGCCTGCGCCGAGTCCTGGTGCGATGAGCCTCCGGCGGCGGAGATCACCGCGCTGAAGTTGGCAGGAGTCCAGGACGATTGGTTCAAGGTTTTTGCAGTCGCGCCGGGCGTGTTTGCGATCAACGAGCCGAGGCAGTTCGAAGGCGTCAGTTCCTTCCTGATCATCGGCTCGAGAAGGGCGGTCCTGTTCGACACCGGCCTCGGCGTCGGGCGAATGGGCGACGTCGTGAAGAAGCTCACCGCGCTGCCGGTGACCGTGCTCAACTCGCACACGCATTTCGACCATGTCGGCGGCAATCGCGAGTTCGAGGACACGCGCAATCTCGACGAAGCTTTCAGCATTGCAAGCGCGCGGGGCGAGATCGGCGAAGAGCTGCGCTCATACGCAAAAGACACGCTTGCCGAAGATCGCGTGTGCGGGTCGTTGCCTGGCGGGGTGACGAGCCGCGATTACGTGGTTCCAACCTGGACGGTTGCGGCCGAAGTCCGGGACGGGGAGCTCCTGGATCTCGGGGGCCGCAAGATTGAGGTACTGCGGACACCCGGCCATACGCCTGATTCCCTGTGCCTCTTCGACGCTGCCAACGGCCTGCTTTTTACCGGCGACACCTACTATTCGGGCGAGATTTTCCTCTGGGCACCGGAAACAGTCGTTGCCGACTACACGGCGTCTATCACGCAGCTGGTGCGCCTCGCACCCGGCCTCAAGATGCTTTTGCCGGCGCACGGGCCGCCGGTCGCCGATCCACAGCAACTGGTTGCCCTTCAGAAGGCGTTGCAGGCTATCGAGGCCGGGACTGTGCGCTCCGAAACAACCGCCAGCGGGCGGCGCCTGTTCAAATTCGAACGCTTCTCGGTCCTGATGCCAGCGGACTCTTCGTAAACGCAGCTCAGAATGCGCTGGGCTCGATCGTCAAACCCTTCCCATGCCCGGCCTCAATGTGAAGCAAAGTCGGCTTGGCTGACGTGGCAACTACGGACGTTTGATCTGTTCCCCCGAAGCAGCCTTCGGCGGTGACGCCGACGACGTGCGCACCTTCCTCGACGAACATCCTTGCTTGCTCACGGGCCCGCAGGTCCGCTACGTGTACGCCATCAACAAAGAGACGAACAGTGCATGCCTTTCCCTTCAGGCCTTTGTCGCGCGTGACAACCAGGAGCGTGTATCCGGGCTGCGCCTTTGTGAGTTCCGTCGCGTAGATCCTGTCGGCTGGAACAGGCTGGGCATTTGAGCTCGGCACTGGCGTAGTGCCGCAGGCGGCTGCCAGCACCGCGGCGGCGTTGATCCAAATCCGTCGCATACACCCAGCCTGTCCGCCGACAAATGAGTACAAGCGTTCAGTCGGTCAACAGCTGATAGCCGATGATCGCGGCGATGACTCCTCCCGCAATCAGCCATTCGTCGTTGATGCCATCGCTACTATCGTTCTTTCTGCCGTACTTCTGGCGGTCGTAGTAACCATCCTCATAGCCGCGCTGGAATCCCTCACGGAAGTAGTGGTTGTACTCGTCCTGGGCGATGTAGCGGCCGTCGTAGCCATAGTTCGCGTCCTGGTACGCGAAAGCTGAGCGGTAGTCGTACTTCCAACGGTCCTCACGGTCAGCCCGACCGGCACGAAAGCCCTCGTTGTAACCCTTCTGCAGGGCCTTCTCGAGCTTCTTCATGCCGTATTGATTGGTCTGGTAGTACTGGTTGTTGCGGCGATACCGGTAGTTCGGCGCCGTGTAGTAGTACGGGTCGTTGCTGTAGTCGTACCGTGACTGGTCCAATTGCGTGCGTTGGGCGCGCAGGCGTTGCTCGTATTGCTCCTGGAAGCGCAGGTGCTGTATGCGCTTCTGCTGGCGCAGGATCTGGGCGTCGCGCTGGGCCAACTCTTCCCGCAGCGCTATGTTCTTGCGGTAGAGCGCCATCTGTTGTTCCTGCTTCCGGATCCGCTCCTGCTGCTCCTGCTGGGAAACGCGCTTCTGTTGTAGCTGCCGCTCCTCCTGCTGCCTTTTCTGCTGGAGCTGCTGTTCCTGCTGCTTCTGCAGCTGAACCTGTCGTTGCTGTTCCTGCTGTGCCTGTTGCGTCGGCTTTTGCGGTTTCGGCGGCGCCTGCTGCTGCGCCTGCAGTTTCTGCGCGTCGGCTGCCTGCTGCTTTTGCTTCGCTTGTTCCTGCTGCTGGCGCTGCTGCTGGGCCTGCTGCGCCTGCTGTTTCTGCGCTTCGGCTGCCTGCTGCTTCTGCTTAGCCTGTTCCTGCTGCTGGCGCTGCTGCTGCGACTGCTGCTGCGGCGGCTGTTGCTTCCGCTCCTCCTGATCCTGCTGCTGACGCTGTTGCTCTTGCAGCTGCTGCTGCTGTTTCTTCTTTTTCTTCTTTTCCTTCTCCTCCGCCGTCTCCTCCGCATTCTGCGGCTGGGCGGCCGGCTCTACAGGCTGGACTGCAGCCTGGGCTTCGGCCTTTCCCTGCATACCCGATACGGCGAGCACGGAGCCGAGAAGTGTCGTGATGGCGAATGTACCGAATTGTATGGTCATCTTCTGATACTCGTGGCTGTGGACAGTGATTTCATTAACACCTAAATGGCCTGAACTGCGCCTGAACACCAGCAGGTAAATGCTTCAATGCACCGTCGGATGGGTCTGACAAACGCCTACAATGAGATTCAAATGAGCTCAACCGGCAAGAGGAAAAGCAAGGGCCGCCGCAGATCGCTGGCACCTAACAAGGTCCACCGGGGCCTTGATGCCGCCGACATTGCGCTTGCGATCGACGATGAACGCATTGCGGGGCTCGCCGCGCAAGTACGCGAGCGCGGCGGCGCGCCGATCGGCGCCTATCGAGAACCGCTTTCGGGGACCACCGTGCTGGTTGCAGCACTTCCGCTTTCGTCAGTGCAGCCGACCCCCTTCCAGCGTGACCTGTCGCCGACCCACACGAAGCGCCTCGCCCTGAAGATCGACGAGGCCGGCTCGTTCCTGGATCCGATCATCGTCGTGCGCGGCGAGGACGGCGAGTTCTGCACGCCGAACGGCCGGCATCGGCTTGCCGCCGCCAAGGTCCTCGGGCTCAGGCAGATCACGGCGCTCATATCGCCCGACGAGGGATTGTCGTTTCGCATCCTTGCGCTCAACACCGAGAAAGCGCACAACCTCAAGGACCGGAGCCTCGAAGTAATCCGCATGGCGCGCGCTTTGGTGCGCCGCGAGCCGCGCGCCAAGGAGCGCGATTACGCCGCGCAGTTCGAATCGCCCGAATTCCTGACGCTGGGCGTTCTCTACGCAAAGGACAAGCGATTCGCCGGCGGCGCCTACGGCTCGTTTCTCCGCAAGGTGGATCGCTTCTCCGACCGCACGCTGGCCGTGAGCCTGCGGGAGCGTGAGGGCTTCGCTTCCCGACTGCGCGAGATCGATGCGCAGGTACGCAAGATAGTCAAGTCTCTGGAGGCACGCGGCTTCAAGTCGCCTTACCTGCGCACGTTCGTCGTGGCGCGCATCAACCCCGTACGCTTCCACCGGACGAAACCCGGCGACAGGAAGCCCCCGATGCCGATCGCGGCTGCGCTCACGCGCATGACGGCCGCAGCGAGAGGTTTCGATGTCGGAAAAGTGCGGTCGTCGGACCTGGCCCTTGTCGCAGCGTTGTCGAGCGAGTGAGGCAAGTGCGCACGTGGCTGCTCGCGCTCGGGCTCGTCTCCTTCGGGGCCTGCTCCCCGGCCGCTCGCATGCAGATCGATCGGGATGTTGCGATCCCGATGCGGGACGGAGTTGCGTTGCGGGCGGATGTCTACCGGCCGGCGCGCGGTGACACCTTCCCGGTTCTCGTCTTCCGCACTCCTTACGGCAAGCACAATGCGGCGCGGAGTGACCGCATTCACCTGAAAGCCGTCGAGCGTGGCTACGCGGTGATCATGCAGGACGTGCGTGGCCGGTATGCGTCGGAAGGGATTTTCGAACCCTACCGCCACGAAGGCGAGGACGGTTACGACACGATCGAATGGGCCGCGGCCCAATCATGGTCCAACGGCAGGGTCGGCACGTACGGTCTTTCCTACCCTGGTGCCGTGCAATGGCTCGCTGCGGTGGAGGCGCCGCCGCACCTCGTGGCCATGGCGCCTGCCATGACTTTCTCGTCGCCCCGCAATTTCTTCTATATGAACGGCATCTTCGACCTGTCCTGGCTGCCGTGGATCTACCAAAACGTCGCGCCGGACGCGCGCCGCCGGCTTGGCATTTCTGCCGACACGGATGCAGAGCCGGACTGGGCTTCTGTCGCACAGGAGTACCAATCCTGGCTGCCGCTGCGTGACCTGCCCTGGCTTCGGCAGGAAGCGCCGTACTACTTTGAATGGCTGTCACATCCGCCCAAGGAAGCGTGGTGGGACTGGGCGGAGCTGCGCG
>JANNNQ010000430.1:0-2527 GCA_031398625.1 Pseudomonadota bacterium
CGCCGACCCGTGTCGCGACTACGGTTCAGGTCGAGATCTGAATTTGCCAGGGGTGACTTGCGGAAAAAATCCACAAGGCTGCCTCGTGGCCGCGAAATCCTGACGTATTCGCTCGCGGACACCACCACCACGGCATCGCGGCCGTGCAGCGTAATCACCTGCGGCCCCTCCAGCCGGGCTCTGCGAACCAGTTCCGAGAAGCGATTTTTTGCATCCTGCAATTGCCACTTAATCATGTTGTACACGACCTTTCTGGCTAGTCCGGCTAGAGTTTATCACTTGCCGCGGAAGCCGCGGGCGACTACCCGGGCCAGAATTTTTCCAGAGAGCCGCTTACTCTGGCGACTGGTTCAACTCGTAGCTGGTACTGCGCCCGCCCGCCACGGATTTACGCAACACGCCAAGCGCCAGCAGTTCATTGATGTCTCGCAGCGCGGTGTCCGGCGAACACCCGGCAATCGTCGCCCACTTGCTGGCGGTGAGTTTGCCATCGAAGCCATCGAGCAGACGATTGAGCAGCTTCACATGCCGCTGGTTCAGCGGCGTGGTTGCCCAGCGTTGCCAGAATCGCGCTTTGGCCGGTATGGCTTCTACAGTGTGCTGCGCGAGATCGACGGCGCCATTCAGGGTGTCGAGGAACCAGGCGAGCCACGCGGTGACATCGAGCGAGCCTTTCTGGGTGCGCTCAAGGATGTCGTAGTAGGCGGTAATTACCGCTATTCATGCGGAGATTGTGAGCCGCATTCTCCGCACGAGCCACTTATTCGCCGCACATGGCGCGGTGATAGTGAGGGTTATTGGCTGCAGCCAGGCGGATTTTGTCCACGAGTTTGGTCAAGCAGCCGCTCAAACAGTCGTCCGCGAGAGGAATTGGGTGCAAATGGATGCATTACCGTGTGCTTCCTGGAAATGGGTGTAAATGGGTGCATTAGTGGTTTGTGCTTCGATCCGACACCATCCAGATCACCCCCGTGATCCTGGCAGCACTTCCGCGCGCTGGTCGAACGCGACACGCTGAAACAGCACGGCAGCGGCCGCGGGGTGTGGTACGAGTTGCGCTGATGGGAAGGATTGAACCGCCAAGGTTCTTTTCCATAGCCCTTGAGGGGTGCGCCAAGGCCGCCAGGAGAGGCAAGGAAATACTGAACAGCCGTAGCCCGAAAATCGGTCAGGCGTCGATTTGCTCTGGCGGCAACAACACCACCCGGCCATTGCGCCAAAATGCGAATCGGACCACCCGTATCACGCCATGCGATTGCGCGATTGGGTCAGGGATCGGGGTTGCCTTCGAGGTAGGCGCGGAGGCTCAATAATTTTACCTCGCGAAAGCGTCCGAGACTGAGAAACGCCTTGTCTCCGGTAATGATCGCTCCCGCGCCGCCGGTAACGGCACATTCCAGAACCCGGTTGTCAGGCTCATCGGCAAGCACCGCCAGCTTACGGCGGGGTTTGACCAGAACAGCCAGTTCGGAGAGGAAGACCGCCGCGTGTGCGAGCTCTTCCGGGTCACGCGAGAACTTGCGGGCCAGGATACCCAACAGTTCGTCGAAAATGGGTTTGGAAATGAGAAGCCGGTCTTGTTCTTCGATGATCCGGCGCAGCGCACTGTCCGCACTGCCGCCGGGAAAAACCAAAGCCGACACCAGGACGTTGGTGTCGAAGACGACTTTCATTGGCGCAGGTAGCGTTCCAGGTCCTGCTCCGAGAGGATGCCCTTTTCGCGGGCCTGGCGGCTCCAGTAACCCTGCAAGTCGCGTAGTTCCTGAAGCCGGCGCTCAACTCCCGCAAGGCGCAGCGCGTCCTGGATGACCGCGCTGAGGGTCTTGCCCTCGGCGCGGGCCAGGGCCTCGACATCGCGCGCGAGATCCGCCGGGAGCGAGATCGTTTTCTTGACGGCAGTGCCCATGATCAACCTTTCTGAAAGCGGTGTGAATTAATCATACCAGACGGGGATCCAGGGCGCTGATTGGGTAGGCGGTGAATGATGGTCGGAAGGCCCGTGACAGCGTGACGATGTCGAGTTCACCTGCGAGCATGGCAGCGTCACCATCGGTGACGCGATCAAGCTGACCGGCGGCGGGTGATGAGGTGGCGATCAAGTCACAGGGGATTTGGCGATTGCGGGAAGGCGAGCGAAGCTTGCGCTTGCGGGATTGTTTAGCCTTTCGTCAGAATTACTCTGCACGCTGCAATCGCGTCGTTCGGAGGCAGCGGGACCAAGCTGCGCCGTGCAGGCATCGTGCGTTTTCTATCTCATTGCCAAAATTCAGTAGGATTTTCTAAAACCATCGAGATAAACCGTAAAATCGGGAGCCTTTTCGCATAAGTACTCAATAAAATGCCTGTCTGCAGTGGGGGGACGCATCGCGTCCCGCCTCGGAGCGCGACCGACGACACGAGAAAAAGAGTCGACGCCCAATCTGCGTATTCCACAACTCTTGTAGCCGTGAGGAGCGGCAAGATCATGAGTTCAGAGAACGGTAAGGCGTCCCTTGGGCGCCGCGACTTCATTGCCGCCGGCGCCGCG
>JANNNQ010000433.1:0-2877 GCA_031398625.1 Pseudomonadota bacterium
GAAGCCCTGATCAGCCGGGGCCTGCGCAGGGCTGCCACCCGTGCCAGCCGTGAGTCGCTTCAAGGTCTGCAAGAGCGCTGCACGGCACTTCTCAACAGCATGAAGCAGCGCCCGAGGTGGCTCGTGCACCTGGGGTCGTCGGCGGCTAATCCCGCGACCCGCGATTCTTACAGCGCCCAGTTGGCTGCCCTGAGAACGAATCTCGATGACATCGCTGCGCTGAACCTGAAATCCTCCGGGTATACGGTGATAATCGATGCCGAGCAGAGCGCCTCTCCCCGCGAACACCGGACGATCCTTGACCGGTTGAAGAAAGCTCTGACCGAGAAAGGCAGCCTTGGCCTGTTCTCCGCTCGCGATCTACGCCGAGCCCAGAAACAGAACCTGGTGGACGGTGAGAAGCTACGCTCGGCGGACGACGTCGATCACGTCATTGACGTCATCAAGACCGCGCAGGTACGGAAAAAACTGAGACTCCAGTGGGATCAACTGGCCGCCCAGCACAGCGGGCCGCCGACGGTCACTGACTATCCGGAACACGAGGTGACGGCCAACCTCGATGCACTTCATCGCTGTATCGAGGAGGAGACCAAAACCTGGCCCGAACTTCGTACCGACTTGAGTTCGATCGTCGATGACATTCCGGCTGGTGCAGAACACGATTGGCTCGTGGAGTGGATTGCTCTGCTGGGCGACGCCCGGGCGCTTCCCGAATTACAGCGACTGAGAAAGACCGTCAACGAGTTGAGGGAAACCCTCGACACCGGTAGCAGCGAAGCGAGGGCGAGCCCGCTGTGGGCGACGCTCGCCGAGGCGCTGGAAACTCGCCGGTGGGCGGAATGGGATCGACTCCTCCAGGAGGTCGACCGTCTACGGGAGCTCACGGAAGGCGCAACCCGATGCCGTGAACTCGTGGCTACGCTTTCCACCATCGCGCCGCGAACCGCCGTCTCGATCGTGAACGCTTCTGGGCCACCGCGAACCGCCGAAAACGTGATGGCTGCCTGGCGCTGGCGAGATATCCGTACCTGGCTCGACACCGTCATCGGCTCGGAGGAGACTGCGGCTCTGGGTGAAGCCGCACATGACGCCCGGCAGGACATCCGGCGTTTGACGGAGGAGCTGGCCGAAGCGAGCGCCCGACACGCGCTGATCCTGGGGATGACCGATCGTCAGCGCCGCGCCCTCTCGGACTGGGCCACCGCCATCGGCAAGATCGGTAAAGGCACCGGCAAGAGCGCCGGCCACTGGACGATGGTCGCGCAACAGAAGATGCAGGACGCCGTCGAGGGCGTCCCTGTATGGATCATGAGTTGGCAACGTGCGTTGACGCAATTCCGCGGCGGCAGTACTCCTTTCGACGTGGTCATCGTCGATGAGGCCAGCCAGTGCGACATCCGCAGCTTACTCGTCCTCACTCTGGCTCGACGCGCCGTGGTTGTTGGTGACGACAAGCAGATCAGCCCGACGAGTTTCGTATCGGTAGATCTGGTAAGGGATTTGATAGATCGACATCTCACGGGCGTTCCGTCGGCGAACTTCTTCGAACCCGGTGAATCGCTGTTCAACCGGGCCTCCGGAGCGGCGAACGGTGCTCTGACGCTCAGCGAGCACTTCCGCTGCGTCCCCGAGATCATCACGTTCTGTTCGCAGCGCTGGTATGACGGTCGAATCCAGCCGTTGCGCGCCGGTTCCGGTGCATTCGCCGAGCCCTTCAAGGTGATTCACACCTCGGACGGAATCCGGCAGACACTGACCGGGTACGGGAATGATGTCAACCAAACTGAGGCTGACGCTCTGATCGCGAAGGTCGTGGAACTAAGCCAGGATGATGACTACGCGGAGAAGACCTTCGGAGTCATCAGCTTGCTCAGCAGCAGCAAGCAGGATCTGTACCTTCAGCACCAACTGCTGAACCAACTCGGTGAGCGGGAGTTTGCCCGCCGCAAGCTCAAGGTCGGTGGCGCATACACCTTCCAGGGCGCCGAACGCCACGTCATGTTCGTCAGCATGGTGGTGGACTCGACCAAGAAGTTCGGCGCGTTCACCAGCCAGGACGACGAACGCCGGGTGAACGTCGCAGCCTCCCGCGCCCGGGATCAGGTATGGATCTTCCACTCCGCCGACTTGCCGAGTTTCAACCAGAATGACATCCGCCGGGCCTGGATCGAGTACGCGAGTGGCGGATTCAGCCCTCAGCAGCAGTACGACAATCTCGAAGACCTGTGCGAGTCAGATTTTGAGAGGGACGTCCTACGGCAGTTGACGGACCACGGGTACACGCCCATCCCGCAGTTTCAGATCGGCAAGTACCGGATCGACTTCGTCGTCCAACTCAAGGATGGCTCCAGAATCGCCATCGAGTGCGATGGGGACAAGTACCACCAAGATCTCGACGCCGATGCCGCGAGGCGTGCCGTCCTGACGCGGGTCGGGAGGTGCGAGTTCTTCAGTATCCGCGGCAGCGTCTACGGCAGTGACCCCATCGGTTCGCTCAAGCCACTGTGGGCACTGCTCGAAGAGCGCCGGGCACCTCGATGGCAAGGGCCCGAGCCAAGGCCGGCTCGCGCACCATGAACACGCCGACCGAATCCTCGGTTTCGAGAGAGAATCGACACGTGGGTAGACGCGCAACGATATTGGGCTGACAACTCGCAGGACTCACTGATCCAGGGGCAAACTGAAGCAATCGAAGGGCTGCAGCGCGAGAGCAGGAGGCGATGCTCAAGACCAAAGATGAAGAGATCGCGGCACTGAAGCGCGGAGACTGATCCGAGTCGACTCCACCCTTACTCTTCACCTCCGCGAGCTCTTGCACACGTCGATACAGGCAGCCTGTCAGCGCCTAGCACAACATGACCATCTTCCGCCCTTGAC
>JANNNQ010000042.1:0-2524 GCA_031398625.1 Pseudomonadota bacterium
CGTGCGCATCACCAACAAGGAGGGGGAGGGCTTCCTCGACCGCATGATCGAAATGGTGGAAGGCGCGAAGCGCGGCAAGACGCCGAACGAGATTGCGCTGTGGATCCTGCTGGTCATGATGACCCTCGTGTTCCTGCTGGCGACCGCGACCTTGGCTCCCTTCTCGCATTACGCGGTCACGGCAGCCGGGCAAGGGAGCACTGTGACGCTCACGATCCTGATCGCGCTGCTTGTGTGCCTGATCCCGACGACGATCGGCGGGCTGCTGTCCGCGATCGGCATTGCGGGCATGGACCGCATGGTCAGGGCGAATGTGATCGCGACCTCGGGACGCGCGATCGAAGCGGCCGGCGATGTGGATGTCCTGTTGCTCGACAAGACGGGAACCATCACGCTCGGCGACCGGCAGGCATCGGCGTTCATCCCTGCACCTGGCGTCAGCGAGCAGGAACTCGCGGATGTGGCGCAGCTGGCGTCCCTCGCCGACGAGACACCGGAAGGCCGCTCGATCGTCGTCCTGGCCAAGCAGCAATTCCAGCTGCGCGGCCGCGACCTGGCAGGGACGCCCCACGTCTTCCACAAGTTCTCGGCGCAGACGCGCATGAGCGGTGTGGATATCGAAGGCCGGCGGCTGCGCAAAGGGGCTGCCGACGCCATGCGCAGGTTCATCGAGGAGGAGGGCGGCACCTGGCCTGCCAGGATCAATGAATCGGTCGAAACGGTGGCTCGTTCCGGAGCCACGCCCATCGTCGTCGTCGATGGGCGCAGGGTGCTCGGAGTCGTCGAACTGCGCGACATCGTCAAGGGAGGAATCAAGGAACGCTTCGCCGAGCTGAGGCAGATGGGAATCAAGACCGTGATGGTCACGGGCGACAACCGGCTGACGGCCGCCGCCATTGCGGCGGAAGCGGGTGTCGATGATTTCCTGGCGGAAGCGACCCCCGAGAAGAAGCTGGAGCTCATCCGCGCGAGCCAGGCGGAGGGGCGGCTGGTTGCGATGTGCGGCGACGGCACCAACGATGCTCCGGCTCTCGCCCAGGCTGATGTGGCCGTCGCGATGAATACCGGCACACAGGCGGCAAAGGAAGCCGGCAACATGGTCGACCTCGACTCCAATCCCACGAAACTCATCGAGATCGTGGATGTCGGCAAGCAGATGCTGGTGACTCGGGGCGCGCTGACGACCTTCTCGATCGCCAACGACGTGGCGAAATACTTTGCAATCATCCCGGCGGCGTTTGCTGCCACGTATCCTGCCCTGAATGCCCTCAACGTGATGGGGTTGGCGAGTCCCGAGAGCGCCATCCTGTCAGCCGTCATCTTCAATGCGCTGATCATCGTGTTTCTCGTGCCGCTCGCGTTGCGCGGCGTCAAGACCCGGGCGGTCTCCGCGGCAGCGCTGCTGCGCCGGAATCTGCTGATCTACGGCCTTGGGGGAATCATCGTGCCGTTCGTCGGCATCAAGGCGATCGACATCATTCTGTCCGTTGCGGGTCTCGCATGACCCACTCTGCAAGTTCGAGGTGAATGCCATGCAAGAAATCCGACCTGCCCTGATCCTGTTCCTGTTGCTGACCGTCGTGACCGGAGTGGCCTATCCGGGCGCCGTGACGCTGGTGGCCCGTGTGTTTTTTGCTGACGAAGCGGGCGGCAGCCTGGTCCGGTCGGGAGGCGAGGTAGTGGGCTCGCGTTTGCTGGGACAACCCTTCTCCGGTCCGCAGTACTTCTGGAGCAGACCGTCGGCGACCGGTCCGCATCCTTACAACGGCGCCGTGTCCAGCGGCTCCAACCAGGGACCGACCAATCCTGCGCTTGAAGCGGCAGTCCGCGATCGTGTTGCCGCGTTGCAGATTGCGGACCCGGACAATTCCGCTCCGGTGCCGGTGGATCTCGTGACCGCGTCGGCGAGTGGCCTCGATCCGCACATTTCGCCCGCTGCGGCCGAGTACCAGGTGAACCGGGTGGCGAAAGCGCGGGGGATGTCGGCAACTGACGTGCGGCTGCTGGTCAGGCAGGCAACGCTGGAACGCACCCTCGGAATCTTCGGCGAGGCGCGTGTTAACGTGCTTGAACTCAATCTTTCCCTGGACGCGCGCGTATCAGCACTCCGTTAGAAGATCGGCCGGATCCGGACCAGCTGCTGGCCGCAGTCCGGGCTGAAGAAGCCCGTTCACGCCGGGGGCGGCTGCGCATCTTCTTTGGCGCCTCGGCCGGAGTGGGCAAGACCTACTCGATGCTCGAAGCGGCCCGCAACCTCCGCAGCAGCGGCACCGACGTCGTGGTCGGTTACATCGAACCCCATGGGAGGATTGAAACCGAAAGCCTGATCGAGGGATTCGAGGTGCTGCCCCCTTTTCCCGTCCACTATCGGGGCATCGTCCGCAACGAGTTCGATCTCGATGCGGCACTCCGTCGCAGGCCCGCCGTCCTGCTCGTCGACGAGCTGGCGCATTCCAATCCGGTCGAAGGCGACCCGCAGCCGCGGCACGCCAAGCGCTGGCAGGACATCGAGGAGCTGCTGGCA
>JANNNQ010000022.1:0-8716 GCA_031398625.1 Pseudomonadota bacterium
CTGCGCGGCGCACTGTGGTCGGAAATCGACCTGGAGCGGCACGAATGGCGAATCGAGCCCCGGCGCAACAAGATGCGGGAAGCCCATCTCGTTCCCCTCTCCCGTCAGGCTGTCGCCATCTTGAAGGCCATAGAGCCTCTGACCGGCGAGGGCAAGCACGTCTTCCCTTCTCTACTGGGCGACGCCCGGCCGATGTCGGAAAACACCGTCAACGCTGCCCTCCGGCGCATGGGATATGCGAAGGACGAGATGACGGGCCACGGGTTCCGGGCCCTGGCCAGCACCACCCTCAACGAACTGGGCTGGGATACGGCAGTCATCGAGCTGCAGCTCGGCCACAAGGAACGGAACAAGGTGAAGGCTGCCTACAACCGCGCCACGCACATGGCAGAACGCAGGAAGTTGATGCAGTCATGGGCGGACCATCTCGAACAGCTGAAGGCTGGAAACAAAGTGGTGCCGATCGGCAAGAGGCGCGTATGAGGCGGAAGGTCGGCATGCGAGAAGTCATCCTTGCGCTCGACGTCAAACGCCCCAAAGGGATCGCCCTCCTTGCCCACTTTCTACGGGAAATGTCCGAAGGGAAAATCCCGGAAACGGAAACGACCACCAAGCTTGCAGATGCCTTCGAGCGGATTGTTTTTGAGAACCGAGATCCGCTCACTGCATTGAGACTCAAGCGAGGTCGGGGAGAGCGAACACCGCTCTCAGCGGCTCAGGTGGAACGCAGAGATGGTCCGATCTGCCGATTCATCTGGGCAGCACTCGAACGCGAAGGGCACAAGCGAGGAGCGCTGACCAGAGCGATCGCGGCAGCAGAAGCAAAGTTCGCCAAGAGCACTCGGCATATCGAAGAGACGTGGGCGAGGAATAAGCACCTCTACGACTTCATGAAGTATTGCCGTGAGATGGGGCAGCTCTGGAAAAAATATCTCACCGCGGAAGAGTGGGAACTCATGAAAGATGGGCCCGCAATCGATATAGATCGCCTGGTCCTGAAGCGCCACAAGGCGTCATTGGCGAAGTCAAAATAGAGCCATTTCCGCTTCGGTGTAAGTCCCTCTAAGCCCGCATAGTATCGCTGTCCATCTGATAAGCGCTGACTGCACCCGCAGGCGGCCACAGGAGGACGCAAGCGATGACCACCCCGAAAACTCGCCGCATTCTGCGGCTCCCCGCCACGATGGCCAAGTGTGGGCTCCGTAGGGACTCCATTTACCGTGGCGGCCGTGATGGCTGGTTCCCCAAGCCCGTAAAGCTCTCAGAGCGTGCGTCTGGCTGGTTCGAGGATGAGATCGATGCATTCCTCGAGCGCCGTGCTGCCGAGCGCGACGCCAACGCCGCCTAACCCCCATATGACTGCGCCCCATGCCGGTCAGGGCGATGGGGCGCGAGGAGCATCGATGAACAGCACGATGAATTCTGCATATCGGGAAGCTGCACACAAGTGGCAGCGCTTCCTTCGTGAACTTCTCAAAGGCCCGCGTACCACACGAGAGCTCGAGAAAGAACCGGTCTGGGATCACTGCGCCCATAGCACTGCCGCGGAACTGCGAAAGCGCGGCATCGACATCAGCACCGAGATGATCGAGATCAGCGGCTATGCCGGCCTCCCGGCTCGGGTCGCCCGGTACAGCCTGACCGAACCAGGGCGCCAGGCTGCGCTCAAAGCTCTAGGGCAGGCGCAGTGAGTGGCCACGCAAGACAGCGGCTATGCCGCACTGGACGGCGACAGGCCTGCGCTGGTCAAGCCTGGGCTGTACGACGTGTCCTTCGTCAGCTACTCGACCTGGATGATGTTCGGGAGAGCACCGAAACTCACGCTGACCTTCAAGATCCTGACGATGGGCGAGTATTTCGAGACGACGCTGCTCCGGCACTACAACGTCAAGCGGCTGATAGATCGGCCTGGGAAGTTCGGCCGTTTCAAGGTCAGTTTTCACTGCGACTTTCTCCGGGAGTTCGCAACGCTGTTCGCGATGCCGGTACGCCTCGACAGAATCCCGATGTCGAGCTTCGAGAACAAGATATTCGTGGCGAAGGTGCGCACCGTCACGAAGGGTTCTCAGCAAAAAGACCTGCCGGATGGCCTTCAGTACAGCGTCATCGACGAGATCAGATCAATCAAGAGCTGATCCCCTCTTACTCTTACCTGTACCTACTCCTACACCTGTACCTTCACCTACCTAAAAACCGGGTATTCGGTCCCTGCTTCAAAGCCTTAGCGCAATCTCGTTGGCAACGAAATCAGCGGGCGCGGTCGATTTCTCAAGTTTCGTCCCTGGGTCAAGGTTCGGGGCGAAAGTCAGTCTGTCTACCTTCTGACTTCTACCGGCGCGGGTGCCCGCCTATGCAATCTCGCATGGGCGGCCCCGCGTTCCAAACACTCACGGTGCCGGCATGACCGTCACCCGCGAGATCTTCGGGAACCAGTTCGCGGACGTGTTCGAGGGTAGTGAGCCGATGCCCCCCGTTTATCGTGCCCGCACGTTAAAACGCGACCGGCGTTCGAAGGATCGAATCGAGCAACTCGATAGGCAGATCCTGGACGTATTGCGGGAAGACCATCCGCAGTCGGTCCGGCATGTGTTCTACCGGATGACGGACCCGCGATTGCCGGAGCCGGTGGAGAAGTCGGACCGCGGTTACCGCCATGTTCAAGACCGCTGCGTGAAGCTGCGTCGGTCCGGTCGCCTGCCTTACGGGTGGATCACGGACGCAACCCGCCGCGGGTACTTCACGCCGACCTACCGGAACGCGGGCGACTTCCTCAAGAGCATGACCGGGCACTACCGGGCCGACCTCTGGCAGCAATCCGACCACTACTGCGAGGTATGGGTCGAATCCCGATCCATTGCTGGCGTCATTCAGAAAGATTGCGAGGAGTTGGCCGTCAGCCTGTATCCGGCTGGTGGATTCTCGAGCATCACGCTGGCCTACCAGGCCGCGAGCTACATCAACGACGACGCCAACGGCAGGCCGGTCACGATCTTCTATATCGGCGACTACGATCCGGCTGGCGTACTGATCGACGTGGCGATCGAACGAGAGCTGCGGGAACACCTCGATCCCGATATCGACCTGACGTTTACGCGCATCGGCATCACGCTGGAGCAGATCGAGCTTCACGGCCTACCGGGTAAGCCACGCAAGGACTCCGACCGGCGATCGCTTCACGTCCTGGAGACAGTCGAGGCGGAAGCCATGCCGGCCTATGTCCTGCGCGGCTTGCTGCGTAGCTACATCGAGGAGCTGTTGCCACCCGATGCGCTGCGCGTGGCCAAGGTCGCTGAAGAGAGCGAGCGCGAACACCTGACCCGCATGGCACAAATACTGGAGAACCGATGACCGACATCCGCACCACCGAGACCGGCGTGCTGCAGCTGGACGATGCCAGACGCGAGTGCCTGAAGGCCGCGGCAGCCCTGCGCTGCCTGGCAGGGGACGCACAGGACGCCACCCTACTGGCTGAAGCACAGCGCATTCACAGCACGCTGGCCACGCTCAGCGATGAGCTGGCGGACCTGAGGCTTAGAGCCAGGGTGAAGCCATGATCTGCCAGCATCCCGGCTGCAAGCGGCTGACGTTCCATCGACTGTGCGAGGCGCATCGGCGCGAACGACCGCGAGGGCCAAGACAGGGGGCACGGTCACATGCCGTGTTTTTTTAGGGGTGACACCGACCTTGCTCCTTTCGTACTTGAATTCTGAGGATTCACTTTGAAAAAAGCCGCACCCAAGTCCCTCACGCCTGCCGGTAAACGCATGTGGACCGAGCTGGTGACCAGCTACGGGATAACTGACACCGGGGGGCTTCTCCTGGTGCAGACCGCGTGCGAAGCCTCCGACCGCTATCAGGCAGCACGGGCTGCGATAGAGCGCGACGGACAGACCATCACGGACAAATTCGGCCAGCTCAAGCCGCACCCGTTGCTATCTGCTGAGCGTGACGCACGGGCCGCGATGCTGGCGGCACTGAAGGCGCTACACCTAGACCTAGAACCTGTGAAGCCGATTGGCCGTCCTGGCCGCCCCTTGGGAGTGACCAATGCCCACGACTAGACGCTATCGGCCCCGAACGGCGAGTGAATCGGTGGACTGGCGCTACTACGCACTGCGCGACCTCTCGCGCCCCGATGAAGTACAGGCCCCTCCGCTGCACATCGTTCCTTGGCCCCTTGAGGACGAATGGCACCGGCACAGTGACGCGATCCTGCGTGAGTGGGTGAAGGCGCACCCCGGCACCCGTCCGTCAATGTGGTGGGCATTCGACGCACCGGACGAACGCGAGCGGATCGGCGGAACGGGAATGCCGTATTCGGTGGCGTTGCCGGGTTCGCCGGAAAGCTACTTCAAGGGAATGCCGAACCGATGGTGGACGACCGGCTCCCAGAGCTTCCTTGAGTCGTCATGGCCGAAGCGGATCGCGAGCCCCGCTGCTGTCGCATACGACCCGGCAGACCCTCCGACGTTCGAGGCCGAAGGCGTGTTCCTCGAGCGTCACGGACTGTTGATGAAGGGCGAGCGCGTGACTGACCGCACCCCCGAAGCCTGCCCACTAGAACCCTTCCTGGACTTTATGAGGAACCTACGATGAACACCGAGCATGCCGAACTCTACGGGCAGGTATCGAAACGCCTGATGAAGGCCGCGCTTGAGTTCACACAGGGACTACGCGAGCACTTCCACCCCGGCGAGGTTGGGCGCATGTACTTGGCTGTCGGCGCGTGGCTGGTGGGGATGGCTGGCGGGCGGGGCGAAGCCGTGGCCGAACTGCGCACCCTGGCGGATTCACTTGAAGCCGGGACCGAACGGCAGACGTTGAATTAACTATCACGTCACCTTGAACGATTGATTTTCTCTATGGTCAAATACAGACACGAGCCTTGCACCTTGCCGGTCCTGGCCGTTGTGGGAGGTGCCAGCGGGACGCTGGTACGCCGGTTCAGCGGGACGCTGAATAACACGATGGGCCACGACTTCGCAGGCTGCGACGCTCTAGTGATTCCGACGCTGCGGGATGTAGCGCCGAACGAATCGCGGACCCTTTAGAAACCAGTGGGACGCTGGAATCCGAAGCTGAACGACCTTTTTTACGCGTGCGCATTTCGCGCTTGCGTCCTATTTACTTGGAGTTTCTATGTCTCAGATTACTGAAAGCCTAAACCGAATCAACGATGGCGTTGACGCCATGCGGGCATCGCACGATAAGGAAACCGCCGAACTCAAGTCCCGTATCGAGATCCTCGAAGCGAACGGTGACCGTCCGCTCGGGGTTGCTGGCAGCGGCGACCGCACGAACGAATCGCACGCACAGAAGGAATACCGCACGGAATTCCTGTCCTGGCTGCGCAAGCCACACGACACGCTCTACAAGTCCCGCCTGACGCAGGCAAGCCACGACCTCAGCAAGAAGGACGTGACGATTGGCACGACCACGGCGGGCGGGTTTGCTCTCCCCGAGCAGATCAGCACGCAGATCGAGAACCGGGTCCGTCAGCTGAATCCGTTCCGCAAGTTGGTGAACGTCCAGCAGTGCGGCACGAATGACTTCAAGGCATTGGTTGGCATGGCCGACGGTACTACGGGCTGGGTCGGTGAAACGACCTCCCGCACCGCCACCCTGACGCCGACGCTACGCGAACGGGCGCCGACAATGGGCGAGTTGTACGCCTATCCGCAAGCCTCGAACTGGTCGCTTGAAGATATCTTCTTCAACGTGCAGCAGTGGCTTGTCGATGACGTTTCGGCGGATTGGTCCGCACAGGAAGCGACGGCAATCATCAGCGGCAACGGCACGAACAGGCCGACCGGCATCTTGAATTCGACGCCTGTCACCACTGCCGACACAGCTTCGCCAGTCCGTGCTGCGGGTGTCATTCAGTACATTCAGCCGACGACGCCCGGCTCCCCGGCACGAATCAACATGGATTCGCTGATCAGCCTGGTCTACACGGTGGCGGAAAGGTACTTGCAGGAAGCCGATGCGTGCGCGTTCGTCATGCACCGGACGACTGCGGCATTTATTCGCACGCTCAAGGCCAGCACGGCAGGCAGCTACCTTTGGCAGGAGTCTGCAGCCTTGGGACAACCGCCGACGCTGCTCGGTTATCCCGTGTACACCTGCGATGCGATGACGCTGCACACCGTGGCGGATGGCTTCCCGGTGCTGTTCGGCAACTGGAAGCGCGGGTATCTCCTGGCGGACCGTATTGGCACGACGATCACCGTCGACCCGTACACGAATCCGGGTTACACCCGCTTCTACCTTCGCAAGCGCCTGGGCGGATGCGTGCTGAACAATGACGCGTTGAAGGCGTTGCGTTCGGCGGATTGATGCTTCTCAGGATCACACCTGATTGGAACTCGGAGCCGTGCATCGTCGCGGCTCCGGGTCCCTCTTTGACTGCGGAGGTTGTCGAGCAAGTCCGCATGAAGCGCTGGCACGATCACTGGCGCGTTATCGCGGTACAGGACGCCTATCGCGTCACGCCGTGGGCCCACGCGCTCTATGGCTGCAATCCGTCATGGTGGCGGGTCCATCGAGACTGCGGCGGATTCGAGGGCGAGAAGTGGTCAACGCATGAAGGCGAAGCCGGGTCACACCTCAACGACAAGCGCGAAGCCGCTGACAAGTGGCGCGTGAAGTTGGTTCGGGGTGCCGATGGCGAAGGGTTCAGCTTGAACCCGGCTGTCATTCACTACGGCAGCAATTCAGGATTTCAGGCCATTAACCTTGCCATCCTCAAGGGCTGCACCCGCATCGTGCTGGTCGGGTTCGATATGCGGCGGGTAGAGGGTGAAGCGCACTTCTTCGGGGAACACCCTGACGAACTCAGGCGCGACACTGACTACAGCGCATTCATTCCGTCATTCGAGCGGGCAGCAAAGTTGCTACCGCCGAACGTTCAGATCTTCAACGCTACACCGGGAAGCGCACTTCGCTGCTTTCCGTCAGTACATCTGTCTCGGCTTAACAGCCGGGACTGGCCCCTGGCCGCGGGGTCGCCGAAAGGCGAGTTAGCGGTAGCGGTCTAAGTCGTGAGTCACCGCCTCATAAAAGCAACCTCGACAGCCCGCGCGCACAAAGAAGCTGCAAGCTTCGCTCCTCGCGGTGGCGGGCATTCCTCACATTAAGCGAGGGCGACGAATGCCGGAGTGAGGACCGCAGCTACTGCGAGCACAACCGGGTTCTAGTCGTTTTCATCGACCACGCGCCCATCACGATCCTGAGTGGAACAGAGGAAAAGTCACGCGCCACGGCAGATCGATTGCGAGTGGCGATGAAGGGGAAGCCGTTCAACAAGCGCAAGCCCGATGGCATCGACAGTATTGATTGACGACAGAAGGGATAAGGCGTGAGTACCCCGCTCTTGCGCAAACCACGTCAGGCTGCAGGGGCGCCGAGAATCTCCTCGAAAGCTCGCCGGTCTTCACCTTCTCCAGCAACGCCGGAGCTTCCTTGGCGAGCTTCTTGGCTTCTTGCACGTTCCGCGGACTCGCGCCAGTAACAGCGGCGGCAATATCGCGAGACTGAGGCGCTCTACTCCCCTGAGGTAAATTTGCCTCAGGGTTTGGCTTCCCGACCAGCATCCTTTCCTTAGCGTCCTTCGCTATGTACGCCTCAATTTGAAGCGACATCGCGGCCTTGTGCGCTGTCGCCTGGGCGATGTGGATGGCGCTGGGCTGAGTCGGGACCGGGTGGCTACACCATAGAGAAGGTGGCGCAATCTGCGCCACCCGAAGGAGCCACCCATCCGCCGTGGGGTGGCTACAGGGAGCAGAATAAACGCGCGCTCACAGGCTGGAGGCGGTTCGCCGCCTCGGTCTGGGGAAGATCGAATGCTTCATTCAGTCGGACGGCGACGAGACGCAGGCCAGGCTGTGGGAGATCGCCGAGAACCTTCACCGGGCTGAGTTGACAGTTCTCCAGAGAGACGAGCATGTGGCGGAGTGGATCAGGCTGACGGACAAGGCTGAAATGAAATCGGTGCAATCTGCACCGAAATCAAAATCAGCGTCCAATCCGAAGGGCGCCGGCCGAAAGTCATCCGGCATCAGCGCCGCTTCCCGCGAGCTTGGTATTGATTCGACAGATGCCAAGCGCGCCGTCAAGGTCTCCACGCTCTCAGAAGAAGCCAAGGAAGTGGCTCGCGAAATTGGATTCGCATTACCCAAGCCATTGCACATTCCGGAAAGGCAAAACCCGTGCATTCCGCACAGGTTTCAAAAGGGAAGGGCGGTCGTGGTCAGAAATCCGGCATCAGCGCTGCTGCGTCGGAACTCGGTATCGATCGCTCTGCTCTCCAGAGAGACGAACATCTCGACGAATGGAGGCGACTGACCTTAGAAAAGGTGCGGCAATCTGCCGCACCTACGGGCGGAAAGCAGCCGAAGGAAAATGGCTATCGAAAAACAGCCAAGGAATTCGGAACCGATGAGCGCGATATTCGTCGTGCGGAGAAGGTAGCCAGCCTCACACCGGAGGCAAAAGAGGTTGCCCGCGAAGTTCACCTCGACGACAACCGTTCTGCGCTCTTGAAGGCTGCAGTCCAGCCTGAGCCAAAGCCAGAATTACAGGAGGGCGACCACCCGCAATTCCTTTCCCCTCGCGCGCGCGGAGCCAAAAGAAAACCCCCGGCCGCGGGCACCGGGGGTTGAGGTCGAACAGCCAGGGACGCTCAAGCCTTGGCAGCGGGCTCCTTGAACCGATGCGC
>JANNNQ010000023.1:0-3064 GCA_031398625.1 Pseudomonadota bacterium
TCGCAGCCCCGAGATCAATCCCGCATTTCCAATTGAGCCAGTGCGCGCAGGACTGTGTGCCGCCGCCATTCCAGGCATTGCGCGTATCGAACTCGGCCAACAGCACCAGCCAGCGATGGGTGGCGGCATTGAGGTGGCCGGTGAGTTCGGTGATCTGGCGCTCGAGTTCGGGCGAGCTGAGGGAGGCGACGGCCGGACTCGTGCTATGGCTTGCTGACGAAACGATCGTCGTTGCTGGCGATTCCTGGCTGGAAGGTGATCCGTCCATGAGTGCTTACCCCATGACTCAAGCCGCGACTGGTATTGTGTACAGTACTCCTTCTTTCGCGAAAATGATCATATGGAAACATTAAATTTCCGCAGTATTTCTGCAGTGGCAGACGCTATCTGAATGGTTAGTCGTGCGCGCATATCTGTACAAATACGACAGATATTCGCAAGGCAAAGGGCACCGACTCCTGCTACGTTTCGGACTCGGTGAATCTTCGGAGACTGCGCTGGTGATTGAACACCCCCTCACATTCAATCCCGATCCTCCCGGATGATCGCCGCCTTCCTGCTGTTGGGTACGATCGTCTGGCTCAGCATTGCAGCAGCAGCGGGCTGGCTTGCGTGGCGGCAGACGCACAAGCGCTGGCTGCAGATCGCGATCTCCCTGTTCGTGCTGTGGCTGCCCTTCTGGGATGTCATTCCCGGCCTTTACTTCTACTACAAGGCGATTCGTGAAGTCGGCGGCGTACGGATCTACAGGACGGTGAAGGCGGAGGGGTATCTGGATCGAACCCTCACGGACTGCAGGAATTGCTGGACGGCGCTAAGGGATAGCCCGTATGAGTACCTAGAAGTGGAGATCACTGCGTCAGCGGCCGTAGAGGCGTCGCTTACGCCGCGCCCTGGTTATTACGTCTTCAGGTTCTTGGAAAATGGAGATCCCGGTTGCGATGACTTCGAAGCGCTAAGCAACGTGGAGAATCTGCGGAAGCTGTACGGCTTGCGTGACGCCTGCGTTTCGGTCGAGCGCAGACCAGAGCCTTTCAGCCGATACGAGTACAGCAGCTCGAGAGGATGGATGCCATTCAATGAAGAAATTTCAATTCGCTTCATTGACCAGCGATGGCAAAGAGTATCGGACCTGCAGGCTGGCGAATTGCTCGCAGCGGCAAGTGGCTTGAGATTCGTTAGTTGGCTTGGGGCTCAAATCGGAATTCCGGAATGGCGATTTGAAAGCATGCCTAACGGAGAAAGGATTGAAATCGATCCGAAAGGGGTTGTTCAGCCCCTGTAACTAGTCTGAGACAAGGAGAGTCTCGATGCTTAATTCTTCACGGAGCTTGAAGGAAGTATTTGATAACGCGTTACTGGCGAGGGCCGCTTACGCGAACCTGGTGGGTGTTTCTTCAAGTCAGGTCCTATATCTAGATAGACTTGACGACGTGTTGTCGAACGCTGCGGCGTCCTACGTCGCTGCCAACTTCGGCGTCATCCACCACCAGCCCAATACGGAATACGGCTACTCGGGGACGCTCTTTCGCCGCCGCGACGTGGATCCGGCGGACACGACGGGTGGGTTCACGTTCGCGATCAGGGGGACAGAGCTGCCGACGTTCGACGACCTCCGGGCGGACATCCTGCAGATCATGTTCTCAGGGTCTGCCTGGCATCAGCGGGCAGGGATGCTGATCCAGTGGGATGGCATGGTCACAGGGGCGCAAGGATACGGGCTGGATCCGGCAACGCGTGCTGCCCTTGCAAGCAGCCAGATCAATGTAACCGGCCATTCCCTCGGCGGCCATCTGGCCACCTGGTTTGCCAACGATCGGACGGCTTCCCTCGGTCATGTCTTCGCCTTCAATGCGCCCGGGATGGTCTACCAGGACCGGATCGGCTTTCCACGTGATCGTGTTTCGAACCTGATCAGTGACCAGTATCCCGACTTGATTTCCGGGCTCTATACGACCTACGGGACAGAAGACCGGTTCTTCATCGAGTCGGGGCCGGGCGCCGGGTTGATGGCGGGTCACTCGATGGGCAACCTGCTCAGCGGGATTGCCAGCAGCTATCTGCTGTCGCTGATCGATCCGACGCTGGATGCCGACGCGATGCACGGCATTCTGTCTTCCGTCACCAATGCGGGTACGCAGACCTTCGAAGGCTTTGCAGAGGTATTGCAAAGCCTCTATGGGCTGCCGCGGGTAGTCGGGGAGACCGACGGCGATGCCACCATCTTCGGCCTCATTGGTCGTTTCGAAGAAGGCACGCTGCAAGCGGGGCGGCTCATCCCGCTGTGGGACCTGTCGCTGCCGGATCTTGCCAGGCGGGCGCAGGCTGACAGCCCTGAGGGGGCTGCACTCCGTCATGCATTGGTCAACGCATTGCCGTTTGCCGTTGTCGGTGGCACGGCCGTCGATCCCGCCGCATGGGCGGCGAACCTGTTTACCGCCGAGTATCTCGAGGCGCGCAGCGAGTATGTGCAGTGGTTGCTTCAGCGCAACGAGGCAGATGTGGCGACCCCCGATGGACTGGGAAGCGATATCGCCTATATCGATCACACATCGGGCACGGTGCTTGCGGGATTCGCCGGCATTCCGCAGGGGCTGGCGGGACGGCATCAGGTCATTTTCGGAACTTCCGGAGCGGATACGGGAACGGCGCTCACCGGCACGGCCGGGAATGACCGCATCTTCGGTGGCGCGGGTAACGATGAGCTCGATGGAGGTGCCGGCAACGACTACCTCGAAGGGGGCGCTGACAACGATGTGCTGAGAAGCGGGGCGGGAGCGCGAGACGTTCTGGTGGGTGGTACGGGCAATGACATTTACTTTGTCCATCGTGACAGCCTCGCAGCAACCATCGAAGACAGCGATGGCCTGGGCACCATTTCCGTCTCGGGCGTGGGTGATCTGGTCTATGTCCTGGGGAACGCACTTCAGGCAGTGCCGGGCCAGGCGGGACTTGCGCTCGATGGAACGGGCAATCGCTACCTGTTGGTGGGAGCGGACCTGCATGTGTCCGTGGTCAATGGGCAATCGATAGTGGTCCGTGATTTCACTTCGGGCGATCTCGG
>JANNNQ010000028.1:0-20934 GCA_031398625.1 Pseudomonadota bacterium
GAATGTTCGCCCTGCAATCCCGTTGAGGGCCTCGCCGCAGAACGCCGCTCACTATTTTCGTCCAGACTCGTCATGAATCTACTTGTATCACCCGTATCTGTTCGCTCAACCGACAACCTCAGTCCGACAGGCTCCTAGGCCGCGGCCGCCGGTGGGGGCGTCAGGGCCAATGGCTGGTGAAACTCAACCCCCAACGACTGCGCCACGGCTTCGTGGGTGATCGCGCCTGCATGGACGTTGAGGCCACGGGCCAGGTGCGGATCGCGGGCCAGCGCTTCCTGCCAGCCGAAGTTCGCCAGCGCTTTCACGAATGGCAACGTTGCATTCGTCAGCGCGAAGGTCGAGGTGCGCGCCACGGCACCCGGCATGTTCGCGACGCAGTAATGGACAACGCCATCGACGATATACGTCGGATTGGCATGCGTGGTAGCGCGGCTCGTTTCGAAGCACCCGCCCTGGTCGATGGAAATGTCGACAAGCACGGAACCCGGCTTCATCCGCTTCACCATGTCGCGCATCACGAGCTTCGGAGCGGAAGCCCCCGTCACCAGCACGGCCCCAACGACGAGGTCCGCTTCCAGCACCAGCCCTTCGATCGCAGCGGCCGTGGAATAGACGGTCTTGATGCGGTTGCCGAACACCGCCGAGAGTTCACGCAAGCGCTTCACCGAACGGTCGACCACGGTGACATCCGCCTGCAGGCCCACCGCCATTTCGATGGCATTGGTGCCCGCGACACCGCCGCCCAGAATCACGACTTTCGCCGACGGAACACCAGCCACTCCGCCCAGCAGCACACCCATGCCGCCGTTGGCCTTCTGCAAGCTGACGGCGCCCACCTGGATGGACAGGCGGCCCGCGACTTCGCTCATCGGCGTCAGTAACGGCAGCGAGCCATCGGGCGCGGTCACGGTTTCGTAGGCAATGGCGGTGACTCCGGCGGCGCGCAATGCCCGCGCCTGCTCCGGATCGGGAGCGAGATGCAGGTAAGTGAAAAGAATCTGACCTGAACGCAGCAGCGGGAATTCTTTTGGCTGCGGCTCCTTGACCTTGACGATGAGGTCCGCGCGGGCGAACACCTCCGCCGCGCTGGCGGCGATCCGGGCACCGGCAGCCCGGTAGGCCGCATCGTCGAACCCGATGCCGGCGCCGGCCCCGCTCTCGATGAGCACCTCGTGGCCGGCCTCAACCAGTTCTCTCGCGCCGCCCGGAACCAGGCCGACGCGATACTCATGGGTCTTGATTTCTTTCGGGACTCCGATGCGCACGGCTCTCTCCTGGCTGGATCCGACTCCGGTAGCCAGAATACCTACGCGATCTGGTCAAAACCTGCGGAAATGGAGTATAAAACTCCTCAATTTGGCAGATTCCGTCATATTCCATCGATTCAAAGCATGATTATTGCGCCATGAACCTCGACTCCCCCGACCGCGCGATCCTGCGGGCCCTGCAGCTCGACGGGCGTCTCCCGAACAGCACGCTGGCTGCCCAAGTCAATCTTTCCGAGTCGGCGTGTTTACGCCGGGTGCGGGCGCTGGAGGAAAGCGGGCTGATCGAGGGCTATGCCGCCCTCATCAGCCAGCGGAAGGCGGGGCTCGCCACCAACGTGTTCGTGAACATCACGCTGGACCGGCAGGACGAGAGCGACCTGTCCGCGTTCGAAGCTCACGTCAAGAGAATCCCCGAGATCATGGAGTGCTACCTGATGACGGGCGACTTCGACTACCTGCTGCGGGTGGTGGTCGCCGACATGGATGATTTCGAGCGCGTCCACTCGAAACACCTCACTCGCCTGCCCGGCGTGGCGCGGGTGCATTCGAGCTTTGCCTTGAGGACCGTGCAGAAGTCGCGCGAACTACCGATCCGTTGATCCAAAGGAACCGTCGTGGCCCAGTTAAGCCTGCGTGTCGATCTCTCGCCCGCCGCCACCGGGCGCATCGGTCCGGGCAAGATCGCGCTGCTCGAAGCCGTTCGCGAACACCGCTCGATCTCGGCCGCCGCGCGTGAACTCGACATGTCCTATCGCCGCGCGTGGCTGCTCCTCGACGCCCTCAACCAGTCATTCAAGACCCCGGTCGTCTCCACTGCCACGGGCGGCAAGCACGGCGGCGGCGCCGAACTCACCGCGACCGGCGAACAGATCGTGAAGCTCTATCGCGATCTCGAAAAAGCCGCGCATGCCTCCACATCCCCTCACCTCAAAGCCCTACAGCAATTGGCAGGCAAGTAGCTCCTACTCCGCCAACGCCACACTCTTCACGAGTGCCCACACCGGGGTGCCGACCTTGAGATCGAGCGCGAGCGCGGACTTCCGGGTGATGCGCGCGAGAACGGGATGGCCATCGACAGCGAGCTTGACCAGCATCTGGGCGGGCTGGCGGGGGGCAACGATGAGTTCGCTGATCCGCGCGGGCAACACGTTGAGGACGCTGGAATCCTGCGGCTGGCTGAGTGCAAGGGTCACGTCGCGCGCCGCGATCTGCACGCGATGACGTGAGCCTGCGGGAGCGTCCACCTGCGGCAGCCAGAGCGTGTTGCCAGCGCACCGGATCCGGGTCAGCGCCACCTCTGTATCGTGGCCTTCGATCTCGCCTTCGAGCAGGCTTTCGGCCTCATCGAGCTCGGCAAACGGCAGGCGCAAGTCCGTCAACACGTCCTGCGTAGCTCCCTGTGCAATGACGCGGCCCTGCTCCATCCACAGCATTTCACCCGCGATGCGCGCCGCTTCCTTCAGGTCGTGACTGACGTACACGCAGCGCACGGCGAAGCGCTGCAGCACCTGGCCGATGAAGCGCAGTACTTCCGCGCGACCCACCAGATCCAGTGCCGAGACAGGCTCATCGAGCAGCAGCACCCGCGGACTGCGCAGCAGTGCCCTGCCCAGGCTGACGCGCTGCCGCTCGCCACCGGACAGATGCATTACCCGCCGCCCAAGCAACGCGCCAAGTGCGAGTCCGTCGACGACATCCTCAAGGGACGTTCGCCGGTCCTGTGGCAGGAGCCGCTTCCAGCCGTATTGCAGGTTCTCGAGCACCGACAGGTGTGCGAAGAGGCTCGCTTCCTGCGTGACATAACCGATGGCTCGGCGCTGCGGCGGGATGTCGATACCCGACGCACTGTCGAACCAGGTTTCGTCCGCCACGGTGAACGAGCCCCGGGAGGGCGTTTCCAGTCCCGCGAGGCAGCGCAACAGGCTGGTTTTCCCGGCGCCCGAAGGACCACACAGCGCGGTAACACCGGGGCCGTGCGAGTCGAAAAGGGTATCGAGGACAAACCCGCCCCGCTGCAACCGGAAACTGCCAGTGAGCCGCGTCACTCGAGGACCTGCTTGCGTGCCTGGGTGAAATGCAGGAGCGCGAGCACCAGGAACGAGAACGCCACCAACCCCGCAGACAGCGCATGCGCAGCCCCGTATTGCAGCTGCTCGACGTGGTTGTAGATGGCGATCGACAACACCTGCGTTTCGCCGGGAACGTTCCCGCCGAGCATCAGCACGACGCCGAATTCCCCGAGCGTGTGCGCGAAGACCAGTACCGACGCGGCCAGGAATCCCGAACGCGAAGCGGGCACCGCCACCGAGAAGAAGCGGTCGAGCGGACTGGCCCCCAGCGTGGCAGCCGTTTCGAGCTGGGCCCTCGGCACCTTTTCGAACGCGTTTTTCAGCGGGTACACCACGAAGGGCAACGAGAACACCACGGAGCCGATGACGAGCCCCGTGAAGCTGAAGACGAGGTGCGTATCGAAACGTGTGAGCAGCCAGGCGAGGGGGCCATTGGCGCCGAGCAGGACGAGCAGGTAGAAACCGAGCACGGTCGGCGGGAGCACCACCGGCAATACGACCAGCGCCTCAATCAGGGGCCGGCCGCGGGCGCGACTGTGGGCCAGCCACCAGGCGAGCGGCGTTCCCAGGCCCAGCAGCACGACCGTCGTGACGGCAGAAAGCTTGAGACTGAGCAGCAGCGGCGCGAAATCGAACGCGGGAGTCATTGCGGGGCAGAGTAGCCCGCCCCGGCGATGATCGCCTGACCCTCGGGGCTGCGCACGAAATCGAGGAAGCGCCGCGCTTGCGGGTTGTCCGCCGCTCGCCGCAGCAGCACGGCATCCTGCTCGATGGGAGCGTAGAGGCGGGGATCGATTTCCAGGATGGCGTCGCGCATGACCGGCCGGTCCACGGATTCCAGCACCTGCGCCAGCGAGATGAATCCGAGCTGGGCATTGCCCGTCGCCACGAACTGGAACGCCTGGCCCAGGCTTTCGCCCTGCACGATCCTGAAGGGTGGACCCGTCCACAGCCCGAGTCGCTCCAGCACCTGCTGGGCTGCCACACCGTACGGAGCGACCGCCGGGTTCGCGATGGACACCACTTTGACGTCAGCTGACCGGAGCGCCTGCTCCAGCGTGCCGGCCCAGGGCCGGCCCGGGCGCCACAGGACGAGCTTCCCCGTGGCATATGTGAATCGCGATCCGGGCGCGATCAGTCCCGCTGCCTCGAGTTGCTGCGGACGCTCGCGATCCGCGGCGAAAAACAGGTCGAACGGCGCCCCCTGCACGATCTGGCCATAGAGCAGCCCCGTCGCCCCGCTGCTGACCAGTGGCGGTAGGGCATTGTTTTTAATGACGAATTCCGCAGACAGCCGATCGAGGGTCTGCTTGAAGTTGGCCGCCACCGCGATCCGCAATGCCGCTTCCGCGGCCCATACAGGGGACAGGCTCAGCACGCCCCACAGGAACAGGAGGGCAAGATTCACACGGCTTATGGTGCAACGGGTCCGTGGCATGGGCCATTTCTGCATGGAAGGAAGAACGCAGGGGCGTTATATCTACGTCGCCATATCGCTGTCTACCTGCAGCGACAGGAGCCCGGCTAGCCAAGGCTTCGGTCGCACGACTAAGATAGAACTTAAACCGGCGCGCCGATCTCAAATAAGTCCGACACCTGCGTTCCGCTCGTCAACGTTCGTCTGCCATCCCCGGGGGCTTGTTCCATGAAAACTGCTGTCCTTTCTCTTGCGACGCTGGCTGCACTGACGCTTTCCATGGCGGCAGGCGCCGAATGCATCTACCCGCGCGCGACGACGGAGATTCCTGACGGCAAGACCGCCTCCCAGGAACAGATCGTCACCGCGATGAATGCAGTGAAGAAGTACAACGAAGACATCAATGCCTACCTGAGCTGCCTGGAGATGGAGTCGGAGACGCAGATTGCCGCGTTGCCCGAGCCGACCCCGGAGCAGATCAAGGGCATCCAGACCGCCAAGCACAACGCGGCAGTGGATGAACTCGAGTCCTATGCCACGAAGTTCAACGCCCAGCTGAAGGCTTTCAAGGCGCAGCCCAAGTAAGGTATCCCGCACGCGCTGCCGCCCGGCCCATGCTTTCTCCGCCTGAGGCCGAGGCGGCTATCGCCAGCCGCGTTCCCGTCGCAAGCCTGGTAACGCTGCCCCTCATCCACTGCCAGGGCAAGGTCCTGGCCCACGCGGTGTCGGCCGAACGGGACCAGCCGCCTTTTCATCGTGTGTCGATGGACGGCATCGCGCTCGCGAGCAGTGCCTGGGAGCGCGGGATCCGGGAATTCAGGGCCGTCGGCATCCAGGCGGCAGGCGCCCCGCAGACCGCCCTTCCCGATCCCGCAACCTGCATTGAAGTCATGACCGGGGCCGTGCTGCCCGCCGGCTGCGACTGCGTCATTCCGGTGGAGAGGCTGGAGCGCAACGGCGACTGCGTGCGAGTCGCAGCCGACGTCATGGCCTATCCCTGGCTGAACGTGCACCTGCGCGGGCTCGACAGCCGGGCCGGAGACGCCTTGCTGGAACCCGGCACCGTGTTGCGTGCCCCCGAGATCGCGATCGTGGCCTCTGCGGGCCTTGCGTGCGTCCAGGTCGCTGCCCAACCGCGGGTGATGGTGATTTCGACGGGGGATGAGCTCGTCGAACCCGGTGAGCCGATCTGCGACTGGCAGATCCGCCGGTCCAACGCCTATGCCGTCGTCGCCACCCTGCAGCGCCGCGGTTTCGCGAAGGTCAGCCATGACCACCTGCCGGATGACCTCGATACACTGCGCGAGCGGCTGCGCATCCACCTCGACACCCATGACACGCTGGTCCTGAGCGGCGGCGTATCGATGGGACGGTTCGACTTCGTACCGCAGGTCCTGACCGAACTCGGCATCACGACGGTTTTCCACAAGGTCGCGCAGCGTCCCGGCAAGCCGATGTGGTTCGGCGTGCGCTCCCCCGACAAAGCGGTCTATGCTCTGCCGGGCAATCCTGTGTCGACGCTGGTTAGCTGCGTGCGCTACGTGATTCCGGGACTCTTTGCGAGCATGGGCGCGACCCCCGAACCGCCGCCACAGGTGACGCTCGACCAGGAGGTGGACGTGCCGGCACTCGCCATCTTCCTGCCGGTCAAGCTGGGCACGGACGCTTCGGGCCGGCAGGTTGCCAGTCCGCGGCCGACCAAGGGATCGGGCGATTTCATTGCCTTGAAGGGCACCGACGGATTCATTGAATTGCCGGCGGGTCCGCGCACTGCGGCGGCAGGCTCGAATGCAGCGTTCTATTCCTGGTAAATCCGAGATGAAGGAAGGCACCCCCGTCGTTCCCCTGCCAGGCAGAAGTCCGCGGGATACGCTTGGCCGGCCGTTGCACGACCTGCGCATCTCGGTGATGGACCGCTGCAACTTCCGTTGCCCGTACTGCATGCCGCGGGAAACCTTCCACGAGAACTACCGCTTCCTGAAAGCGGCGGAGCGGCTCTCGTTCGAGGAGATCATCCGGGTCACCCGGCTGTTCGTCGAACTGGGCGTGCGCAAGGTGCGGCTCACCGGTGGCGAACCGCTGCTGCGGCCGAACGTGGCGGAACTGGTGGGTGAACTCTCCGCGCTCGATGGCGTGGAGGATGTCGCGCTTACCACCAACGGCGTCCTGCTCGCCAAGCATGCTGCGGAGCTGAAGGCCAACGGCCTGAAACGCGTGACCGTCAGCCTCGATTCCCTCGATCCGCAGGTGTTCGCCCGGATGAGCGGCGGCTTCCAGGGTCTCGAGCAGGTCCTTGAAGGGCTGCAGTCAGCGATCGACAGCGGCCTCACGCCCCTCAAGATCAATGCCGTGATCGAGCGCGGCCTGAACGATCATACGGCGCTCGATCTCGTCGAACGCTTTCGCGGCACCGGCGTCATCGTGCGTTTCATCGAGTACATGGACGTCGGCAACCGCAACCACTGGAGCCTCGACCGCGTGCTGCCCTCGCGCGAATTGATGGGCAACATCCACGCCCGCTGGCCGCTGCATGCGGCGCCCGGCAACTATCGTGGCGAAGTGGCGGAGCGTTATGTGTTCGACGACGGCCAGGGCGAAGTCGGGTTCATCTCGTCCGTGACCCAACCGTTCTGCGGCGACTGCACCCGCGCACGGCTTTCATCCGATGGCGTGTTCTACACCTGCCTGTTCGCCACCACCGGCACGGATCTCAAGACCCCCCTGCGGGAGGGTGCCAGCGATGCGGAGATGCGCGACATCCTGCGCAATGTCTGGCTGGGCCGCGGTGACCGTTACAGCGAGCAGCGCGCGTCGATCCACGAGCATCCACTGCGCAAGATCGAGATGTACTACATCGGCGGCTGAAGAACAGGCTACAGGCTACAGGCTACAGTGAAGAGACCAATCAGGAGAATTCCTGCTCCAGGACATTTTTGCCTGGCCTGTCTGGGGCCTGTAGCCTGCAGCCTGTAGCCTATTCCCATGTCCTCCTTCTCCCACATCGACTCCGGCAATCGCCCCACCATGGTGGACGTGGGCGACAAGGCCGTCACGAAGCGCAGCGCCGTGGCCGAGTCGCGCGTCCGCTTTCCCGCGAACGTCGCGGAGGCCCTGCGCGCCAACGGCTTCAACAGCAGCAAGGGGCCCGTCTTCCAGACCGCGATCATTGCGGGCGTGATGGCTGCCAAGCGCACGCATGAACTGATTCCGTTCTGCCATCCTCTGGGTCTCGAGAACTGCAGGATCGCCATCGACATGCAGGGCGACGAAGCCGTCATCCATTGCACGGTGAGCGTGACGCACAAGACAGGCGTCGAGATGGAGGCGCTGACGGGCGCCAGCGTGGCTGCTCTGACGATCTACGACATGTGCAAGGCACTCTCCCACGACATCGTGATTGACGGAACCCGGCTCCTGGCAAAGAACGGCGGCCGCAGTGGCGACTACGTCGCCCGGGTTCCTTGAGCCCATGCCAACCCCTCCCTTGTACGGCCTCGTTCTCGCCGGTGGCTTGAGCCAGCGCATGCGGACGGACAAGGCTGCGCTCGAATACCAGGGCAGGACGCAGCTCGAACGGGCGTTCACCCTCGTCAGCCAGGTTTGCGAACAGGCCTTCGTCTCCGTCCGCGCAGACCAGCAGGACGATCCGGTACGCGCCCGCTTCCCGACGATTGCCGACGAGCAACCCGGGTTGGGACCGATTGCCGGTATCGCAGCGGCCCAGGCGAGATATCCCCACGCAGCCTGGCTGGTCCTGGCCTGCGACCTGCCCTTCCTCGAGGTGACAACCCTTGAATACCTTCGGGAACATCGCGACCCTGCGCAGCTCGCAACTGCATTCCGCAGCGCGCATGACGACCTGCCTGAACCGCTTTGCGCGATCTGGGAGCCTGCAAGTCGCGCCGCAGTGGCAGCCTGGATTGCCGCCGGCAAGCAATGCCCCCGCAAGCTGCTGATCAATTCGCCCGTGCGGCTGCTCGACCCCCAGGGCCGCGCGCTCGACAACGTCAACACGCCGGATGAGTTTGCGGAAGCGGCCAGCGCCCTCCAGTCTCCCGCCTCCCGCAAGACCCTTCGCGTCCAGTACTTCGCGCTGCTGCGCGAACAGGCAGGCCGCAGCGAGGAAACGCTGGAGTCGATGGCCGAAACGCCGGCGATGCTGTATCGCGAACTGCAGGCCCGGCATCCTTTCCGCCTGCAAAGGGAGCAATTGCGCGTGGCAGTCAACACGGAGTTCAGCGACTGGCAGGCACCGCTTAAAACAGGCGATACGGTCGTCTTCATTCCCCCGGTGGCCGGCGGATGAGCCTCTTCCGCTTCAGCCACACGCCCATCGATGCGGGTGCGGCGCGCCGCGAACTCGACGATCCCGCGTGCGGCGGCTTCGTCACGTTCGAAGGCTGGGTACGCAATCACAACGAAGGCCTGGAAGTCCGCCGCCTCGAGTACGAAGCCTTCGAAGCGCTGGCAGTGAAGGAAGGCGAGCGGATCGTGAACGATGCCATCCGCCGCTTAGGCGTCGAACACGCGGTCTGCATCCACCGCGTCGGAGCGCTCGAGATCGGCGACATCGCCGTGTGGGTCGGCGTCAGCTCACGCCACCGCGGCGAGGCGTTCGCCGCGTGCCGGTACATCATCGACGAAGTGAAGCATCGCGTGCCGATCTGGAAGAAAGAGCACTACGTCAACGGCGATTCAGGCTGGGTGAACTGCGAGCGCTGCGCGGCGGAACCGGTTCATGAAAATGCGCACGCCCACGAACACGATCACTGATGCCTACTGCTGCTGCGCCTGATCCACCCGGATGACGAGATCGATGCGGCGATTGCGCGCCCGGCCATCCGGGGTGTCGTTGCTTGCGGCGGGCCGGGTTTCCCCATAGCCGATCGAAGTGACCTTCTCCGGGTCAAGCCCGAAATTCGTCACGGCATACTGCTTCACGGCATCGGCGCGATCCTGCGAGAGGATCAGGTTGGCGGAGTCACCGCCCTGCGAATCGGTATGCCCTTCCACCACGACTGACGCGCCCGGGAACAGCGCCAGCGATTCGCGCACCTTGCCCATCAGCGGTTCGCTCGAGCGGTCGATGGTGCTCTGGCCCACCGGGAAGTTGATGCCGAGCAGGGAGATCACGATGTCATCGCCGGTCCGCGAGACCCGCGCTTCCTCGGGCAGGAATGAGCTTTCGATGGTAGCGAGGTTGGTCCGCAGGCGGGCTTGCGAATCGACCCGTCGCTGCAGGGCGATGCGCTCCTGCGAGACACCTCCCAGCCGCTCTTCCAGCCGCTGCACTTCTGCGTTCAGCGCCGCGATCTGGCTTTCGTCGTCGACCGCTTCCTGCCTGAGGCGGGAGAGTTCCTGTTGCTGGGCCTGCGCGCGCTTCTGCATTTCCTCGAGCGGCCCCTGGTAGCCGGCATCGAACCGGGGCTGCAGATCCATTGCGGCCGCCAGTCTCTCAAGCGGCTGTTCCCAGTCCAGAAGCAACTCCTCGAGCGCGTGCTCGTCCTGGTCCCGTTCCTGCAGGGGCCCGATGAGGCTGGCGAGAAACAGGGCATGACGCGCCTGGTAGGCGGACTGGGCAGCGAGATCCCGGGGCACCGCGACGTCGTAGCGGTTGCGGCTGATTTCCTGGTCGGCCTCGGCAAGCAGGCGCCTGGCATCGTTCAAGGTACGGGGCGCGAAGTCTGCCACCCTGGCGGCATCGGCACGAGCGATCAGGCTGCGTGCCTCACCGAGCAAGCCGCCCTTGATCGCGAGGAGCTCGGCTTCGCGGAACAGCACTTCCGACTCGGCCGCCCGTCGCTGGGCGCCCTGTTCATCGCCGCGCTCAAGACGCGCGCTGGCATCGGCAAACCGCTCCGAAGCATGAGCCCACGCTTCAGGCGCATTGCGGGACGCGTCAGCGGCCACCGTGTCTTCGCGGGTCTTGAGGACAGTGGCGAACTGGCTGCGTGCCGTCGTGGCAACGCGCGCAGCCTCGGCCAACGCCTGCCTGCTCGTCGCCAGTTGCGCATTGACCCTGCCGGCATCGCGGCCGCGGTCAAAATCGCGTTCGGCCGTCTGGTAGGCAACCAGCGCCTGGCCGAATGCCCGCGGCGCCAGCACATCGACCAGCGTTGTGCGTGCCGATTCGAGCGCTG
This sequence comes from Pseudomonadota bacterium, assembly GCA_031398625.1. Lineage (GTDB taxonomy): Bacteria > Pseudomonadota > Gammaproteobacteria > Steroidobacterales > Steroidobacteraceae > CAIUGU01. The sequence continues at coordinate 10,898 of JANNNQ010000028.1, forward strand.
CGCGCTGTTCGCCGAACAGGCTGTCTTTCGATTCCTGCGCGAGCACCGGGGCTGCAAGCAGGAGGGCCACTCCCAGCCCGGCCAGCAACCGCAGCACCACGGGCAAACGGAGAAGTTCAGGGCCTGAGCTGGCCCGTGCCATGGACGACATACTTGTAACTCGTGAGTTGCTCGACCCCGACCGGTCCGCGCGCATGGAACTTGTCGGTGGAGATGCCGATCTCGGCGCCCATCCCGAACTCGCCGCCGTCCGCGAACTGGGTCGATGCATTGTGCAGGACGATGGCGCTGTCCACGCCGGACAGGAACCGCTCGGCGGTCGCGGCATTGGCGGTGACAATGGCTTCCGTATGCGCAGAACCGTATTTGTCGATGTGTTCGATCGCGGCCTCGACGCCATCGACGACCTTGGCCGCGATGATCGAATCGAGGTACTCGGTATACCAGTCGTCTTCCGTTGCGGGGCGGACACGCGCGTCGACTTTCTGCACGGCTTCATCGCCGCGCACTTCGCAGCCCGCGTCCAGCAGGTCCTTGACGATGGGAGCAAGGAGGGTTGCGACGCCGGCGCGATCAACCAGCAGCGTTTCCGCCGAACCGCAGATGCCGGTGCGCCGCAGCTTGGCGTTGCGGACGATCTCGCGCGCCATGTTCACGTCGGCTTCGCGATCCACATAGACGTGGCAGTTGCCTTCAAGGTGCCCGATCACCGGCACGCGCGCATCCTGCTGCACGCGGGCGATCAGGCTCTTGCCGCCGCGCGGCACGATGACGTCGACGAAATCGGTCATGCCGGAGAGCAGATAGCCCACCGCCGCGCGATCCGTCGTCGGCACCATCTGGATTGCCGTCCCGGGCAATCCCGCTGCCTTGAGCCCTGCCACCAGGCATTCATGAATGAGGCGACTCGAACGCACGCTCTCCGATCCGCCGCGCAGGATCACCGCGTTGCCTGACTTGAGGCACAGCGCCCCCGCATCGGCGGTCACGTTCGGCCGGCTCTCGTAGATGATCCCGATGACCCCAAGGGGCACCCGCACCCGGGTGATGCGCAGGCCGTTCGGGCGAGTCCAGTCCGCGATCACCGTACCGATGGGGTCCGCCAGGGACTCAATCTCCTCGATGCCGCGCGCCATCGCTGCAACCCGCTTTGCATCGAGCTTGAGACGGTCCAGCAGCGCGCCACTCAGGTTGCGTTCAGTGGCGTCCAGCATGTCGGCCTCATTCGCGGCAAGAATTTCCGCCTGCCGCGTACGCATGGCGAGCGCGGCCGCCTGCAATGCGTGGTTCTTGACGCTCGCCGGGGTCTGCGCCAGCACGCGCGCGGCGGCTACTGCGGCGTGGCCGATGCCGGTCATGAGGGTGCCGATGTCGGACCCGGTCTGGGCAGAAGCAAGCGGGGCCGAAGCAATTGGACTTGTGGCGGCTTTCATGGCGTTCGATTCTAGCAGCCCGCTCATGGATCACCTGCAGAAATTACCTGTAGGAGGACACCGATAGACACGTCCTTCCCACAAACGTACGGTTCAGCTCCCCTTGGATTCGTCGCAGCAGGAGTCTGGCCATGAGCGGAAAGATCGATTGGGTCAGCTTGAATCCGATGCCGGCCCATGCCCACCCCCTGTCGCCGTCAGGCAACGCCGATCCCGGCGAACCGATTGCAGAACATCAGGCGGGACCGCATCGACGACCGGCTGCCGCAACGGCACCTGATCATCTTCCGGCGTCCGTGACCACGAGGTCGTCGCGATGGATCATTTCATCGCGGCCGCGATAGCCGAGCAACGCCTCGATCTCGTTCGACTTGCGGCCGCACAGCTGCCCCGCCTCGCCGCTGGAATAGGCGCTCAGCCCCCGCGCGAGTTCGTCGCCCGCTGCGTTCCGGACCACCAGCGCATCGCCTCGTTCGAAGCGGCCGATGACCCGCGTCACACCGGCAGGCAGCAGGCTCTTGCCGCGCTTCAGTGCCGCAGCAGCGCCGTCGTCGACGTGCAGTTCACCCGCCGGCTTCAGTGAGCCTGCAATCCACTGCTTGCGGACGGTGACCGGATTCGCGGCGGGATAGAACCAGCTGCAGCGAGCGCCGGTTTCGATGCGCTTGAGCGGGTGCAACTCATGGCCGAGCGCGACGCACATATGGCACCCGGCCGCGACCGCAATCTTCGCTGCGGCGACTTTCGTCGCCATGCCGCCGGACCCGACCGCCGACGAGGCGCCGCCCGCCATCCTCTCGATATCGGGCGTAATGCCCTTGATCTCGGGAATGAACTGCGCGGCACTGTCGCGCGTCGGATCCGCGGTATAGAGGCCGTCGACGTCCGACAGCAGCACGAGGCAGTCGGCGCTGATCATCTGCGCGACGCGGGCAGCCAGGCGATCGTTGTCGCCGTACCGGATCTCGGCCGTTGCCACCGTGTCGTTCTCGTTGATGAGCGGAATCGCCCCGAGCTTCAGCAGCGTCGCGAGCGTATTGCGGCCATTGAGATACCGCCGCCGCTCCTCGGTATCGCCGAACGTCAGCAGGATCTGCGCGACGGTGAGGTCGTGCGCATCCAGCACTTCCTTCCACGCATGCGCGAGACGGATCTGGCCGACCGCCGCCGCAGCCTGGCTCTCATCCAGCTTGAGCTTGCCGGGCTCGAGGCCGAGATGCCGCCGTCCCAGCGCAATGGCTCCCGAAGAGACCAGCAGCACTTCCTGGCCACGGCCGCGCAGGCGGGCGATGTCGGTCGCCAGTGTCTCGAGCCAGGCTCGGTTGAGCCGGCCGGTTGCCTGCTCGACGAGCAGCGCGGAACCGATCTTGATGACGACCCGGCGTGCCTGCAGGAGCGGGCGCGCTTGAGCCTTGGCGGAGCGATGGGCCATGAAGCGGGAACTAGAAAGCGAAATGAGCGGCGTCGAGGCGCATCAGGTTGGCAGCGCCGCTGCGGACAGCGGCTGCATGCGCGTGGGCCCGTGGCAGCAGCCGGTCGAAGTAGAAACGCGCGGTGGCCAGCTTGGCCTGGTAGAAGTCGGCTTCGGCCGTTCCGGCCGCCAGCGCAGCCTGCGCGGTAACGGCCATCCGCGCCCAGCACCAGGCGAGGCAGAGATAGCCCGAGAACTGCAGGTAATCGACCGCCGCTGCACCCGGCTCGTCTGCATCGCGAGCCGCTGCCGCGGCAACGAACTGCGTGAGCTCGCCCCATTCGCGCACGAGCGCGGCGAGCGGCGCCATGTACGGCTTGAGTTCGGCGCTTTCGCTGTGCGAACCGCAGAAGTCGACGATCAGCGCGGCCATGCGCTTCACCAGCTCGCCCCGGCTCCCGAGCACCTTGCGGCCGATGAGATCGAGCGCCTGGATGCCATTCGTCCCTTCGTAGATCGAGGTGATGCGCGCATCGCGCACGAACTGCTCCATACCCGATTCATGGATGTAGCCGTGGCCACCGAGCACCTGCACGCCCAGATTCGTCACTTCAAGCGCGGCATCCGTGAGGAAGGCCTTGATGATGGGCGTCAGCAGGGCCAGCAGGTCGTTGGCCGCCTGCCGTGCTGTCGCCTCCGGATGGCCGTGCGCGATATCGAGCTGCTGCCCGGCAAAGCACGCGAGCATGCGGCTGCCCTCGACCAGCGCCTTCTGCGTCAGCAGCATGCGGCGGATGTCGGGGTGCACGATGAGCGGATCGGCAGGCTTGTCGGGCAGCTTTGCGCCGGTGGCCGACCTGCCCTGGAGCCGTTCCCGCGCATACGCCAGCGCGCCCTGGAACGAATTCTCCGCGAGCCCGAGTCCCTGCACGCCGACGCCCAGCCGCGCGTGGTTCATCATGGTGAACATGCACGCCAGCCCGTTGTGGGGCGCGCCAACCAGCCAGCCGGTGGCATCCGTGAAATGCATGACGCACGTGGCTGACGCCTTGATGCCCATCTTGTGTTCGATGGAGCCGCAGCGCACGCCGTTGCGGGGGCCCGGCTTGCCTTCTGCACCAGGCAGGAACTTCGGCACGAGAAGTAAGCTGATGCCTTTCGAGCCGGGCGGCGCATCGGGGAGTTTCGCGAGTACGAGGTGCACGATGTTCTCGGTGAGGTCCTGCTCGCCGCCGGTGATGAAGATCTTGGTGCCGGTGAGCCGGTAACTGCCGTCGCCATTCGGTTCCGCGCGCGTGCGCAGCAGGCCGAGATCCGTTCCGCAGTGGGGCTCCGTGAGGCACATGGTCCCCGACCAGTTCCCTGTGGATAACTGCGGCAGGTACAGGGCCTTGAGGGACTCCTCTGCATGGGTGTTGAGCGCGAGGATGGCACTCTCGATCAGGCCGGAATAGACCCGCCATGCCAGGTTCGCGGAGCAGAGCATCTCGGCAAAGGGGAGCTGGGCGCTTTCCGGCAAACCCTGGCCGCCGTACTCTGCCGGCGCGGTCATGCTCGCCCAGCCGTCGTTGCAGAACGTGGCATAGGCCTCGCGGAATCCCGCAGGAGTCCGCACCACGCCGTTCTCGAGCGTCACGCCCTCGGCATCGCCGGGCAGGTTGGTCGGCGCCAGGACTTCCTCGGCGAACCGCGCCCCTTCCTCGAGCACGCTGTCAACGAGATCCGGCGTGACATCGTCGCGCCCCAGTGCACGGCAGTGGGCGGCGAGGTCGAGCGCCTCATGCACGACGAAGCGCATATCACGCAAGGGGGCTTTATAGGCGTGCATCTTGCATTCGCTTGCTGTTGGAATGGCGCCTGTGAGACGCCGGCGAGTCTAGCAGATCGTCCTCGTGACCCCGGTCCGGTCTGCAGGCGCCGCTGGATCTGTTGCTGGCACCGCGAGGACCCCCTAATATTCCCGCCCGAACCGCAGCGTATCGCCGTGCTGCGCACCGTTGCCTTTTGAGGTGTCCTGTGAGCAGAGATTACGATCCGGTAGCCGGCCAGTGGTTCGAGGACCTGGAGGAGGAGGAAGTCTTCCTGGTGCTATCCGTCGACCCTGACGAAGAGCTCATCGAGATCCAGTACGAGAACGGCGATATCGAGGAGATCGATCTCGACACCTGGCACGTCCTCGACCTCGAGAAGGCCACGCAGCCCGAAGGCTGGTCAGGGTCGGCCGCCGCCGAGGAGGACGATCTGGATGACGAGGATGACGACGACTGGGATGAGGAGGATGATGACGAGGACGACCTGGACGAGGAGGATGACGAGTTCGACGACCGGGACCGGGCATAATCCGGCTTCAGCCTGCGGAACTTGAAGGGCCCCTTTCCGGCCCAATTGTCCGTTCCCGTCGGACCCCTTACTGTCCATTCAAGTCACCAGGTACATCCTAGATGAAGCGTATCTTTTTGTTTCTGGCCACCAATATCGCCATTCTGGTGGTCTTGAGCGTCGTCCTGCGCCTGCTTGGCATCGACCGCATCCTGGATGCCCAGGGAACGAACCTCGACATGAACGCCCTCCTGGCGTTCTCCGCCGTCGTCGGCTTCACCGGCTCGCTGATCTCCCTCGCCATGTCCAAGTGGACCGCCAAGCGAATGATGGGCGTGCGGGTGATCGAGCAACCCCGCAACGCCTCCGAGACGTGGCTGGTCGAGACGGTCCGCAACCAGGCCCAGCAGGCCGGTATCGGCATGCCGGAGGTCGGCGTCTTCGATTCCCCTGAAATGAATGCCTTCGCCACGGGTGCGCGGCGCAACAGCGCGCTCGTCGCGGTCAGCACCGGGCTCCTGAACGGCATGTCGCAGCGCGAAGCCGAAGCCGTGCTGGCGCATGAAGTCAGCCACGTCGCCAATGGCGACATGATCACGCTCGCCCTGATCCAGGGCGTGGTGAATACGTTCGTGATCTTCCTGTCGCGCGTCATCGGCCACGTCGTCGATCGCGTGGTCTTCAAGACTGAACGCGGTCACGGTCCGGCGTTCCTCATCACCTCGATCGTGGCGCAGCTGGTGCTCGGCATTCTCGCCAGCATGATCGTCATGTGGTTCTCGCGGCGGCGTGAGTTCCGTGCCGACGCGGGCGGCGCACACCTCGCTGGCCGTGAAGCCATGATCGGTGCGCTCGAACGCCTGAAGCAGCGTCATGCCGGCCCCCTGCCGGACCAGATGGCGGCCTTCGGTATCGCGGGCGGCATTGGCGACGGACTCAAGCGGCTCTTCATGTCGCACCCGCCGCTGGAGGAGCGCATCGCCGCTTTACGTAACGCACCCCCGGGATAACTCCGCGGCCGCGAACCCGGCTGGCCCGCCCCTGCGAACAAGGGGGGAACAGATTCGCCCCGAGGCCAGCCCGTGCCCGACCCTGCCATCGCCACCTCCCCGGCCATCGTCTGGCTGCGCCGCGACCTGCGGCTCAACGACCAGCCTGCACTGGCGCTGGCCCGGGAACACACGCGGCACCTTGTCTTTGCCTACATTCACGCGCCTGCAGAGGAAGCGCCGTGGGCGCCCGGTGGTGCCAGCCGGTGGTGGCTGCATCACAGCCTGGCCGCGCTGGCCGCGGACCTGGCCGCTCGGGGTCAACGGCTGATCCTGCGCCGCGGGCCGACCCTCACTGCTCTCAAGGATCTCGTCCGGGAAACCGGCGCTACCGTCGTCACCTGGAATCGACTTTACGAACCGGCCGCGATCGCCCGCGACAAGGCCGTCAAGGCCGCGCTTCGGGAGAATGGGGTCGCGGCGGCAAGCTGCAACGGATCGCTCCTGTTCGAACCCTGGGAAGTCCGCACGGATAAGGGCGACCCCTATCGCGTCTTCACGCCGTTCTGGAAGCGGTGCCTGCGGGACCTGCCGCACCTGGCGCCGCCCGCGCCGCCCGCCGACGTCGGTCAGCCACCTCCAGGAACACTGCGTTCGATTCCCCTCGAGTCCCTTGCCCTGTTGCCGCGCATTACCTGGGCGGATGACTTCACTTCGCACTGGCAGCCCGGCGAGGCTGGCGCACACCGGCTGGTCGGGCAGCTCGCGGACAGCATCGTGGCGCGCTATCCCGACACCCGCAACCGGCCGGATCTCCCCGGCACCTCCCGGCTGTCGCCCCACCTGCACTTCGGGGAAATCTCCCCGCGGCAGATCGTTGCTGCACTCGCACCGGCAGGCGTAAGTGCGCAAGCCGAAGCAGGAGCGGAGGCCTACATCCGCGAGCTGGGCTGGCGCGAGTTTGCCCATCACCTGCTGTTCCATTTTCCCTCGACGCCGGAAGCGCCCCTCGACACGCGGTTCGCGAGTTACCAGTGGGAGGTGCAGCCGGCATGGCTGGCCGCATGGCAGCGGGGGCAGACGGGTTATCCCATCGTGGATGCGGGACTGCGCGAGCTCTGGAAAACCGGCTGGATGCACAACCGCGTACGCATGATCGCGGCCTCGTTCCTCGTGAAGAATCTCCAGACCCATTGGCTCGAAGGCGCGCGCTGGTTCTGGGACACGCTCGTGGATGCCGACCTGGCCAACAATACGCTCGGGTGGCAGTGGACGGCGGGATGCGGTGCGGATGCCGCCCCGTACTACCGGATCTTCAACCCGGTGCTGCAGGCCGAGCGGTTTGATCCCGACCGCCGCTATCTGCGACGCTGGGTGCCGGAACTTGCACGCCTGCCGGATGGATGGATCCACCGGCCGGGTGACGCGCCCGCCGACATCCTGCGGAAAGCCGGCGTCGACCCGGGCAGGACGTATCCGTTACCGATCGTCGACCTGCGTGCGAGCCGGGAACAGGCGCTGGCGGGATATGCGCGTATAAAGACCCCAACCGCTTGATGCCGTCCTGAATCCGCACCCCTCCTCCCCCCGAAAAGGCGATCATGTTCCCACGCCCTGCCATTGTCCTGTTCCTGGTCGTAGCCAGCCTGCTGGGCCCGGCGCACGCCCGCGCGACCGCGGCTCCGCTCCCCGCCTCGGTCAGGGCGGACGCCCCGTGGTCGCTCGTCGGCAGCGACGAACTCCGGCTCTTCGGCGTCAGGATCTACCAGGCCGGCCTGTGGACACCCAATGGCGAGTACCAGCCGGGCGTGCCGCTCGCCTTCAACCTGCGCTACCAGCGGGGTTTTTCCCGCGAGGAGCTCGTGGAGATCACTGTTTCCGCGTGGCAGAAGCTCGGCACGGTCAGTCAAGCGCAGCAACAGCAGTGGGCCTCGCAACTCGATGCCATCTGGCAGGACGTGGCCAGGGGCGATCTCCTGACGGCTGTCGTGCAGCCGGCCGGCGGAACCCGCTTCCACAGTGCGTCGGGCCTGCTTGGCCGGATTGACGACCCCGAGTTCGGCCCCGCCTTCCTCGCCATCTGGCTCGACTCCCGGACGCAGCTGCCCGAGCTGCGGGAAGCACTGATCGGGTCCCGGCAACCGTGAGATCCAACCGGCTGTTGAAGGCGATCCTGGCCTGGTTCGATTCCAGTGCCGGACCGGACCGGCAAGGAAAGGCAGACGGCATCGACTGGCTGCGCGTGATTCCGTTTGCGGGCATGCATGTCGCCTGCCTGGCGGTGTTCATCGTCGGGTCAAGTCCCGTGGCAGTGGGTGTCGCCGTCGGCCTGTACGCCGTACGCATGTTCGCCATCACCGGCTTCTACCACCGCTACTTCTCGCACCGCTCGTTCAAGACATCGCGCGCCGGCCAGTTCATCTTTGCAGTCCTTGGCGCCTCGGCGGTGCAACGCGGTCCGATCTGGTGGGCGGCGCATCACCGTCATCATCATGCGCATTCGGACCAGGAGCATGACGTGCATTCGCCCGTCCGCAGCGGCCTGTTCTGGAGCCACATGGGCTGGTTCCTGTCGCGCCGGCATTTCACGCCGGACCTGAAGCGGGTGCGCGACCTGCTGCGTTTTCCGGAGCTGCGGCTGGTGGATCGCTTCGACATCCTCGTGCCCTTCATCCTCGCGTGGGCCCTGCTCGGCTTCGGCGCACTGCTGGGACGAGTCGCGCCGGAACTCGGGACGAATGGCTGGCAGATGCTCGTGTGGGGCTTCTGTATCTCGACAGTGGCGTGCTATCACGCGACCTACACGATCAACTCGCTCGCGCATCGCTTTGGCAGCCGCCGCTACAACACGCCCGACGACAGCCGCAACAATCCGTGGCTGGCGCTCGTGACGCTCGGCGAGGGCTGGCACAACAACCATCATCACTATCCGGCCGCTGCCCGGCAGGGTTTCTACTGGTGGGAGATCGACCTCACCTACTACGGACTGCGCGTCCTGGCAGCCTTAGGGATCATTCGTGACCTGAAGCCGGTGCCGTTGCATGTCCGCGAGGCCGGTAGCCCGCTGCCCGGGAGAGCGGCTTGAAAATTGCGGTGATCGGGGCCGGAATCGCGGGGCTCACTGCAGCCTGGCGGCTCGCACCGGATCACGATGTGACGGTATTCGAAGCAGGCGATTACGCGGGCGGACACACCCACACCGTCGACGTGGAGCACGAGGGCCAGCACTACGCCATCGATACCGGCTTCATCGTTTTCAACGACTGGACCTATCCGAACTTCATCGCGCTGCTGGACGAACTCGGCGTCGAGTGGCAGCACTCCGCCATGAGCTTCAGCCTCGCCTGCGAACGCACCGGACTCGAGTACAACGGGACGGCTCTGAACTCGCTGTTTGCCCAGCGCCGGAATATCGTGAATCCCCGGTTCCTGCGCATGCTCACCGACATCCTGCGCTTCAACCGGGCTGCAAAGGAGTCGCTTACTGCATGGAAGGATCCCGAGATACCCCTCGGCACCTGGCTCGCACAACGCCGCTATTCGCGACAGTTCATCGAGCAGTACATTCTGCCGATGGGCCGCGCGATCTGGTCTGCCCCGGCCAGCGCGATCCTCGGGTTTCCGGCACGTTTCTTCATCGAATTCTTCCACGCGCACGGCTTCCTCAACATCGACAACCGGCCCGTCTGGCGGACCGTTCGCGGCGGCTCACGCGAGTACGTCCGAGCCATGCTCTCGCGCATCCGGGCACGTATCCGGCTGTCGACGCCGGTCACCAGCCTGCGCCGCCAGCCGCACCAGGTACTGGTGCAGACCGCGCACGATACCGAGCGCTTCGATGCCGTGTTCGTCGCGTGCCACGCGGACGAGGCGCTGGGTGTTCTG
>JANNNQ010000130.1:0-20925 GCA_031398625.1 Pseudomonadota bacterium
ATCGGCGGCGTTTGACAGCTTTGACCATCCGCACATCATGCCAACTTTCTGTCCGTTCTCAATGTGCCTCAGACCCTATGAAAATAGCGCTCACATCGTGATCAGAGCGCTTTTTTTACCCACACCAAATCACGAAGACCCTTGACAATAGAGATCTCGCCCAATCGAGTGGAGTCATCGGTTCTTCTGGTCCGTTTGGCTCACAATGGACTGCGCAAGCTTATGGCGGAACCCGATACGGACCGGAGTACTTGGCATTGCCGAGCGCTTCGGTGTTTCAAGCGACCTTAAGCAGCGGCTCCGTGAGTTACAGCACCCCCGCAATCGCGGGGAGCTTTGGGTATCAATCATACGTGAACGTAGTTGGTAACTCAGTTGTTCAATACGATGTTGGTGTGCGAAGGCATTCATCCTCAGGGTTTCGCTAGTCGTTGTCCTTGCCAATGATGTCTCTGGCGGCCTGCCCAAAGGCCGCCAAACTGGCGGCATAGCTGAACGACATGGTGGCAGGAAAGTAGGAATTGGCGACCGCACAACCCGCGCCGAAGATGATCGAGGTAATTCCTTGAGCGATTTCGCGTTTGCGCTTCTTCTTCGGAATGCGAGGTTGAATTTGTCTGGCCGAGTCGATGCCGGTCGTTACGCGCTGATGGAGTTCATCGATTCGGCCTACGAGTTCCTTCGGCGATGTGAATTCAGGGCGTGAAGGCGGATTCGACCGGAACGATTTCCTGACTTGCCGCCAATTGATCCCAAAGTACCGTGAAAGTTTGAGTTCAAAATCGAGTTCGTTCTGGTGCAGATCGAAATTCAAGTTCGCGGCCGTTGGGCTGCTCAATACCTCCGCGATCCTCTTTGTGACGGCAGGGTTGGTCAGCGCGACACGAAGGCGAAGATGTGCGGCGTCGAACTCGGCCCGTGCGGCGGCAGGCGTGGGATCTCCTCTCGCAAAACTCTCGAAGGCCTTTTGGTAGTCGGCCAAGGCCTCGTAGGCGACACGAGTTTCAGCATCCCAATTGTGACGTTCCATGAGCTTGGTTCTTGTAGACGAAAAATCCAGGAAAATTCTCTCAAGGATAGCAGAGCGTTGGGCGCCACCGCCTGTTTGTCGATTGTTTCAACTGTGGGTGGTTGGCTGAATGACGCTAGTGGTGCGCAGGCTCTTGCAATGGACTTGACCCGCTTCCATGGATGGGTAGTCGTCTGATAATCCCCCCCCGTAGAACAGCTGAGGCCAGAAGCGGAATTTTCTCTCTTGGTGCCGGGCAAGGAAACCGGGATAGCTCGGTGAGCGCTTCATGGCAGGTTTGCCCTATGGGGAAATGGAGTTGACTCCTCGCCTATCGATCCCCGAACCCGCTCCCGGCACGGTAGCCGCGTCCCGTTCAAGAGGGGACGGATCTCTTCTCCCTTTAACAGGCGCTCGACCAGCGGGCTGAATGGTGCCGGGCGCCACAGAATCCGATACAGACGCTAAGATGCTGCTCTGATCATCTGCTCCTACATCCCGGCAAAATCGAAATGCCACAGTCACCCACTCTGCTGACAAGCGAGTGACGTTCGTGCTCCAGTCTATTCACTTCCTTCCGCCTTGCTGGCCCGTCACGACAGTGTCACCCAAAGGTCATGGTACACCTTCAATAATTCCGAGGCGGTAAGTTATGCAAGCGCTTTCGATCGGTCTCAAACCACTGAGCATCAACGTTATGAGTGTCAAGTCGATTGTGGTTGGCGCCGGATTCGCCTGCTTTCTGGTTGCCGATCCGGCTTCTGCCGATGTCGTGTACTACTCCAGTGATGCCGATTTCATTGCGAACGCCGATTTCGCGAAGGTCGGGGGCGCAAACGTCAAGCGTGGCAACCTGGGCGCGAACGGTGACTGGGAGTATGCCGTTGTCGATCCCAATGACACCCCCTACCAACAGGGACAGTTGGCGTGGCCGACATTGGCGGGATACGCTGCAGGCACGGACCTGGTCGCCAACTCTCAGTTTTCCTACACCTTCTCGGCAGCAGGAGTGCAAACGCTGGCGTTGCGCGACATCAACGGCAACTCTGTAGGTAACGTCTCAACGGTGACTGGCACCGTTACGTTGCCGCCCATTGGCAGCATCAATACCTTGGCTGTCCGCGCCCGCGCTGACTCCAGTGATTACGCAGTGGTCGGCCCCGGTGGTACCGCGGCGGGCTTTCGCGTCAACTTCACCTCAGGCGGCTTCTTCGACATGTTGCGGGTGGTGGGCGACAGCAATGCCGAGTACGCGGTCCTAATTGACGATCGTCTCGCGGGCGGGTTCTGGATTACCGACGACGCGACATTTCTGGACACGGGTGCGAACGGCAGCGGCGCAGTGCCGATGTGGCAGTTCAAGGTCGGTGTAACCCCTGTCCCGCTTCCGGCTGCCGCTTGGCTGCTGCTGTCCGGCATCGGTGCACTCGGCGCGATCGCAAGGCGCCATCGCAGCTCACTCTGAGCCGATCGGTGCCAGTGTCAGGTAATTCGGTACTTGCATTATAAAGGGATGAAAGGTTCCGGTCCTTCGCACAGCAACTGATCTGTTATTGAAGCCGTCCCCCATCTCCGATTGATAACCGGTTTACCGAACACCGGCACCCAATCTCAAGTCCGTCGGCGGCGCCTTTCGCGCTTCGGCTCATCGAAAGGAGTCCAAAATGGGCAAACTTACGATCGACGGCACCCTCGATGTCAGCCAGTTCTGGCCGACAGGAGAGTCGGATGCAGATACCACGAAGCTCATCGTGGACGTAACGCTGGCGAGCCACCCTGTTCACTACCAGCCGTTTCCAAACTCGCCCGCTCTGCCAACAACGGTCTATGACGCGGCGTATGTGAAACTGTTTGGCGCCCGTCAACCGGTCATCAAGAACGGCAAGCTCACTGTGCGGCTGCAGGGGATAGATGCTCCCGAACTCCATGTCCAGCCGGGGTCCCTCAGCAAGACGAAATGGAAGGGCAAGGCGCTCGGCAGCCTGAAGGGGTTGAAGCGTCCCAATGGCCGATCCCTCGTCAGCAAGTACCGACAGCCCCAGGCCGAGACGGCGACTGTTCGCCTGGCGACGTTTCTCGCGCAGCGCGCCGGCAATGCGCCATTGCCAGTCCGTTTCGTCTCGGACCTCGATCATGAACAGGGTCCCGGCGCGGCCATCGACAAATACGGCAGATTTGTCGGCAACATCATGGTGGATCCTGGAACACCGTCGGAGGTCGACATCAATCTGTGGATCCTGGAGCAGGGGCTCGCACTCGTCGCTCTCTATAACTCCATGCACCGCTCTGAGGTTGACGCCTGCGTCAGCGCCTATGCCCGTGGTGCCAATGCGCCAAGAGGCATCGCGCGCTTCGTGTCCAAATCCATCACGACCTTCGATCCCGATCTGCTCTATCGCAAGAAGGGATCACCGATTGCAGGCGAGGCGCAGGCCAGATTCATCCACCCGAAGCTGTATCGGCGCCAGTGCACCTGGTGGGCGTACAAGGCGGCAAAGAAGTTCACGAGCGGCTTCGATACCTTTCTCGCCTTGTCGAAAGATGACACGTTCTTCGAGACCGCGGAGTTTCTCAACAGCGGGCCGCTTTCGGCGATTCAGATTCCGCTGAAGGAGATGGTGACGGGCGGCAAGGTGGTGTGGTCGGCCGACGAAGTCGTCTTCAAGGAAGGCTCTTCCAGCCTCTACGGGCCTGACGGCGCGAAACTCGACAGCTGGTAAGGGGGAGATCGGTGCCGGATTTGCCAAACGGGCCATTCCAAGCTCGGTTTGAAGATGTAACGATCAACAGATGTCTCGCTGCCATGCCCCGGCTCTCCAAGTCGCATCGCGACAAGACGCGCGGACATGGCTGCTCTCGCCCAAATGGCAGGAATGGAAAGTCCGGCACCGCAGCATGCGGTTTCCCGCGCTCCCTTCGTCATCACTGGTCTGGCCACTGCAACTTGCGGCGCGCTATGATCGTGCGCCCTTGGTTCCTGCTGCCGGCCCTGCATTAGCAGCGCGCTGGCAGCATGGGCCAGGCAAGAACGGGTGCAGCGCAGCAAGAAACTTGCGTGCACGGTCGATGTCGGATTCGAACTAGAAGCAATAGGGGATATCACGATGAAGTTCACACGCTGGGCCGGAGTGGTGGGGCTTGCGATGTTTGCCGTTGCCTGTTCGCAGACGCCGCCTGAAACGCGGCTCGTCCAGCAGGCCGCAGAAGCGCTGGGCGGAGCAGAGCGGATCCAGGCAGCGAAGACCCTCGTCATCGAAGGCGAAGGCATCGCCGGCAACATCGGCCAGAACGTGGGGCCCGACGACGAACTGCAGAACTGGACGGTCACCGAGTACAAGCGCAGCGTCGATATCGGCAACGGCCGCTGGAGCATGCAGCAAGTGCGCACGCCGACGTTCCCCTATGCACCCGGCCCCAACCAGCGGCAAAACCAGGGTCTCGACGGCGATGTGGCCTACAACGTCGGGGGACCGCAGAACGCTGCGACCCGCGCCTCGGCGATGGTGGCCCGCGATCGCCGTCTTGAAGCCCTGCATCATCCGTTGACGGCGGTGCGCGCCGCCCTCGACCCGACATCGCAGGTCGGCAATTTCCGCGACCAGGGCCTCACCAATTCCGTGGATGTCACCACGGCCAAGGGCGACACGTTCACATTGACGATTGATTTCAGTTCCGGCCTGCCAGCCAGCGTGACGTCGACGGCATACCACGCGAACCTCGGTGACGTCGCCATCCAGACTACCTTTGGGGACTACGCGGACGCCGGTGGCCTGAACCTGCCGAAGCGGTTGACCACGAGGCTCGATCAGTTCACCCAGCTCGACCTGACTGTGGCTAGCAACTCGGTTGATGCCGATGTAGGCGACCTGGCGGCAGCCGCTGAAGTGGCCTCTGCTGCCGAACCGCCGACGCTGCCCGTTTACGAGATCACTCCGCAGCAGGTTGCCGATGGCATCTGGCTGCTGCCAGGCAGCCACAACAGCGTGGTATTCGAGTTCGCGGACCACCTGACCCTGCTCGAAGTGCCGCTGAACGAAAGCCGTGCGCTGGCCGTGATTGCCGCTGCCCGGGCGCTGGTTCCCGCCAAGCCGCTGACCCACGTGATCATCACGCACCATCACTTCGATCACTCGGGCGGCCTGCGTGCAGCCATCGCCAACGACCTGACGATCATCGCGGACCGGAGCATGGAGGAGTTCATCGATGCGATGTCGGAGCGTCCGCACACCCTCGTGCAGGACGAGCTCGCCAAGAGCCCGAAGGCCGCGAAGATCGATTCGGTCGAGGACCAGATGATGCTGAAGGACGATTCGATGGAGGTCCGCCTCTATCACGTCAAGAACAGCGCCCATGCCGCATCGCTGCTGATGGCGTTCGTCCCGAGCGAGGGCCTGCTGATCCAGGGCGACCTGTATGGCCCCGGCTTCGCGACCTTCCCCGCCTGGGACAACTTCCAGGAAAACATCGCCGAGCGCGAACTGAAAGTGGACCGGCATCTCCCGATCCACGGCACCGTGCAGACCACCCGGGAAGTTGCCGACACCGTGGCCTCGAAGACCGCAGCAACTACCTGAACGGGTGACGGCTCTCTTTCCCTCGGGAGGGGGGAGTCGTCGAGGACCGCATGGCCGATGTCCGTTTCATACTAGCGGGCGTGGGAGCAGGAACCTAGCCTGCAACGACTACTCAGCGAGTCCGACACCGTAGGGTCGTCGGGCCGGATGTAAAGGAAGGGGGGATTCAACATGAAGGCAATCCGTCTGCCTGCTGCCTGCACCCTGCTGCTCGTGGCGGCATTCGCCGGTTTCATTCCGGCGCAGGCCCAGGAGATCGACTTCACCGGCGAATGGCGGCCGCTGTACCACGAGGATGGTCCCGAGCGCATTCCGGGTCCGGATCTCGGCGACTACGCGGGCTTTCCGATCAACGATGCGGCGCGCCTGCGGGCCGACAGCTACGACCCGAGCCGCATTTCGGTGGTTGCCGAGAATGGTTGCCGGCAGCACAGCGCCGACTACTCCATGCGCGGTCTCGCCAACCTCCGCATCATGCGTGAGCTGGACCCGATCACGCAGGAAGCCGTCGCGTTCCACACGCGCATCGGTTTCCACACGATGGATCGCACCGTCTGGCTCGATGGCCGTCCGCATCCGCCAGCGCAGGCTCCGCACACGTGGCAGGGCTTCTCGACCGGTTCCTGGTCCGGCAACCAGCTGACGATCCGGACGACGCATCTCAAGGAAAACTATCACCGCCGCAACGGCCTCGCCTCCGGCCCCGACCGCACGTTTACCGAACGGTGGATACGACATGGCGACATCCTCACCGTGGTGACAATCGTCGAGGATCCTGCTTTCTTCACGGAACGGCTCGTGCGCAGCCAGAACTGGATACTCGATCCCGGCCAGCGCGTCGCAGCCAACCCGTGTGAGTACGGCGGTGAAGTCCCGGCCGAAGTGGGCGCCGTGCCGAGCTACCTCCCCGGGCAGAATCCTTTCCTGACCGAGTGGGCCGATCGCTACGGATTGCCGCGCAGGGCAGCGCGTGGCGGTGCCGAGACGATGTATCCGGAGTTCCGGCTGACCATGGGCAAGGCGGAGACAGCGCCTGAAAAATGCACGCTGTACTGCAGGTGCATGAACGATGGTGCGGTGTGTCCCGATGGGCCTTAACAGGGAGCTTAGGGTGATGCAAGCAAGAAACACTGGCCAGGCAATTCGGTTCGCGCTGCTCTTCGCGCTGGGCTCGGCCGCGTTGCTCACGGCGCCGCAGGCGCCTGCCGGAGCGCCGGTCGACCTGCAGCTCCTGCCGGTGCAGGGCAACGTCTACCTGATCACGGGGCTCGATGTGAACGTGACCGTGCAGGTCGGCGATCAAGGCGTACTGCTGGTCGATACGCCGCCCGCGGCGCTCGTGCCACAGGTTGCCGAAATGCTGCGTCCCCTGAGTCGCCGTCCCATCCGTTACGTGATCAACACGCACGCGGATGCAGCGCATATCGGGGGCGACGAAGCGATTCTCCAGCTCGGTTCGACTCCTGCAGCACTCGCCAACATGCGCCGCATGGGCATCGCAGCAGGCGGCACCGGTGGCGGAGGGCTCATGATTCTCGGCCATGAGAACGTACTGAACCGGATCACCGACAGGACGCAGCCGGCAATTCCTGGCGCCACGATCACGTCGGAGTACTACCAGCCTTCAAAGGACTTCTTCGTGAATGGTGACGCGGTGGTGGTCTACCACGCCCCCAATGCCCACACCGACGGTGACAGCATCGTCTACTTCCGCCGCGCCGACGTGATCAGCACGGGGGACCTGTTCACGCCGGGACGCTTCCCCGAGATTGACCTCGAGCGCGGCGGCAGCATCCAGGGGCTGATCAACGCGGTCAACCACATCATTCAGCTGACCGTGCCAGCCGCATACCAGGAGCGCGGCACGTACGTCGTTCCCGGCCACGGCCGGTTGTGTGACGAGGCGGATGTGGTCGAGTTCCGCGAGATGATCACCATCGTCCGCGATCGCGTGCAGGACCTGATCAGGCAGGGCAAGACGCTTGCCGAGGTGCAGGCGGCCAGGCCCACGCTCGACTACGACACCACCTATGGCGGACCCCGCGGCGGACCGACGGCGGAAGCCTTTGTGGCTACCGTCTTCCAGAGCCTCAAGTCACCTCCGCAGGGAGCTGAATGATGAAGAAGATGATCCTGAAGCAAACGGGAGCACTGCTTGCGGTGTCACTCGCCCTGGTGGTCCAGGTTTCTTTGGCAGCCCAACCCCCTGCTCCCCAGCCGCCGCGAACACCGAGAGCCGCAGCACCCATGGACCTCACGGGACAATGGGTTTCGGTGATCAGCGAAGACTGGCGGTGGCGGATGGTGACGCCCCTCAAGGGCGACTTTGCGAACATTCCCGTGAACGCCGCAGCCCGTGAGGTGGGTGCCCAGTGGGATCCCGCCAAAGATGAAGCGGCAGGTGAGCAGTGCAAGGGTTACGGCGCTCCGGCCATCCTGCGTGAACCCGGACGCGTGCGGATCACGTGGCAGGACGACAGCACGCTCAAGATCGAAACGGATGCCGGCCAGCAGACTCGCATCCTGCGCTTCGGCGCGCCGCCCCCTGCGGGGACTGCGGCCTCGCGCCAGGGCTACTCGCTTGCGAAATGGGAGGATCCTCCCGGTGGCCGTGCCGCTGGTCTTGCGCTCGGTACCGCGACGCGCGGCGGCCGCCAGTCCAACTCGCTGCAGGTGGTCACGACGCACATCCAGCCGGGCTATCTGCGCAAGAACGGCATTCCTTTCGGCGACAATGCGAAACTGACCGAGTACTTCGACCGGTTCGAAGAGCCCGATGGCACTGAATGGTTTGTCGTCACGTCCGTGGTCGAAGACCCGACGTACCTCAATGGCCCCTGGGTCACGAGCCTCAATTTCAAGAAGGAAAAGGAAACGGATCGCGCCAAGTGGCGCCCGACACCCTGCTCGGCACGCTGATCCGCCAGACCATGTCGCCGCGCGCCGTTGCCTGCCTGGTGCTGATGCTGGCAGGCGGCCTCGCCCGGGCTGAAGTCAATCTCTCCGGCGGCTGGGGTTTCCGCTTCCACGAGGACTATTCCGATCGCTGGCCCGGCCCGCGCGCCGGCGACTACATGGGGCTTCCCCTCAATGATGCCGCCCGCATGGCGGCGGACAGCTGGAACGCGTCGATCATCTCCGTGCCGGAACGGCAGTGCATCTCGCACCCCGCCGACTACGGGACGCGCAGCCCTGCCAATCTCGTCTGGTGGAATGAGGTCGACCCGGACACGCAGCGGGTCATTGCGTGGAAGTATCGTCTCTCGTGGCTGGCACCCGAGCGGACGATCTGGATGGACGGCCGCCCGCATCCGCCTGCCAATGCCCGTCACACGCGGCAGGGGTTCTCCACGGGAAAGTGGGCGGGGGACACGCTGGTCACCGACACCACCCATCTCAAGCTCGGGTACATCAAGCGCAACGGCGTGCCTCGCAGTGACAAGGCAACCTTTCGCGAACACTGGATCCGCAACGGCTCCTATCTCACGCTGGTCACGATCGTCTACGACCCGGTGTATCTCACCGCGCCCCATATCTCGACGGTGACCTTTGTCGAAGACGTGAGCGTGGTGCGCGGCTTGCGGCCCTGCTATCCGACGATCGAGGTCGTTCGCGAGAAGGGCGTGATCCCGACCACGATGCCGTGGGCGAATCCCGACCTTGCCGAACTCGCGCACGAAACCGGCCTGCCGCTCGAGACGGTGCGGGGTGGGGCAGCCATGACGTATCCCGAGTACATCATGACCTTGTCCACCCTGCCTCGTACGCCCCCGGCTGGCAGGTAAAACATGAGGTTTTCACCCACCAGGCTCGTCGCACCCGGTCTGTTGCTGCCCGTGCTGGCGATTGCCGCCGCGCCCCGGGACCGCATGCAAGTGCCGAACCTCGTTCCGGCGCTCGATCCGCGTGAAGTGGCGGTCCTGCCGGTGCGTGACAACATCTACATGCTGACAACCGCAGCCGGCAACCTCACCGTGCAGGTGGGAACGGACGGCGTGCTGGTGGTGGACTCGGGCGACGGCACGATGACGGCGAAGGTCATCGCGGCGATTCGAGGCCTTACGCCGCGACCCCTCCACTACATCGTCAACACGTCAGCGGAATCGGAGCACATCGCCGGGAACGCAGAGCTCGCGCGGGCAGGGAGTCCACCGGGTTTTCCGGAAGCCGATCCCCAGATCGCGCACATCATGGCGCACGAGAACGCTGCCAATCGCATGCTGCGGCCGACGGGTGCGCAGCTGCAGCTCGACGAAGCCGGCAGGCCGCTCATCACCTATTTCGTCGACACCTTCAGTTTCTTCTTCAACGGCACGCCGGTCGAACTGGTGCACGTCCCCGCGGCGCGGACGGATGGCGACAGCCTCGTGGTCTTCCGTCGCACCGATGTCGTGAGCGCGGGCGATATCTTTGCCACGGATCGCTATCCCGTGCTCAGGCCCGAGCGGGGTGGCAGCCTGAACGGCACGATTGCCGCGCTCAATCGCCTGATCGATATCACCGTGCCGGAGCTGCTGCAGGAAGGCGGCACGCTGGTGATTCCGGGGCATGGCCGCCTCAGCGATGAAGGGGATGTCGTCGAGTACCGGGACATGCTGTCGATCGTGAGGGAGCGGCTGCGTGCACTCATCGACCAGGGAAAGACGCTGGAAGAAGTACAGGCGCTCCGCCCGACGCTCGATTACGACGGCACGTATGGCGCCACCGAGGGCCGCTGGACGACGGACATGTTCATTGCCGCGGCTTACCGGGAGCTGAGCGCGCCATGAAACGGATAGCGGGGCTGCTCGTTGCTCTGGTGCCCATGCTCGTGTTCGCGCAGGCCGGCCCATCGCCATACCGGCCACCGCCCGGAGTCGCCGCGGGACCAAGTCTGGTGCCGCCCGTGCCGCTGCTGCCGCCACGTCAGGATGCCAAGTTCGACATGACGGGCCAGTGGGTGCCGATCATCTCCGAAGACTACCAGTGGCGCATGATCACGCCGCCGAAGGGAGAGTTCGCGAGCCTGCCGCTGAGTGCCGCGGCGGTTGCGGTCGCGAATGCCTGGGACCTGGAAGCGGACAATACCGCCGGCCAGCAGTGCAAGGCTTTCGGGGCACCCGCATTGCTGCGCCTGCCTGCCCGGTTCCGGGTTTCATGGGACAACGACACCACCCTGAAAATGGAAAGCGACGCCGGCCAGCAGGTCCGCCTGCTCCGGTTTGGCGAGTCCACGCCGGGTGAACCGTCGCGGCAGGGACATTCGGTGGCCAGCTGGCAGAAAGTGGCACAGGGCAGGGATGTCTTTACCGCCGGGCAGGGACTCGGTCGCGTCGCTCCCGGACCGGGAGGGTCGCTGAAGGTGGTCACCACCCACCTGCAGCCGGGGTATCTCCGCAAGAACGGCGTGCCCTACGGCTCCCGGACAGTGATGACCGAGTACTTCAACCGGATCGAGGAGCCCAACGGCGACTCGTGGCTGATCGTCACGACGATCATCGAGGATCCCGAGTACCTGACGCTGCCGTTCATCACGAGCACCCACTTCCTCAAGGAACCCGAAGGCGGGCACTGGAGTCCGACTCCCTGCCGGACGGATCCGCCATTCCGCGCTCAGGCGCCGCTGCTCCAGGAGTAGCCCGGGAGCAGGCGTCGTATCCCGCTGGTCAGAGCCGTTGTGCGGCTTCAGGCGCTGACATACGCTCGGCGCTCGCAGGCTCGGGGAATGGACGGTTTTCAGGGGGGATCTATGGCCACGGTGCGATTGAACGTGAATGGGCAGGACCGCGTCGTCGAGGACATCGATGCGCAGACGCCATTGCTCTGGGTCCTGCGCGACAGCCTGGGGCTGGTAGGCACCAAGTTCGGCTGTGGAGTGGCCCAGTGCGGTGCCTGCACCGTCCACATGAATGGCAACCCGGTGCGCTCGTGCCAGATTCCAGCTGCTGCCGCGAGCGGCGTCGCCATTACCACCATCGAAGGGCTCGCCCGGCCGGATGGCACATTGCACGCCGTGCAACAGGCCTGGATGGAATTGGACGTTCCCCAATGCGGTTATTGCCAGGCCGGACAGATCATGTCCGCCACTGCGCTGCTCGCGCAGAATCCCAAGCCGACGGATGCCGACATCGACGCTGCCATGGCCGGCAACATCTGCCGCTGCGGCACGTATCACCGCATCCGCAGCGCCATCCACTCCGCGGCCACGAAGCTCGGCAAGGCACAGGGGGCAGCATCATGAACACCGCACACGCATCCCGCCTCGCTGCCGAACTCCATCTCAATGCCTTGCTGGAGGCAGCGGAAGCCCGCACCGCCACCCCCGCGACGTTCAATCGTCGCTCGTTTCTCAAGCTCACCGGCGTGGCCGGTGGCGGCCTCGTCCTCGCGTTCTGGATGGGCGACGAAGCCGTGGCGCTCGCCGGAGAATCTCCCGTGGCCGGCGGCAAGGCCTTCGTCCCCAATGCGTTCCTGAGGCTCGCGGAGGACGGCACGATTACGCTCCTCAACAAGAATCCCGAGATCGGACAGGGCATCAAGACCGCGTTCCCCATGATCATCGCCGAGGAACTGGATGCCGACTGGGCGCATGTGCAGGTCGAGCAGTCGCCCATCAATTCCAGGGTGTACGGCAGGCAGGCCGCCGGCGGTTCCCGGTCCATTCCAACGAGCTGGGATCAGTTGCGACAGGCCGGGGCCGTGGGATGCGCAATGCTCGTGGCAGCGGCGGCGCAGGAATGGAACGTGCCGGCGACGGAATGCGCCACCGAAAAAAGTTTCGTCCTGCACAAGGCCAGCGGCCGCAAGCTCGCCTATGGCGCGCTGGCCATGAAGGCGGCTTCGGTCCCGGTGCCTGATCCGAAGACCCTCGTCCTCAAGGAGCGGCAGCACTACACGCTCATCGGTACGTCGATTCCAGGCGTCGACAATCGGCAGATCGTTACGGGCGGTCCGCTGTTTGGCGTCGACCAGGCGCTGCCGAACATGCTGTATGCCGTGTACGAGAAGTGCCCCGCTACCGGCGGCAAGGTCAAGGAAGCCAATCTCGACCAGATTCGCGCGTTGCCCGGTGTAAAGCAGGCCTTCATCGTCGAGGGGAATGGCCGCCCGACGGAAGTGATGCCGGGTGTCGCCATCCTCGCGACCACGACCTGGGGCGCGCTGAATGCGAAACGCCAGCTGCGCGTGACCTGGGACGAGACGGGCGCTGCCACCGACAGCTGGAATGACATTCAGGCCAGGGCCCTCGAGCTCGCGAAGTTGCCTGCCGGACCGATGCCGGTGCGCGCCGATGGCGATGTCGATCAGGCCCTTGCGAAGGGCGCCAGGCAGGTCGAGGCGTATTACTCCTATCCATTTGTTGCGCATTCACCGCTCGAACCGCAGAACTGCACCGCCTGGTTCAAGGGCGATACCGTCGAGCTGTGGGCGCCGACCCAGACTCCCGAAGCCTGCCTGGGTGTCGTCGGCAACACCCTCGGGCTGCCGCCCGAGAAAGTCACGTTGCACCAGACCCGCTGCGGTGGCGGCTTCGGCCGCCGCCTGATGAATGACTACGCGTGCGAAGCGGCACAGATCTCGAAGCAGGCGGGTGGCATCCCGGTCAAGCTGCAGTGGACGCGCGAAGACGACATGGCCCATGACTTCTACCGGCCTGCCGGCTTCCACTCGTTCAAGGGTGCCGTAGACGGGTACGGCAAGCTCTCCGCCTGGGCCAATCACTTCATCACCTTCACGGTGGATGGCAAGGCGCCCGCGAACTCGGCCAACTACCCGGCGGACGAATTCCCGGCGCAGCTGGTGCCCGACTATCGCGTCACCCAGTCGCTGTTGCCGCTGGGTACGCCGACCGGTCCCTGGCGCGCACCGCGATCCAACGGCATCGCTTTCGCGACCCAGTCGTTCCTGCACGAGCTGTCGGTGGCTGCGGGCCGCGATCACCTGGAGTTCCTGCTGGATGTCATGGGTGAGCCGCGCTGGCTCGAACCGAAGACGGAGTTCGCCCTCAATTCCGAACGCGCTGCCGCGGTCATCAAGCTCGCCGCGGAGAAGGCGGGTTGGGGCAAACAGTTGCCGCCCGGACGGGGCATGGGGCTCGCGTTCCATTTCAGCCATGCGGGGCATTTCGCCGAAGTGGCGGAGGTCAGCGTCGATCGGGCCAAGCGCCTCACGATCCACCAGGTGACGGTTGCTGGGGACATCGGCCCGATCATCAACATGAGCGGTTCGCTCGCACAGTGCGAAGGCGCGGTGATCGATGGCCTGTCCACCATGTTCGGACTCGAGATCACCATGGAAGGCGGCCGCGTGCAACAGGGCAACTTCGACCGGTATCCCATCCTGCGGCAGGGCATGCATATCCCGAAGATCGAATCGCATTTCATCCAGAGCGCGTTCCCGCCAACCGGCATTGGCGAGCCGTCGCTGCCCCCGGTCGCCCCCGCCATTGCGAACGCGATCTTCGCGGCGTCGGGCCAGCGCGTGCGGACGCTGCCGTTGACCAGGCTGGGGTATACGCTCGTCTAGGCAGCTTTTCGATGCCATGATGCCGGCATGAACCGACGCGATCTGCTGTTGCTCGCCGGCGTGGGCGCTGCTCCGTGGCTGAACCCGGGTGCCGCAGCGGCCGTTCCCAAGCGGTTGCCTCCTTATGTCCTGACCAATCCCACGATGGTCGGCCACATGCTGCGCATCGCGAATGTGCGGCCCGGCGATGTGGTTTATGACCTGGGCAGCGGCGATGGGCGCCTCGTCATCGAAGCAGCCAAACGGTTCGGGACGCGGGGCGTCGGCGTCGATATCAATCCGCAGGCTGTCGCCATCGCGCGCGAGAATGCGGTTGCTGCCGGCGTCGAAAAGCTGGTCACGTTCCACCATGGCGATCTGTTCGACACCAGCGTCTCGGACGCAACGGTGGTGATGCTCTATCTCTTTGCCGAGATGATGCTGCGGTTGCGGCCGAAGCTGCTCAAGGAACTGCCGGATGGCGCGCGGATCGTGTCGCACGATTTCGACTTTGGCAAAGCCTGGCCGCCTGACAACAGCTACGACTTCGGGACCGACGCGATCTACCTGTGGAACGTGCCCCCGCGGGCGCAACGGCCAGCGTAACGGGTACCCTGATGGACGCCGCACTCGCTGACCTGCTTGACGTCCTCCGTCTCGAACAGCTCGAGGACAACCTCTATCGCGGCATGAGCCGTGATATCGGCAATCCCATCGTCTTTGGCGGCCAGGTGCTCGGCCAGGCCCTGATGGCGGCAACCGGCACGATCGAAGGGCGCGTCGTCCATTCGCTGCACGCCTACTTTCTGCGCGGTGGCGATTTCAACCTGCCGATCGTGTACGAAGTCGATCGCAGCCGGGATGGGACGAGCTTCTCGAGCCGCCGCGTTGTCGCGATCCAGAAGGGCCAGCAGATCTTCCACATGTCGGCTTCGTTCCAGGCACCGGAGGATGGCCTCGAACACCAGCTTGCCATGCCGGATGTCCCGCCCCCGGAGTCGCTGCCGAAGCGCTCGGACTGGATCAACAGTCCGTTGCTGACCGATCGCCAGCGCTGCTTCTTCGATCGTGTGCGGCCCTTCGACATCCGTCCCGTCGACTTGGAGCGCCTGCTTAACGGCCAGCCCAAGGACCCGAACCTGCATGTGTGGTTCCGCGCCGCCGATACGCTTCCCGATGGCGAAGCCCTGCATCGCGGACTGCTTGCCTATGTGTCCGACTATTACCTGCTGATGACCGCCACGCTGCCGCACGGTACTCCCTTTCCCAGCAGCAACATCCGCTTCGCCAGCATCGACCACGCCATGTGGTTCCATCGTCCCGTCCGCGTCGACGACTGGCTGCTCTATTCCATCGACAGCCCCAGCGCCTCGGGAGCCAGGGGCTTGTCGAGAGGCAGCATCTTCGGTCGCGACGGCAAGCTGATTGCGTCGACGGCGCAGGAAGGGCTCATGAGAGTGATGACGGAGAAGTGAGGCCGGCCGACTCTGTCGGCAAGTAGCCCCAAGGGGCTAAAGGCCTCCGGCAAGTAGGTCGACTCTGTCGACAAGGGGGCCTGCCGGCAGGCCAGAGGAAGAACATGATTGTCAGAATCGCGAAAACTGATGAGGATCTGGAAAGAATCAGCAGCGTCCTGCTGCAGTTACGGCCGGCATTCACTCGGGAAACGCTGGTCCCCCGCATCAAGGAGCAGATGCGCGAGGGCTTCCAGGTCGCCTATGTCGAAGAAGCCGGTGAGGTCCTGTGCGTGGCCGGTTTCGTGGTCGGCACCAAGCTCGCGTGGGGCAAGCACATCTATGTCGATGACCTGGTGACGGATGAGCGGCATCGGTCCACCGGTGCTGGTGCAACGATGATGGCCTGGCTCAAGGCCCACGCCCGCGAACTCGGTTGCCAGCAGCTGCAGCTGGATTCAGGAGTCCAGCGGTTCGGGGCGCATCGCTTCTATCTGCGCGAAGGATTCCACATCTCCGGCCACCATTTCGCAATGCGGGTCTAGGTTCCCGCCATGCTCTCGGGTAACAGAACGGTTTTCGTTGCCGGTGCAAGCGGGGTGATTGGGCGGCGGTTGTGCCGCCTGCTGCTTGCGGATGGCTGGCGGGTTGTCGGCACCACCCGATCGACTGAGAAGGCAGCCGTCCTCAAGGCGCTGGGCGTCGAACCAGTGGTGGTCGACGTGTTCGACGGGAAGAAGCTCAAGGACGTTGCCGTGCACGCCAGGCCTGCTGTCGTCGTGCACCAGCTCACCGATCTCCCGCCGGCACTCGAGCCTTCGATGCTCGCAACGGCCCGGGTCCGCAATGCCCACATCCGGGATATCGGCACGCGCAATCTGGTCGCGGCCGCAGTTGCCGCGGGAGCGCAGCGGCTGGTCGCGCAGAGCGTCGCGTTTGCCTACGCGCCGGGAGCGACACCGTACCGGGAAGAATGGCCGCTGGCCGCGGATTCCCTGGTGGGAGCGAGTGCGGTCAGCGCGCGGGGCGTCGCCAGGCTGGAAAGCCAGGTGCTGGCCGCGCCCATGACAAGCCTCGTGCTCAGGTACGGAAAACTCTATGGGCCCGATACTGGATCTGTTGCGCCGTCGCCCGGTGGTCCGGTACATGTGGATGCGGCTGCCGATGCCGCCCGCCGCGCCGTCAGTCGCGGCAATGCGGGTGCCTACAACATCGCCGAGGAAGACGGCACTGTGTCGAGCGGCAAGGCTTCCTTCCAGCTCGGCTGGCGGCCTGATTTCCGGATGCCGGCCCCCACCTGAGGGCCTGTCTGGTCCTGAGAGCCTTCCCCCGGGGCATCTCTTCATAGCCAATTCCTATTTCGGTGACATTTTGGTCGCTGTACAGTTCTAACCCTCATGTATATCTACGACGATATCGACCAGAAGGTGGTGGATGAGCGGGTCGCGCAGTTCCGCGACCAGACGCGCCGCTTTCTGGCCGGCGAGCTGCACGAGGACGATTTCCGGGCCTTGCGCCTCCGGAACGGCCTCTATATCCAGCGTTACGCCCCCATGCTGCGGGTCTCGATCCCGTACGGCCTGCTGAGGACCAGGCAGGTACGCATGCTGGCCCGGATTGCGCGCGAGTACGACAAGGGGTTCGGCCACTTCAGTACTCGCCAGAACATCCAGTACAACTGGCCGAAGCTCGAGACCGTGCCCGACATCCTGGCGCTGCTCGCGAGCGTGCAGATGCATGCCATCCAGACGAGCGGCAACTGCATCCGCAACGTTACCGCCGACCATTTCGCCGGCGTCGCCACCGACGAGCTGGACGATCCGCGTCCCTGGTGCGAGATCATCCGCCAGTGGGCCACGCTGCATCCCGAGTTCTCGTTCCTGCCGCGCAAGTTCAAGATCGCCGTCACCGGCTCGCCGCAGGACCGGGCCGCTTCCCGGGTGCATGACGTGGGCTTGCACCTGAAACGGAACGCGCAAGGCGAAATCGGTTTCGAAGTGCTGGTCGGTGGTGGCCTCGGCCGCGCACCGATGATCGGCCATGTGATCCGCGAGTGGCTTGGCCCCCGCGATCTGCTCGCCTATCTCGATGCGATCCTGCGTGTGTACAACCTGAACGGCCGGCGCGACAACATCCACAAGGCCCGCATCAAGATCCTGGTGAAGGCAGTCGGTCCGGCGAAATTCCGGGAGATGGTGGACGCCGAGTTCGAGCGCTCACGCGGCGTGGCGCCGATCCTCGAAGACGCTGAAATCGCCCGTGTGAAAGCGTTTTTCGTGCCGCCGCAGTACGAAGCGCTCATCGACGAAGACGTCGTCACAGGTGCCGGCAATGAGTTCCGCAACTGGTACCAGCGCAATACCCGCAAGCACAAGGTACCGGGTTATCGCGCGGTCGTCGTTTCGCTTAAGTCGCCGGCGCGTCCGCCCGGCGACATCACCGATGTCGAGATGGAAGGGGTCGCGGACCTTGCAGACCGGTATTCGCTCGGGCTTGTGCGGTCGACGCACGACCAGAACCTGATCTTCGCCGACGTGCGGCAGAAGGACCTCAAGGCCGTGTGGGCAGGCTTGAAGGCGATCGACCTCGCGACGCCGAACATCGGGACGCTGACCGACATGATCGCGTGCCCGGGTCTCGACCTCTGCAGCCTCGCGAATGCCGGCACGATCAACGTTGCACGGCAGATCAACGAACGCTTCGACGACCTCGACTACCTCTACGACATCGGCGACATCGAACTCAAGATGTCCGGCTGCATGAATGCCTGCGGCCACCACCATGTCGGCCACATCGGCATCCTCGGTGTCGATAAAAGCGGCGAGGAGTGGTACCAGATCACCTTGGGCGGTTCGGCCGGCGGCCAGGATGCGGCGCTCGGCACCGTGATCGGTCCGTCGGTGGCCCAGAACGACGTCGCCGAAACCCTCGCTCGCATCCTGCACGTCTACGTGGACCAGCGGCAGGAAGGCGAACGGTTCCTCGAGACCTTCCGCCGTGTCGGTGTCGCTCCTTTCAAGGCCCGCGTTTATGCCCCAACTGATCAGGCAGCGTGAAGTCGTCGCCGATGAGTGGCGCACCCTCGACGAGGACCCCCAGGGGTTGAGCCGGGCGGTAATCATTCCCTTTGCCCGCTGGCAGGCGGAGCGGGACCAGTGGTGGCTATGGGACGGCAAGCTCGGCGTCCGGATCGGACCCACTGACCCCGTCGAGCTGCTGGAGCGGGACTTCCTGCGGGTTTCCCTCGTAGCCATCGAGTTCGGCGGCATTGGCGAGGGCCGCGGCTACACCCAGGCCCAGCTGCTCCGCCAGCGGTTCAAGTTCAGCGGGGAGATCCGCGCCGTCGGCAAGGTCCAGCGCGACCAGCTCTTCTACATGGCCCGTTGCGGCTTCGATGCCTTCGAACTCCCCGACGGTGCCGATACCGCCGTCGCAGTGGCTGCATTCGGTGATTTTTCCGTTAAGTATCAGGATGCTGCGGACAAGGGGCTGGCTCTTCGCCACCGCGGCTGATCGCAATTGGGGACTGTCCCCGGGGACTGTCCCCAAATCTGATAACGCGCCCGCATCTATCCAGAACGAACGGGTCTTTCCGGTTATAAGTCCCGCTGGCTACAGTGCGGTAATGCGCTTTTCCGTAACAATGTGGTCACGCCTGCGCGCCTCGGGCAGCCAGCCATGACGGCCGAAGACCTTTCTCCCCGCCTCGCCGGGCTGGTGCGCGGTTCCGCTGCGCAGCTGGAGCAGGCGACGCAGGAGTACGGGAGCGTCGTGTATTCCAATAGCCTGGGGCCCGAATCGGCCGTGCTGATGGACCTGATCTGCACGTACGCGCCATCGATTGACCTGTTCACCATCGACACGGGCCGCCTGCCTGACGAGACGCTCGCACTGCTCGACCGGGTGGAGCGTCGGTACGACCGCCGGATCAAGGTGTACTACCCGAACACGGAGGCGGTGGAAGCCTACGTGCAGGAGAACGGCATCAACGGTTTCTACAGTGGCCTGGAAGAGCGGCAATCGTGCTGCCACATCCGCAAGGTCGAGCCGTTCAAGCGAGCCGTACAAGGCTACAAGGCGTGGGTCACAGGCGTGCGTCGCGAGCAGTCGGCGGAACGCGCGAAGGGCGAGACCGTCTCGTGGGACGACCGCAATGAAATGTGGAAGGTCAGCCCGCTGCTCGAGTGGACTGAAGAAGACGTGTGGGCTTACATCAAGACCCGCAATCTCCCGTACAACCCGCTGCATGACAAGGGCTATCCCAGCATCGGCTGCGCCCCCTGCACGCGTGCCGTCGAACCCGGCGCCGATCCGCGTTCGGGCCGCTGGTGGTGGGAGAATCCCGAGACGCGCGAATGTGGCCTGCAGCCGAAGCGCCGGGTCATTCCGATCAAGCCTGAACCGCGGCGCGTGGCGGGCTGAACAGATGGAATACTTCCCCATCTTCCTGCGGCTGGCGGGCGAGCCCGTGCTGGTCGTCGGCGGCGGCGAAGTGGCAGCGCGCAAGGTCGACCTGCTCCATCGCGCGGGCGCGGACATCACCGTGGTTGCACCCGAACTCGGCGACCGGCTTGCGGCGCTCGTGGCGAACAACTCGATCGCGCATGTACACGGCGAATTCCAGCCCGAACACCTGAACGGCATGCGGCTCGCGATTGCAGCGACGGATCGCCAGTCCGTGAACGCCTGGGTGGCACACCAGGCGGAAGCCCGCGGCATCGACGTGAACGTGGTGGACGACCGTGCCTCGGCATCGTCCAACGCCGCGAGGTCCCACCGTCATCGCAGTTCCAGTTGGTGCGGTCAAACGTCGCCGCACAGGCGTTGATAGCTCTCTCCCGCGCTCGCGGGTCGGTGCTCGATCAGATCGGGGCGGCGGCTGCCGCGCTGCCGACTCCCCCGGTCAGCGTGATCGTGTTCGGCTCGTTCGCCCGGGGCGAAGCAACGTCTGACAGCGACCTCGACATCGTCGTAGTCCGACCCGACGAGCTCGACGAAGACGACGCAACCTGGACTGCCTCGATCGACGACTGGCGCGACCACCTGCGAGCCGTCGCCGGCAACCCGGTCGAGATCCTCGAGGTGAGCCGCATTGAAGTGGGCGCCAAGCTCGGGAGCCGATCGACGTTGTGGCGCGACGTCACGCGCGACGGTGTCGTCATCCACGGCTTGTCCCTCGACGAACTCCGCGAGCCCGCACATGCCTAAGCCGATGCGCACCCGCGTGGTGTCGAGCGCACAGGTGCGTGCCTACGCTGGCAAGGCCGAGGAGTACGCAGCGGCCGCCGCCGTTGGCGGGCACAGATCATCGCCTGGCACACCGCCCGCGTCTCCAACGGGCCGACCGAAGCGCTCAACAACCTCATTCGCGTGGAATTGCTGTGGCAGCAGGCCAGGACAGACG
>JANNNQ010000150.1:0-30035 GCA_031398625.1 Pseudomonadota bacterium
TGAAGATGAACGTGTCGCTCAGGAGGAAGATCCACATCATCGCCTTGCCCCAGGGCACCGGGAACGCCTGCTTGTCCGCAGACCAGTCCGCGGTCATTCCCTGCAACCCCGCAGCGCTGGTTTCCGCGGGGCTCAGGCTTCCAGCGTGATCCGACATAGGTCAGCCCTTTCAGGTTGCAAGCAGGAGGAGAAACAGACCGATCCAGACGAGCAGCAGGTAGTGCCAGTACACGGTGCACAGCTCGATGCCGAGGCGCACGTCGATCAGCTCGACGCCCGGCCGCCAAAGACGCCACCAGGCACGTGCGAGCACGTAGAGTCCGCCTAGCAGGTGCAATCCATGGACGGCGGTGAGCAGGTAGAAGAAGGCCGCCGCGGGGTCGCCCTGAGGCATGAACCCGGAAGTGGCAAGCTCGTTCCAGGCGAACAGCTGGCCGAGCAGGAATGCGATGGCAAGCATGCCGCCGGCCGTGAGCCCCAGGCGGGTGAGATCGGGCCGGCCGCGCGCCATGTCGGTCCGCGTCCATTGCATCGCGATGCTGCTGAGAATCAGCACGACGGTGTTGATCCAGAGGACGGTCGGTTCGGGAACCGCGCTCCAGTCCTGGTGGTGGTCGGCAACGGCGCCATGCCCGTGTCCCATGCGCATGTAGTACGCAGAGATGAACAGGCCAAAGAGCGACGTGACAACGGCCAGAAACACCCAGAGGCCGAGCCGGGCCGGCGCCGTATCGGCAGTGGCGTTCGGGCTGGCGTGCACGCCCTGCACCTCCCAGGTTCGCGTCTGCAGCCGGCGCACGAGGAAGGCCCAGACGATGATGCCGGCCAGCAGGGCACAGAAGGCTACGGTCAGGTACATAGCCGATGGCCATGCAGGTCGCTGCTGCCGCCCGCACGTGCATCGCCTGGCGGGACGTTCTGCGGCACGAAGTCCTCCGGCGCTCCCGGAACCGCATAGTCATAGGCCCAGCGATAAGTGACCGGCAGGTCCTTGCCCCAGTTGCCGTGTTTTGCGGGATTCTCGGGCGTCTGCCACTCAAGCGTCGTGGACCGCCAGGGATTGGGGCCCGATGGCTTGCCCCTGAAGACGGACACGATGAGGTTGTAGAGGAACACCAGCTGTACCGCCGCCACGAACATGGCCGAGACGCTGATCCACGCATTCACCGTGTGCGCAGACTGCGGAATGAAATCGATGGCATCGCTGTAGGCGTAGTAACGCCTCGGTACGCCGAGAATCCCGAGGTAGTGCATGGGCAGGTAGATGGCATACGTGCCGAGGAAGGTCAGCCAGAAATGGACCCTGCCCAGGGTGTCATCGAGCAACCGGCCCGTGATCTTGGGATACCAGTGATAGATCGCGCCGAAGAGCACGAGGATGGGCGACACGCCCATCACCATGTGGAAGTGCGCGACCACGAAGTAGGTTCCCGACAGCGGGACATCGACGGTGACGTTCCCGAGGAACAGGCCCGTGAGCCCGCCATTCACGAAGGTGAAGATGAAGCCGATTGCAAACAGCATCGGGACCGTCAGGTGGATGTCGCCGCGCCAGAGCGTCAGCACCCAGTTGTAGACCTTGATGGCGGTCGGCACCGCGATGATCAGGGTGGTCGTCGCGAAGAAGAACCCGAAGTAAGGGTTCATGCCACTGACATACATGTGGTGCGCCCACACGACGAAGCTCAGGCAGCCGATGGCGAGGATGGCCCAGACCATCATCCGGTAGCCGAAGATGTTCCGCCGGGCATGCGTGCTCAGTAGATCCGACACGATGCCGAAAGCGGGCAGGGCAACGATGTACACCTCGGGGTGCCCGAAGAACCAGAAGAGATGCTGGAACAGCAGGGGGCTGCCACCCGTGTGTTCCGAGACCTCGCCCATCGAGGCAATGGCCGGCATGAAGAAGCTGGTACCGACCACGCTGTCGAGCATCATCATGACGGCCGAGACGAACAGGGCGGGGAAAGCCAGCAGGCCGAGGATCGCAGCCATGAAGATGCCCCACACCGAGAGCGGCATCCGCATGAGCGTCATGCCACGCCCACGTGCCTGGAGGACCGTGACGACGTAGTTGAGGCCGCCCATGGTGAACGCGATGATGAAGATCGCGAGCGACAGGAGCATCAGCAGGATGCCCCAGGTGGCACCGGGCGTGCCGACGAGGATCGCCTGGGGTGGATACAACGTCCAGCCGGCGCCGGTCGGTCCGCCGGGCACGAAGAAGCTGGCGACCAGCACGAGCACCGCCACCAGGTAGAACCAGTAGCTCAGCATGTTCATGTACGGGAATACCATGTCCCGCGCCCCGCACATGAGGGGAATGAGCAGGTTGCCGAAACCGCCGAGGAACAGCGCGGTGAGCAGATAGATGACCATGATCATCCCGTGCATGGTGATGAACTGGTAGTAGTCATCCGGGGCGATGAACGAGAACGTATCGGGAAACCCCAGCTGCAGGCGCATGAGCACCGACAGCCCGAGCGCCACCAGCCCGATCGCCAGCGCCGTGATCGTGTATTGCACGGCGATGACCTTGTGGTCCTGGCTCCAGATGTACTTCTCGATGAACGTCTGCGGATCGTGCAGGGTGTGCTCGTGGTCCCGGTCCGCAATCGCAACGTATGCCATCGGCCAAGTCCTCCCAACGAAAGCTCAAGCGCAGGGCTACAGGGTTCGCACGTAGGCCACCAGGTCACTGATGGCCTGCTCGTCGCCAAGGATCTTCGCCATCGGCACCATCTGCGCACCGTTGAAATCCTGGGGATGCGAGCCGCGGATCCCTTCCTTGAAATTGTTCAGCTGCCGGGCCAGGTACCAGTCGCTCATCTGCGCAAGCCGGGGAGCGTTCGTCGCCCAGATTCCCTGTGCCGCGGAACCGTGGCAGGCAGAACAGGTGGTGTAGAGCGTCCGGCCGCGACCTGCATTGCCGACGAGAGTCGCATCGGGACGTTCGTCCGCCAGCGTGCCGATGTAAGCCACCACGTCGCGAATGGCCTGGTCATCCGCGAGCATTGCGGCAAACGGCGCCATCTGCTTCGCATAGACATCGAGTTCGTGCGCGCCACGGATGCCTGCCTTGAAGTCCCTGAGCTGTCGTACGAGGTACCAGCCGCCCTGGCCACTCAGCTTCGGCGCATTCAGTGCCTGGTTCCCTTCTGCCTGGGCTCCGTGGCAGGCGGTGCAGACGGCGTAGAGCGTCTGGCCTCTCGCGGGGTCGCCGGCAGTCAGGGCCTGGGTCGCGGCGAACGTGGGTTGCCGCGCCAGCCATTGCCGGAACGGCTCGGCCTCGTCGACGACCACCCGCCCGCGCATGACGAAGTGCGCCAGCCCGCACAGCTGTTCGCACAGCGCATCGAACTCGCCGGTCCGGGTCGGCGTGAGCCAGAAGTTGGTGACCATGCCAGGCACCATGTCCATCTTGACGCGGAACTGCGGCACGGCGAACTGGTGGTTCACGTCGCGCGAACGCAGCAGCACCTTGACGGGTTCGTTGATCGGCAGATGCAGCTCCGGGCTTGCCACCAGGATGTCATCCTGCCCCTGGGGATCGGCCGGGTCGATGCCGAACGGGTTGTCGAGCGTGATCAGGTGGGTGTCCGACAGCCCGAGCGCGCCATCCTGCCCGGGAAAGCGATAACTCCAGTACCACTGCTGTCCCAGCACTTCGACCGTCGAGGCTTCCTCCGGCACGGTCACGAAGCGTGCCCACACTGCCAGACCCGGCGCGAGCATCGCCGCGATGCCGATGGAGGTCGCGATGGTCAGCCACCATTCGAGCTTGCGGTTCTCCGGCTCATAATGTGCCCGCTGTTCCTGCCGACGATGGCGATAGCGGATCACTGCATAGGCCAGGAAGAGGTTCACGGCCACGAACACGACGCCGGTAACCCAGAACGTCAGGTTCACCGTTTCGTCCATCGTTTCCCAGTTGGAAGCGATGGGCGTGAACCACCAGGGACTCAGGAAATGAAACAGCACCGTGCCGATGACGAGCAGGATCACTGCTATTGCAATTGACATGCGCCGATCCTTTTGTTGTCCGCCGTGGATGTGGGGGATCAGGTGCGGGGCAAGGGCGAGCCCTGCATGCGCTGCACGTTCGTGAAGGGATTGATGAAGTGCCGGTCGACGGCCACCAGATCCGCTTCCGGGTGGCGCTCGCGCATCATGTCGCGGACGCCGTTCTCCCGCTCCTTGCGCACGTAGACCAGCATGAGATATTTGCCGGCGTCGATATCCGCATCGAAACGCGCGAGCTTGTGATTGCGGGTGCCGATGCCGACGAGCCCGCCTTCCCACGACCCGAGCAGGGTGGCAAGGATGACGATCGCCGCATAGACGAATGGGGGCACTGTGGTGCTGAAGGGCTGGAAGTAGATGAGCAGTCCGACGCCAGCGAGGCCGACGAGGAAGCCGATGCAGGCCCCGATCACGCCATCGCGCACCAGATCGAGCGTCTCGAGATAGTTGCTGGAATGGATGTGCTGCTTCTTGAGGCCCGCCTCATCCCTGGC
Source organism: Pseudomonadota bacterium (assembly GCA_031398625.1). Taxonomy (GTDB): domain Bacteria; phylum Pseudomonadota; class Gammaproteobacteria; order Steroidobacterales; family Steroidobacteraceae; genus CAIUGU01. Next base: position 4,518 of record JANNNQ010000150.1, read on the forward strand.
AATGACGTGAAGATAGAAATCCCGGATGCCGACGTCGTGCAGGTCGTCGGAGATCTGCTGCGTGTTCGCAAGCGTAGGCGCGAGATAGTACATGCACTTCATTTCTGCCCCCGATTGAAGGATCCGGAAACGTTCAAGCGCGCGCGACCGATCTGCATCAGCCTTGATTTTCCTGGTTCATCGGTGGCGGCCCGCCCGCGGTTCCGGGAACCCTCTTCCGTCAGTCTGTTTTCCCCCAGTACCAGGCAAGGACACCAAAACCGAACAGTGCAGCTGCCACCACGGCGAATGGCAGCGCAGGCAGCCACACGGGAATCTCGTGCAGGTCGATCGCACGCAACAGCAGGGTGACCACGAAGGCGCAGGCGATGCCGATCAGCACGCCGAGCGCGAGTTGCGGTTTCTTCCAGAAGGCAAAGCCCCACAGGACGAACAGGATCAGCAGGAGCAGGAAGCCGGCGAATGAAAGGAAGGCGTTCATGGCTGCGCGGTTCCCGATCGCGATGAGGCCCGGCTAGCAGGGTGATGCAAAACCCTTTGCATCATCCTGCTAGACATCCGGCAATCGGGAAGATCGGCACTGTTCTTCTTGTCGCAGCGATTCAACATCAGTTGCCTCTGCTGTCTCTGGCCGGCGCTATTCAACGCCCCGTTCACGAAGATTGCAATACTCGTGAATACCGCACAGCACGAGGAAGCAGCTGCGCCGCAGGAAAAATGTTTTCGTGGATTCGCTGCTGCGGCGCCACAGCAGTTGCAAAGACTCGCTAGTGCGTGAACGAATAGACGACTGCGTTCGTGCCGAGGCGGAAGGCATCGGTGGAAGGCTCGAGCGGCATCTGTCCCTGTGCGTACCAGTCCCAGAAGTTCGCGAGGTCGTTGTTGTGGCCGGCAGCGATGGAAACCTGTCCCTCGTCATCCAGTAACCCGTAGTAGGTGATGTCGCCACCCGGTACATACGGCGACATGCCATCGAGATCGGTCAGCTCGAAGTGCTGCCTGAAGAGGCCATGCCGGATATCCATCGGGACGAGATCCCGGCCGGGGAAGGCGCGCAGCACCTGGCTGCGCATGTTGGCGAACTGCGCGGCGCCATCGAAATCATCCATGAGGATGAAGCCGCCGCGGCCAATGAACTCGCGCAGGTTGGTCACTTCTTCCTCGGTCAGTTCCATCTCGCCGGGTTCGGACACGTACGCGAACGGGTAGTCGAAAATCTCGGGACTGCCGAGATCGACGATACGATAGGACCCGATATCGACGTTGACGCGGGTCGAGCGTCCGATGTACTCGTTGAGATGCTGGTCGGAGTCCGGATAGTTGTGGGACCAGCCCATGTTGCCGAACCACCCGTTGGTGCCGAAGCGCCAGCGGGCCGCAATGAACTCCGTCGCAGGCGGCGCATTCTGCGCGATAGAGCGCCTGCCGAACTGCGCATACACGCTGGCGGCGGCCAGCAACGCCATTGCTGTCACCATCGTACACGCGAGGCGCGGAAACGGGCGGACCACGGGTTTGGGCATGAGCCGAAGAATAGCAGCGTCACCTGGACTTGGGCGGGTCGGCCGCGGATGCCGTACAACTGGCGCGGACTTTTCCATTGCTGCTACCTTGCGCCGCAGCCCCGGATCGCGGGCCTGACCAGGGAACCTGAGGACGCTCCCGTGACTGCCACTTTCCAGCCTTGCGGCATCCTGACGCTGACCACGGACTTCGGCCATGAAGGCCCATTCGTCGCGACGATGAAAGGGCGCATCCTCGGGCGGTTCCCAGCGGCCCGCATCATCGACATCACACACGGGATCCTCGTTCACTGGCCTGCCGAAGCCGGTTTCTGGCTCGAGCGGTCCTATCGCTATTTCCCGCCCGGGACCGTGCATGTCGCGGTCGTCGATCCCGGCGTCGGCACCCGGCGCAATATCCTCCTCGTGGTGGCCGACGGGCATCTGTTTTTCGCACCGGACAACGGGCTGCTCGCGCCGCTCGTCGAGCAGGCAACCGCACCTGCCACTGTCTACCGCCTGGATCCGCAGCGACTCAGCCGCTTCGGCCTCGGCATGCCGAGCGCCACCTTTCATGGCCGCGACATCTTCGCGCCACTGGCAGCGGAACTCGCTGCCGGCCACTGTGCGCCGGAGGAGCTCGGCACGCCCATCACCGACATCGTGCCGTCGTGGATCGATCCGCCGACCGATACGGGACGGCAGGTGACAGGCGTGGTCGTGGCCGTCGATCATTTCGGCAACCTCATCACGAACATCGACGGCGCGAGGGCCCACCACTTCCGCGCCCCGGTCGTGCGGACGGGCAATCATGAATTTCCACTGCGCCGGACGTATGGCGACGCCAGGCCGGGGGAGTACCTGGCACTCGTCAATTCCTTCAACGTCGTCGAGATCGCCCGCGCCGAGCAGAGCGCCACGGAGGGCCTGGGAGTGGGCCGGGGAGCCCCGGTCTCACTCATAGAGACGGTCCCAAACCGTTGAATTACTTTGCTTAACCCGTCCCCTAACGAGAGAGCAAGGCTGCCCCGGCCGCCGGGCGACCCGAGGCTGGCCCAGCGGCGCGGGCCGGCCCGCAGTGCGACAAACGAACCATTGAAAAGCGCCGCGCATCGTATATAGTCGCCGGACTTTTCCGCAGGCCGCAGCCGCGATCTGTTTGATTTCTAGAGGATTTCTCGAGAATCGCCATGATGGAGCGAGACGACGAACACTTCGATATCGATGACGATTTCGTCGCCGAGAACGAAGAAGAGCAGGATTTCGATCGATTCATCGATCGGGACAAACGCTCGCGCGCAGCCGCCGCAGCGGCGGCCAAGAAAGGCAAAGCGGCCTGGAGCAAACTCGAAGACGTGCTGGCGGAACGCCGTCTCAAGAAAGAACTGGAAGACTTCGAAGACGATCTTTGAACGACTTCAAGCAGCCCGCCAACCCCTCCACGAGGCGGTGTTGAAGACCACCGGGCCTGCGTTTCCGGTTCGACTGTCTTTTGAATTCCTTGACCTGACGCCGTGAACCGTCGAGCTGCGCTGCCTGAAAGGCTGCGTTCGCCGTGCCCTGCATCGCGCTGGAGTTGTCCATGACTGCCGAGACTGTCGTCCCGTCCACGTCCGAATCTCCCTGGATCGTCCTCAAGTTCGGCGGCACGAGCGTGTCCTCCGTTGCCAACTGGAAAAACATCGCAGGCGTGCTGCGCAAGCGGCTTGGGGAAGGACTGCGTCCGGTCATCGTGCATTCCGCGCTGTCGGGTATCACGGATCGTCTCGAACAGCTGCTGGCCAAGGCGCTCGAAAGCGAGCAGAACGCGGGCTGGGAAGCGGTCATGGCGCAGATCGAAACCCGGCATCGCGATCTGGCGCGCGATCTCGGCCTGACCGCCACGCAGGATCTCGACGACCAGTTTGCAAGGCTGCGGCAGATCGCTGCGGGCATTGCGCTCGTGAAGGAAGTCAGCGAACGGCTGCGGGCGCGGGTGATGGCGCAGGGCGAACTCCTCGCCACCCGACTCGGAGCGGCCTTCCTCGCCGCCGAAGGGTTCGACGTGCACTGGGTCGATGCGCGTACCGTCCTGAAGGCGGAGACGCGCCGTAACGCGAGCGTCCGTGCCTCGGTGCTTTCCGCGACGTGCCACTACGAACCGGATGCAGCGTTGCAGTCGGCCTGGTCGAAGCCAGGCGCCGTGTGGATCACGCAGGGCTTCATCGCGAGCGATGAAAACGGCGATACGGTGCTGCTGGGCCGCGGGGGCTCGGATACGTCCGGCAGCTACTTCGCGGCCAAGCTGGCTGCGCGTCGGCTCGAGATCTGGACCGACGTGCCCGGCATGTTCAGCGCGAATCCGCGCGCCGTCCCCACTGCCCGCCTGCTGTGGTCATTGCAGTACGACGAGGCGCAGGAAATCGCGAGCAGTGGCGCCAAGGTGCTCCACCCCCGCTGCATCATGCCGGTCCGCCAGTACGGCATTCCGCTGTACGTGTTCGCCACCCAGACCCCCGACCTGGAAGGGACGGTCATCACGGCGCACGGCGAGGACAATGGCGCCCAGGTCAAGGCCGTCACCATCAAGAAGGGCATCACCCTGGTATCGATGGAGACAGTGGGTATGTGGCATTCGGTCGGCTTCCTGGCCGATGCGTTCCAGGTGTTCAAGGATCACGGCCTGTCGGTGGATCTCGTATCCACTTCCGAAACGAACGTCACCGTCTCGCTCGACCCGGCAGCCAATGCGCTGGATGACGCGACCACACAGGCCCTCGTCGGGGATCTCGAGCGCCTGTGTCGCGTCGAAGTGATCGGTCCCTGCTCGGCAGTGAGCCTCGTCGGCAGGAATATCCGTGCCATCCTGCACAAGCTGGGCGATGCGCTCGAGCTGTTCGAGGAACACAAGGTCTACCTGCTGACGCAGGCCGCGAACGACCTCAACCTCACTTTCGTCATCGACGAGGACCAGGGGGACCGCCTCGTCACGCGCCTGCACGAACTGACGATCCGCAAGAGTGCCCGCGATCGCGTGCTCGGCCCGACGTGGGAACAGCTCTATGGACAGAAGCAGGACGCCGCCAGTACCGCTGCAGCCTGGTGGCGGGGACGCCAGGCCGACCTGCTGGCACTCGCGACCCAGCATGGCTCCGCGTACGTCTACGATCGCGCGACGCTGCATGCACGGGCACGCGCCCTCAAGTCGCTGCCCGGCATTTCCCGGGTGCACTTCGCGATGAAGGCGAATCCACACCCGGATATCCTGCGGCTGTTCAACGACGAAGGGCTCGCCATCGAGTGCGTCTCGCAGGGCGAAGTGGCCCGGGTACTCAAATCGCTGCCGCAGGTCGAGCCGCGCACCCTGCTGTTCACGCCGAACTTCGCGCCCCGCGCAGAGTACGCGCAGGCGTTCGAGCAGGGCATCACCGTCACCCTCGACAACCTGTATCCGCTCAAGCAGTGGCCGGAAGTCTTCAAGGGCCGCAGCGTCTTCGTGCGCATCGACACCGGGCACGGCCGGGGGCACCACGATCACGTCCGCACGGCTGGCGTCCATTCGAAGTTCGGCATTCCGCTCTTCGAACTCGACGAGCTGCGGCGCGCCGCGTCCCAGGCGGGCTGTCGCCTCGTCGGGCTCCATGCCCATGCCGGCAGCGGCATCTTCGCGGTAGCCAACTGGCGCGAGGTGGGAGAGATCCTGGCCGGCCTGCTGCCCCGTTTCCCGGACGTGAAGACATTGAACCTGGGGGGCGGCCTGGGTGTTCCCGAAAAGCCTGGCCAGGAAGCGATCGACCTTGCGGCGCTCGGCGAGGTATTCACGGCGATCAAGGCGGCACATCCGCAGCTTGACCTCTGGATCGAACCGGGCCGTTTCCTCGTCGCCGAAGCCGGCGTCCTGCTGGCCCAGGTCACGCAGCTGAAGGGCAAGGGCGAGGTGAACTACATCGGGGTCGCGACTGGCATGAACTCCCTCATCCGGCCGGCGTTGTATGGGGCGTATCACGAGATCGTCAACCTGAGCCGTCTCGACGAGCCGCCGACCGTGGTGGCGAACGTGGTAGGCCCGATCTGCGAGTCCGGCGACCAGCTCGGTACCGATCGACTGCTGCCACCGGCGCAGGAAGGCGATGTCATGCTCATCGCGATGGCAGGTGCCTACGGCCGCGCCATGAGCTCGTCGTACAACCTGCGCGAGCCTGCCCAGGAATTCCTCATCTAAGGAAGCTCTGATTTACCTACATGTGTCAAGCGAACAGCGATGCAACTGATTGAAAGACCATGGTTGAAAATGCGTCGCCAGTTTCAGATTGCACTATTTCAGAGGTTCCCTAAAGGACCTCCTGTACCCGTTGCATGGGCGCAGGTAACGGCGTAAGACGGCTGTCATGGTGGGGGAGCGAGGGACTGACTGGATCGGGTTCGGCCACCTGCTGGCTGCCTGCCTCCTGTTGTCCGCGGGCCAGTCGGCGGTGGCTGCGGTGGAAGCTACCCCCTGGGGACCATTCGAGTTTCCGGCGCCCGTCCGCAGCCAGCGGGAAGCCGTGGCCATGTATGCGGAAGCGCGGGCACCCATCGTGATTGCCATCCGCTTCCTGGCCGCCGCGCCCACCGAGACTCCCTGGATCAACCACCACCTGGCTTGCGGGACCACAGGCGCGGTTCGCGAGGACCTCGGTCCCGCCATGGTCCGGGCCAGCACCTTGCTGGCGCACCGGCTGTCGACAGAGCTGGAACAAGGCAGGCTGGCTGCCGCTGAATTGCGGTCCGGGCGCACACCGGCTTCCACCGTGCGTTATGCGGGCCCCGTGGCCGTCGTTCTGGAGCCCGTCACGATCTCCACGGATGGGGAGCCACTCTCACCCCCTGCCACTGTCGAACCGCACCTGCGCGTCTTCGTAGCCGCTTCCGTACCCCGCTGTACGACGGATGCAACCGGTGCTTTCGGCCGCGTCGGCGAACTGGCTGGCGGGTTCCTGATTACCGCGGCTCCCGCCCTGGAGCTGGGCTGGCCAAGCTGGTCGCCTGCGGTCCTGGGACAGCGCGCCGTGATGGGGACGGACAACCTGCTGGCAGACGGCTTCTGCTGTGGCGAGGAGACGGCCTTCGGTCTCGATTCGCTGGTCAACGTGTTCGACTATCGCGACTACCAGAGGAAGAGCCGTCTGCGGAGTACCCTCAAGGCCCTGGGGATGGAGCGGCAGCGGAACGCGGCCTGGTCCAGCCGGGTGCGGGATGCTTTCGGCATACCGGAGCGGTTTGCCGACCAGCAGATTCGTGAACTGCGCTACGGCTCAGGCAGGATCGCTCCTGGGGAGTTCACGATCTGGCCGGCCGGTACAGGGTCCCTGACCGCCGCCGCAGCGACGGCACCGGCGACCCTCGGGGATATCGTCCTCGGACTCGCGTGGTATGGCCACGTTCGTGCCGACCTCATTGCGCCGGTACTGCTCGAGAGCTACGACCCGGAGCGGAAATACAGCTTCGTCGGGTGGCCCGAGGAATTCCGGGAAGCTGCCGCCACAGGCGATGAGGAAGCCGCCGAGCGGGGTGGCCGGGTGCTGGAAGTCTTCGGCGCCGAGCGGAAATTCAGTTTCGTTGGGCAGCCCGCGGCGATCGAGGACAACGTGGCGTTTGCGTTCGCGGCCTGGAAGCTCGAAACGGCTTTCCTCGAGGAACAGGCGACCAGGCCGTTCCTGGCCCTCGCCACGGATACCGCTACCGGGAAGGCCTGGGAGGCGATTGCCCGGCATGAAGCCGATGCAGTCCGCCGCCGCAAGTCGCAAACCCCCCGGTCCCTGTCTGCCGGACCGGGCAACACAGAGGCACTGGCAGGTTATGCGGCCGCCCTGCAGACTCTGGACCGGCCGCTGGTCCTGCCAGGCTTCGCAGCGTTGGCGGGCGCAACGTCGAACCAGGGGGGACCCGCCACCCGGGTCCTGCGGTGGGCGGGAAAGGAGGCCACCCTCAAGGCGGGGAGCATCGAGGAACTCAGGTCCGGACTCATCAGTCTGTATGCCGGGACCTATCGCCTTGAGCCAGGGCAGCAGGCGCTGGCGCCATGAGGAGAGCAATGAAGAAATCAGCCGTTGCGGGATGGGTCCTGTGCCTGCCGGTCGCTGCGTGGGCCCAGTTCAATCAGCCGAACCCCACAGGCTTCGAAGCGCTGGACGTGGACGGCAACCAGAAGATCGACCGTGAAGAGGCACGCGAAGAGCCCCGCCTGAGCTCTTCCTTCAGTACCTTCGACTCCGACGGCGACGGCACCATCTCGAAGCGTGAATTCCTCCGCTTCCTGGGGCCCAGGCCACCGCGCCCGCTCTTCTAGCCTCAGCTGCCCGCCTGATCTTCCGGAGGGGCACTACTTTCGCGCTGCGTGGCGCTGCTCAAGCTCGGTGACGACCTGGCTCAACGACAGGTCGCGGCTCTTGAGCAGCAGCGTCAGGTGAAAGAGCAGGTCGGCCGACTCACCGATCAGGCGGTCGTCTGCCTGCGTCACTGCAGCCAGCGCCACTTCAACGCCTTCCTCACCGACCTTCTGCGCAATGCGCGTGGGTCCCTGCGACCAGATGCGTGCGGTGTAGCTCCCTTCCGGCTGCTCCGCGATCCGCTGGGCGATCACTTCTTCGAGCTTGCCGAGGAACGCGAGTCCGCCGCCTGCAGGAATCACCTCATCACCGAAGCAGCTCTTCGTCCCCAGATGGCAGGTTGGACCCAGCGGCTCCGCAAGGATCAGCAGCGAGTCGCTGTCGCAGTCGGGTGTGGCGCTCACGAACCGGAGGAAGTGACCGGACGTCTCGCCCTTGGTCCACAGACGCTGTCTGGTGCGGCTGTAGAAAGTCACGCGGCCGATCGCGAGCGTGGTGCGCAAGGCTTCCTCGTTCATGTACGCGACCATCAGCACCTGGCCAGTGGCCGCATGCTGGACGACGACGGGCAGCAGACCCTCGCCTTTCTTCCAGTCGAGTTGACGCAGCTCGTGAGTCATGGCCTGACCTCGATGTGTTCGGCACGCAGGTACTTCTTCAGATCTGGAATCGCGATGCTGCCAGAGTGGAAGACACTGGCAGCCAGGGCACCATCCACCTGGGCGGTGCGGAACACGTCGGCGAAATGCTCAGGCTTTCCGGCTCCTCCCGAGGCGATCAGCGGCACGCGACACGCGGACCGGACCGCCGTGAGCTGTGGCAGGTCGTACCCGTGACGGACACCATCGCTCGCCATGCAGTTGAGGACGATCTCGCCCGCGCCGCGATCCTGCACCTCCCGCGCCCAGTCGACCGTTCTGCGTGCCGTGTTGCGGGTGCGCTCGGGATCGCCGGTGAACTGGTAGACAAGGAACTCGCCGTCCGCTGTCTGGCTGTCGATGCCGACGACGACACACTGCGCGCCGAACCGGGCGCTCAGGCGGTTGATCAGGTCAGGATCGCCGAGGGCAGGGGAGTTGACGGAGATCTTCTCGGCCCCTTCACCCAGCACTTCCTCGGCATCCGCCACGCTGCGGATCCCGCCGGCGACGCAGAACGGAATATCGAGGATGCGCGCGACACGTCGCACCCAGGTGCGATCCACCGATCGGCCATCCGGGCTCGCGGTAATGTCGTAGAACACGAGTTCGTCCGCGCCTTCCTCCCGGTAGCGCGCCGCCAGTTCAAGGATGTCGCCCACGACCCGGTGATCGCGGAAGCGCACACCCTTGACGACCTGCCCGTCCCTTACGTCGAGGCAGGGGATGATGCGTTTGGCAAGAATGGCTTGAGCTCCTCAGGGGGAATGCGGTTTTCGAGCAGTGCCTTGCCGCTGATGGCAGCCGCGGCGCCACAGTCGCGCAGCAGGTGCAGGTCGGCGCCGCTGGCGACTCCCCCTGAAGCCTGCCAATGCACCTGCGGAAAGCGACGCGTTGCTTCGCCGTACAGCATGACGTTCGGACCCGTCAGCGCACCGTCGCGCGAGATATCCGTGCAGAGGACATGCCGCAGGCCGACGGCGAGAAACTGCTCGACGGCGGACCACAGGGAGGTCTCCGACTGCTGGACCCATCCGTGCGTCGTGAGCCGCGGCGTCTGCGACCTGTCCATGCGGATGTCGAACGCGAGGACGAGCCGGTCAGGGTCGACGAGTCCGAACCAGCGGGCCACTTCATCCGGCGTGGTCACGGCCACGCTGCCAATGACCGCCCGTTCGACACCGCCATCCAGCAGCTGCCGCACGCGATCGTAAGTCCGCAATCCCCCGCCCACCTGCAGCTTCACGTCCTGACGTGCTGCCAGCTTGAGGATGGCCCTGCGATTCGCCTGTGCGCCATCCCGTGCGCCATCGAGATCGACGACATGGACGCGCTGTGCACCGAGCTTGAGATAGCGGTCGAGAATGATCTCCGGATCGTTCGCATAGACGGTCTCGGCGTTGAAATCGCCCTGGTACAGCCGGACGCATCGGCCATCCTTGAGATCGATGGCAGGAATCAGCTCCACGTCGGCTGGACCTCGAGGAAGTTGGCGAGAAGGGTGGCGCCAGCGCGCGCGCTGCGCTCGGGATGGAACTGCACGCCGTACACGTTCGCCTGCTGGACGGCGGCGGCAAAGGCGTTGCCGTAGTCCGTCGTCGCCAGCGTGGCTGCGCTGACAGGCGCCGCATAGCTGTGCACGAAATAGACGTAGTCATCGGCCTCGAGGCCTTCGAGGAGCGGGCTCGGCCGGGTGGCCCTGATCTGGTTCCAGCCCATGTGCGGCACGGGGAGGCCGGCGCGTTCGGGAAAGCGCTGTACCTGGCCGGGAATGATGCCAAGGCACGCGACATTCCCTTCCTCCGAGGCGTCGAACAACAGCTGCATCCCTACGCAGATACCGAGTAGTGGCTGGCGCAGCTCCCGGATGGTATCCGGCAAGTCGAGCGCTTCCAGTCGCGCCATGCAATCGGCGGCAGCGCCGACTCCCGGCAGGATGACGTGGGTCGCTCCCTGCAACTCGGCACGATCGGTGGTGAGGGTCGCTTCCACGCCCAGGCGCTCGATTGCGAACTTGAGGGACGCGATGTTCGCACCACCGCTGTCGATGATCGCAAGCCGACGGTTCACAGCACGCCCTTGCTGCTCGGCAGTTCGGTGCCTTCGATCCGCAACGCCTGCCGCAACGCCCGTCCCACCCCCTTGAAGCAGGCCTCGACCATGTGGTGCGAATTCTCGCCCGTCACCTTGATGTGAATGGCGGCACCCAGCGCGTCGGCCAGGGAGCGGAAGAAGTGCGGCACCAGCTCGGTGGGCAGCTGGCCCACCTGGTCGCGATTGAACTTGCCTTCGAACACGAAGTACGCGCGTCCCGAGAGATCGATCGCGACCTGCGCGAGCGTTTCGTCCATGGGCAGCAGGAAGCCGAAGCGGCCGATCCCGCGCTTGTCGCCGAGCGCCTCGCGCAGTGCCGCACCGAGCGCGAGCGCGCAGTCCTCCACCGTGTGGTGTTCGTCGATCTCAAGATCGCCCTTGCACACGAGATCCAGCGAGAAGCCGCCATGACGCGCGACCTGCTCCAGCATGTGATCGAAGAAGCCAAGGCCGGTCTCGATATGGATCGGGCTTTCCCGGTCGAGATTCACGGCGACGCTGATGTCGGTTTCCTTCGTCTTGCGATGGACGTGTGCCGTGCGTACCGAGGTTGCGAGTCGCGCGGCAATCGCATTCCAGGATTCGCCGGTCGCGCCCGCCGAATGGCCCCTGCCCGCAAGACGGACCCCGCCGACACCCAGGTTGGCGGCCAGCTGCAGGTCCGTTTCACGATCACCGATGACATGGCTGCGCGTCAGGTCGATCGGATGCGCGCGCAACCAGCCGTCGAGCAGCCCGGTCTTCGGCTTGCGGCAGTCGCAGCCGTCGGCAGGGAAATGCGGGCAGAAGAACTCCGCCGCGAAGGTGATCCCCTGTGACTTGAGCAGTTCCCGCAGGTAGTCCTGCGGCTCCCTGAAACTGGGTTCAGGAAACCGCGGCGTACCGAGGCCGTCCTGGTTGCTCACCAGCACGAATACATAACCGGCATCGCGCAGGCGCAGGAGCGCCGGAATCACGTCGGGCACGAGCCGCAGCTTCTGCAGGCTGTCGATCTGCTCATCCGGGGGCTCTTCGATCAGCGTGCCATCGCGGTCGATGAACAGCACAGGCAGCAGCGAGGGCGTTGTCATGACCGGGTACCTGCAGCAGCGATGGCGCCGAGCAGACGCTGGTTCTGCCCGGGTGTGCCGACGGAAATGCGCAGGCAGTCCGGAAGCAGGGGCTGCGCGCGCTGGTCGCGAATGATCAATTGCACCGACTGGACGGCCGCCAGCACCCGGTCCGCATCCACGCATTCCACCAGCAGGAAATTGGCATCGCTCGACCAGACGCGACGGATCAGCGAGGCCTGCTGCAAGCCCGCGGCCAGGCGACCCCGTTCCTCCAGCAGCGTCGCGATGTGTTCTGCGGCTTCGTGCCGACTACCTGGAGCGGTGAGCCTCATCACGGCCTCGACAGTCAGGGAGGGCAGGGCATAAGGCGGAATGATCCGCTTGAGAAGCCCCACGATGTCCGGGTGTGCGAGCAGCACGCCGCAACGTGCCCCTGCAAGGGCATAGGCCTTCGACAGGGTGCGGAACGTCACCAGGTTCGGGTAACGCGACAGGAGTGGCGTGAAACCCCGCGTGTTCGCGAACTCGACGTAGGCCTCATCCACGGCGATCAGCGCCCTGGCGTCAAGGTCGCTGCAGAGCTGCTCGATGGCTGCAGCGTCGAGCAGGTTTCCCGTGGGATTGTTGGGTGAGCACAAAAACACGATCTTGACGTGCGGATTCCAGGCCGCCAGGATCGCCGCCCGGTCGAGCGCAAACCCCTGGTCCTTCCGCAGCGGCACTTCGATGACGTCGGCACCCTGGATGCGGGCGGCAACCTTGTACATGCCGAACGTCGGCGGGCAGATGATGACGCTGTCTTGCCCGGCCCGGCAGAAAGCGCGGACGAGCAGATCGATGGCTTCGTCGCTGCCACGGCCGGCAAGCAGCTGGCTGCGATCGACCCCGTATAGATCCGCAAGACGCTCGATGAGTTCCGGTGGCTGCGGCTCGGGGTACCGGTTGAGGCCGGCCACTGAACCGTCGCCGTCCGCGCGCCACGGCATCTCGTTGGCGTGCAGGCGTTCGAGCGACGGCAGCCAGGCCGCATGGCTGTAAGGCTGCAGGGTCAGGATGTCCGGCCGCGCAAGCGCGAGCACATTGCTCATGCCACATCCCCGGATTGCCGGGCAAGATAGTCGAGCCGCACCGTCACTGCGTTGGCGTGCGCATCGAGACCTTCAAGCCCTGCAATCGTGACAGCCGTGGGCCCCAGGTCCTGCAGGCCCGCGGCGGTCAGTTCCTGCACCGTGATGCGCTTGAGGAAGTCGCTCAAGGACAGTCCGCTGTAGGCGCGCGCAAAGCCGTAGGTCGGCAACACGTGATTGGTGCCACTGCAGTAGTCGCCCATGGTCTCCGGTGTCCATGGACCGAGGAAGACGGAACCCGCGTTGCGGATCGACGGCAGCCAGCGCCGGGGTTCGCGGGCCTGCACGATCAGGTGTTCCGGCGCATAGGCATTGCTGACAGCGAAAGCCTGCTCCAGCGTCGCCACCACGATGAGACGCGTGTTCTCGATGGCCTGGTTGAGCGTGCCGCCGCGCGACAGCCGCGCCATCTGTTCCCTTAGCGCCTTGACGACTGCTTCCGCTAGCACGCGTGACGTCGTCACCAGCACAACCTGGGCGTCACCGCTGTGCTCGGCCTGCGCCAGCAGGTCTGCCGCCACGAATTCAGGATTGGCTGTGTCATCCGCCACGAGCAGCACTTCGGACGGTCCGGCTGGCAGGTCGAGCGCCGCTCCCAGCGGATCGTTGCCAACCAGCAGTTTCGCCGCAGTCACCCACGCGCTGCCCGGTCCGAAGATCTTGTCGACCTTGGGGATCGAGGCAGTGCCATAGGCCATCGCCGCAATCGCCTGCGCACCACCCACCTTGAACACCTGCTCGACGCCGCAGAGCCGGGCGACAGTCAGTACGGCGGGATCGGCGCGCCCATCGCGCTGTGGTGGCGTGCACAGCACTCGTACCGGACAACCCGCTATGCGCGCAGGCACCGCAAGCATGATGGCCGCGGACGGCAGGGGCGCCGTGCCTGCAGGGACATAGAGACCCACGGCATCGATGGCACGGAAGTGCCGCTCGCAGCGGACACCGGGCGAGGTTTCCATCGACAACGGGGCCCCCTGCTGCGCTTCGTGGAAGCGGGTGACGTTGCCAATTGCGCGTTCGAGGGCGGTCCGTTGCACGACAGTCAGCATCCGTTCCGCAGCGGCGAACTCGGAAGGGGAGACTGCCAGTTGTTCGAGTGTCACCCCATCCAGGTCCCGGGTGTAGGCCGCCAGTGCGGCATCCCCGTCTCGACGGACGGTCGCAATGATCGCCCGGACGCGCTCCAGCAGCGCTTCGCTGCCGCGTTGCGTGGGACGCTGCAGGGCATCGCGCTGCTCGGTGGCAGTCAGTCGCGACCAGTCTAGGATGACAGGGTTCATGACGGGGTCACGCCAGCATCTTCTCGACGGGCAGCACGAGTACCGAGCTCGCGCCTGCCTTCTTCAGGCCTTCAAGGGTTTCCCAGAACACGTTCTCGCGGCAGACCGCATGCACGGCGACCTTGTCATCGCTGCCCTCGAGCGGAATGATCGTCGGGAACTCGCTGCCCGGCAGCAGGCGGCGGATGTCGGCAAGCTTCGAGCGCGGGGCGTGCAGCATGATGTACTTGCTCTCCTTCACCTGCTGTACGCCGTCGATGCGGACGACCAGCCGGTGGATCCAGTCCTGTTTTTCGTCTGCGACGGGAACAGGGGTCCGGATGACCGCCGCCTGGCTGAGCAGGATCGTCTCTGCTTCACGCAGGTGGTTCGCTACCAGCGTTGCACCAGTGGAAACGAGATCGCAGATGAAGTCGGCACGGCCGAGGCGAGGGGCGATTTCCACCGCGCCGGACAGGGTCACGATTTCTGCCTGCACATCGTTGTCACGCAGATAACGGCCGAGAATCCCGGGATAGGTCGTGGCAATGCGCTTGCCGCGCAGTGACCGCACGTCCTTGTAGTCGGTGCCTTCCGGCACGGCGATGGACAGCCGGCACTTGCCGTAGTCGAGCACCATGAGCTGCTCGAACAGCGGCTTGATCCCGCGCGATTCGAAGGCCAGCCGCTTTTCCTCGATGACGTTGAGTCCGACAATGCCGAGATCGCACACGTCCTGCTGGACCAGGTCGGGGATGTCGTCGTCACGCACGAGCAGCACGTCGAGCGGCATGTTCTCGCCGTAGCAGATCAGCTGGTCCTTGCCCCGGCTGTACTTGAGGCCGCAGCGGACCATCAGGTCGAGGGAATTGTCGGTCAACCGACCCGATTTCTGCACGGCGAGCTTGAGCCGTGCGGGCTGTTCAACTACGAGCTTGTCCATGGCGCGGTTCCTTGAGTCGTTTGACAACCAGCGCATACCCGCCATTGCCCTGAGTGAGATAACGGGCCACACGCCCGACCGTCGTGACGCTCACACCCGTCCGTCGCTGGATCTCCCGATACGGAAGTCCCTCCTGCAGCAGGCCCACGACTGCCCAGCGATCGGCCAGCGCCTGCAGTTCCGCCGGGCTGCACAGGTCCTTGAGGAACGCACGGCACTCGTCGACCGTCTGCAGCTGCAGCAGGGCCTCGGCAAGGGCGCGCTCGGCCAGGGCTTCCTGGCGTGGCGTGACGGCGCGGTGGTCTTTCATGGGAATGCGCGTGTTGTATTAGCGTGCTAGCACGTTAATACACAGGTCCCGCGGGCGTCAACCCGAAAATCGCCAGGCGGAGGTTGCGCACCCGGGTTTCCATCCCCTTATCTAGAGGCTGTGGGCCTGCCTTTCTTGACGACCCAGCCGCAGTCCCCCTAGACTTTTGCCCACTCATCGAGACCGGCTGAGGGTCAGGCCCTTTGAAGCCGGGGCAACCGTCGCAGGCCAACCCCCTGTGAAAAGGTGCCAACTCCTGCGGCGAGCCTCCCGTGCAGACGGTGGCCAGCCGGCAGATGAGGTGCCGTCGAAGCTCTCCCGCATGCCGCAAGGCACTCGGGCCAGGGTAGGAGACAGCGACCTGCCGCTACGGCTTCCGTAGGGGTTTCCGATGTGTGGAACCCGCCCTTTTCCAAGGGCATACGGAGCGCTGTTGTCTCATGACCATTCGTGGTGAAGCCCGCGTTGCAAGCGATGCCAGGGAAACTGTTCCGGACCGCGAAGGCGTTCTCGAGTTGCCCGGCCGCTTCCCGCTGCATTTCGGCGGGGAACTGGAAAATGTGCGCATCGCATGGCGGCTGACAGGATCCGTGGCTGCCGACGCACCGGTCGTGGCGGCGCTGGGAGGGATTTCCGCAAGCCGGAACGTGTTCGCTGCAGCCAGCAGCGCAGCGCCCGGCTGGTGGAACGCCGTCGTCGGTCCGGGCTGCCCTGTCGATGCCAATCGCTTTGCCATTCTCGGCTTCGATTTCCTGGGAGGCAGCGGCGACACCACCGGACCCGAAGCGGGTGTGTCTACCTTCCCGAGTGTCAGTGCCTACGACCAGGCCGAGGTCCTGCACCGCCTGCTCGCTGCACTCTTCCTCCCGAAACTGCACGCGATCGTGGGTGCTTCCTACGGTGGCATGGTCGCACTCGCGTTCGCGGAGCGCTTTCCTGCCGATGTGGGCCACATTGTCGCGATCAGTGCTGCCGACCGGGCGCACCCCATGGCGACCGCCTGGCGCAGCGTGCAGCGCGCCGTCGTGCGCTATGCCGCTGCGCGTGGAGAAGGAGCGGAGGGCCTCAAGCTTGCTCGCGCCCTGGCGATGG
Source organism: Pseudomonadota bacterium (assembly GCA_031398625.1). GTDB lineage: Bacteria > Pseudomonadota > Gammaproteobacteria > Steroidobacterales > Steroidobacteraceae > CAIUGU01. The sequence continues at coordinate 20,885 of JANNNQ010000150.1, forward strand.
CGACCTACCGCACCCCTGGAGAATTCGCTGCACGCTTCGGCGGAGAGGCGGAGCGCTGCGCTGCAGGCTTTTCCTTCCCGGTCGAGGGCTATCTGTTCGCCCGCCCGCGGCGATGCCTATGCGCAGCGCTATATCCCCGAGGCGTTCGTCTGTCTTTCCGAATCCATCGACCTGCACCAGGTCAAGCCCGAGCGCATCCAGGTGCCCTCGACCCTGATCGGCGTGCTGGAAGACCAGCTGGTGCCCATCGCGGACCTGCGCAGCCTCGCAACCCGCCTGGACGCCCCCTGTGAGCTCGTCGAGATCTCGTCGCCCTACGGCCACGATGCCTTCCTCAAGGAGGTGGAGGCATTGCGTCCCGTACTTGCGCGGGCGCTGCAGAGACCCGCGACCGACCCAGGAGCCCCAGCGTGAGTGATCTCCCCGAATCCGCGAGCCAGACCACCCGCACGGTTCGTGCCGGCCTGGAAAGCGACCTCCAGCACGGGGCTGTCGTGGCGCCCATCTATCTGACGTCGAATTTCGCGTTCACCGCGTTTGGCGAAAAGGGCAAGTACGACTACTCTCGTTCGGGCAATCCCACCCGCGACGCATTGAGCGGGGCGCTGGCTGATCTCGAAGGCGGGAAGGGGGCCGTGGTCACGGCGTCCGGCATGGCTGCAGTGATGCTGGTGAGCCAGCTCGTGGGACCGGGCGAGCTGGTCGTGGCGCCCCACGATTGCTATGGCGGCACGTACCGGCTGTTCAGCGGCCTCTCACGCAAGGGCGTCCTGCAAGCCGAGTTCATTGACCAGACGCAGCCTGGCGAGATCGCGGCGGCACTGGCCAGGCGACCGAAGCTCGTCTGGATCGAAACGCCGAGCAATCCGCTGCTCCGGGTTGCCGACATTGGTGCGATCGCTTCCCAGGCTCAATCCCAGGGCGCCATCGTGGTCGTCGACAACACGTTCCTCTCGCCCGTCTGGCAGCGGCCACTCGATCTCGGTGCCGATCTCGTCGTGCATTCGACAACGAAGTACCTGAACGGGCACAGCGATGTTGTCGGCGGCGTGGTAGTGGCACGCACCGCCGAGTTGCTCCAGCAGCTCGAATGGTGGGGCAACGCGGCGGGCCTCACCGGTGCACCCTTCGACAGCTACCTGACCCTGCGTGGCCTCAGGACCCTGCATGCCAGGCTGCGTGCCCACGGCGACAATGCCGAACAGATCGTGGCATTGCTTGCATCCCATCCCGCGGTCCAGGCGGTCTACTATCCCGGCCTTGAGACGCATCCCCAGCATGCACTGGCACGGCAACAGCAGTCAGGCTTCGGCGCGATGGCAAGTTTCGAGCTGCACGGCGGGCTTGCACAGGTGCGGGCGTTCTTCGACGGCCTGACGTGCTTCTCGCTGGCTGAATCACTGGGTGGGGTAGAAAGTCTTGCTGCCCATCCTGCCAGCATGACGCACGCTGCACTCGACGCAGAGGCACGCAAGCGCGCCGGGATCTCGGACACGCTCATTCGCCTGTCGGTGGGAATCGAGGCAGCGGCAGACCTCGTACACGACCTTGAAGCGGGCCTTGAACGCGCACGGCAGGCCCGAAGCTGAGGGCAGAAAAAAAACAGGCCGGCTTTGTGGGCCGGCCTGCATGTGGCAACGAAGATCACGGTCTCGCCGGGCAGAATGAACCGCCGCGGCATGGGGACTAACCCGACTCGAGTCCCGTTTCCACCAAAGACACTTCTCCCGTAACCGGTCGAAGCAGAAGGTGGTTGAGCCTTGCAGGCTGAAGAAACTGGCGACGGAGGATCCGGCGCGCGATGGATGATACCCAATCTCCGGCGGGAGTTGGGGGGCTATTTTCGGGCGAAAACAGCGGCATTCGGGCCTGGGGAGAAAGACCCCGCCGGCTACCAAAATTACTTATTTTCGGTTTTTCAGTAAGTTAGAGATCTAACCGGAAATAATGCTCAAGATGGCGTCTCCGGCAGTCCGGGTAGAAACCTGGGCGCCGCCGGCGGCAATGTCGGCTGTCCGGATACCGGCCGTGACCGCCTGGGAGACCGCTGCCTGCAGCGCTGCAGCCTCTTCGTCGAGTCCCAGCGAAAACTGAAGCAGCATGGCTGCACTCAGGATGGTTCCGAAAGGATTCGCGATGCCCTTGCCTGCGATGTCCGGAGCAGAGCCATGAATGGGCTCGTACAGGCCCAGCGTGCCAGCCCCCAGCGAGGCGGACGGCAGCAGGCCCATCGAACCCGCAAGCATTGATGCTTCGTCGGTAAGGATGTCGCCGAACATGTTTTCGGTAACGATCACGTCGAAGCTCGCCGGCTTCCTGATGAGATGCATCGCAGCCGAGTCGACCAGCATGTGCTCGAAGCGGACCGCAGGGAACTCGGACTTGAGCACACGCTCGGCCGTCTGTCGCCAGAGGCGCGACGTCTCGAGGACATTTGCCTTGTCCACCGAGACGAGCGACTGGCGACGGCCCATCGCCAGGCGGCCGGCAACGCGGACTACCCGTTCGACTTCCTCCACGGTGTAGGTGCACAGATCGCTCGCGCTGGTGGCCGTGCGGGTCTTCTCGCCGAAGTAGATGCCGCCCGTGAGTTCCCGCACCACCATGATGTCAGTACCCGCCAGCACTTCAGGCTTGATGGTGGAAGCATCCAGCAATGCCGGATGCAGGGTAACGGGGCGCAGATTCGCAAACAGGCCGAGCGCCTTGCGGATGGCGAGCAACCCCTGTTCAGGGCGCACTGTCGCCGCCGGGTCCGACCACTTCGGTCCGCCGACCGCACCGAGCAACACGGCACCCGCACCCTTGCAGGCAGCGAGCGTGGCTTCCGGCAGTGCGCTGCCGGTGGCGTCGATGGCAGCGCCACCGATCAGCTGTTCGTCGAAGGAAAAGTCATGGCCCCAGCGCCTGCCGACCGCGCCGAGTGCACGTACTGCCTCCGCAATGACCTCGGGACCAATCCCGTCACCGGGCAGTACGACGATGCGGACCTTCATGCAGGGGCCTGTTCGTGGCGGCTGGTCGCCTCGGATTGGTTGAGCAGGTAACCGAGCTCATCGATGCCGTTCAACAGGCAGTACTTCGCGAAAGCCTCGATGGGAAAGCCGACCGTGCGGCCATCAGGCAACGTCAGGGCGCTGGCCGCAAGATCGATCTTTACTTCCACGCCCGCATGCTCCAGCAGCCAGCGGTGCGTGGATTCGTCGATGACGATCGGCAGCAGGCCGTTCTTCAGGGAATTGTTGCGGAAGATGTCCGCTATCTCGGTGCTGATGACGGCGCGGATACCAAAGTCGAGCAGCGCCCAGGGGGCGTGTTCCCGCGATGACCCGCAGCCGAAGTTCCGTCCGGCCACCAGGATCGAACAGCCCTGGGCCTCAGGACGATTGAGCGCGAAATCCGGTTTGGGTGTCCCGCTGGCATCGTATCGCCAGTCGGCAAACGCCTGCTTGCCCAGGCCTTCCTTCGTCGTCGTACGCAGGAAGCGCGCCGGGATGATCTGGTCGGTGTCGACGTCGGTGAAGGGCAGGACGACAGTCCGCGAACTGAAGGTCTTGATCGGTTGCATGGCTCGGGAGTTACTGCAGGAAGCTGCGCGGATCGGTGATGCACCCGCGGATGGCTGCCGCCGCCGCAGTGGCCGGGCTGGCGAGCAACGTCCGCGATCCCTGTCCCTGGCGGCCTTCGAAGTTGCGGTTGCTCGTGCTGACGACGTATTCGCCCTTGGCGGCTGTGTCACCGTTCATGCCGATGCACATCGAGCAGCCAGACTCGCGCCATTCGGCACCCGCTTCCAGGAAGACCTGGTCGAGGCCCTTCGCTTCGGCGGCGTGCTTGATCTGCTGCGAGCCGGGCACCACCAGCATGCGCACGCCAGGGGCCACCTTGTGACCCTTGAGAACGCGCGCGGCCAGTTCAAGATCGGACAGGCGTGCGTTCGTACAGCTGCCCACGAATACGACCTGCACCGGCTTGTCGAGCAGGCGTTCGCCGGCCCTGAAGCCCATGTAATCGAGCGCTTTGGCGAACACCGCATCGCCAGGGCGAACGGGAACGCTGCCCGAGATGGCAGTCACCATCCCCGGATGCGTGCCGTAGGAAATCATCGGCTCGATGCCCGACGCATCGATATCGACTTCGCGGTCGAAGCGCGCACCCTCATCGGTGCCGAGGAGCTGCCACTCTGCGACGGCGCGGTCCCAGTCCGCGCCTTGAGGCGCCTTGGGACGGCCTTTCAGGTACGCGAAGGTGGTTTCATCCGGGGCGATCATGCCCGCGCGCGCGCCGGCTTCGATCGACATGTTGCAGACGGTCATCCGCTCGTCCATCGACAGCGCCACGATGGCTTCACCGCGATACTCGATGACATGGCCTGTGCCACCGGCGACACCGATCTTGCCGATCACGGCGAGGATGAGGTCCTTCGCGGTCACGCCGGGGCTCAACTTGCCGTGGACATGGATGGCCAGCGTCTTCGGGCGACGCTGCAGCAGGCACTGCGTGGCCAGCACGTGTCCGACTTCGGTGGTGCCGATGCCGAAGGCGAGGGCACCGAAGGCCCCATGGGTTGCGGTATGGCTGTCGCCGCACACGATGGTCTTGCCCGGCTGGGTAGCGCCCAGCTCAGGACCGATGATGTGCACGATGCCGCGCTGCTCATGGGTCATGCCAAGCAGCTCGATCCCGAAATCACGGCAGTTGTCTTCCAGCTTATGGATCTGCTGGGCGGCCGATTCCATCCTGATCGGGACGCGGCCGAAGATCTGGTCCGCATCGGTGGGGGTCGAATGATCCATCGTCGCGAGCGTGCGCTCCGGGCGACGCACCTTCAGTCCCTGCTCACGCAGCAGGGAGAAGGCCTGGGGCGACGTCACTTCGTGCACCAGGTGCAGGTCGATGTAGAGGACCGCAGGCGTCTCGGGCGTTTCCGGAACGACTTCGTGCCGCTCCCAGACTTTCTCGAACAGTGTTTTGGGAATCATGTCGGGACCTGCCGGTTTCAGCCTGCCACGGCAATACCGGAGGCAGCGTCAAAGCACGGCTCGAGCCAGCCCCATCTGTCCGGGGTCTTGCCGTTGAACAGACCGAAGAAGGCCGACTGCAGGGCCTCCGTGACCGGCCCGCGGCGCCCGGCGCCGATGGTGATGCGATCCACCGACCTGACCGGCGTGATTTCCGCAGCGGTGCCGGTCAGGAATATCTCGTCGGCGAGATACAGGAACTCCCGCGGGATCGACTGCTCACGCACCTCGAATCCGTGCTGGCGGGCGAGATTCATCACCGAGTCGCGGGTGATGCCCTGCAGGATCGAGTTCGCAACGCCCGGCGTGTAGATGATGCCGTCACGGATCAGGAACAGGTTCTCGCCGGCGCCTTCGCTCACGCTGCCGTCGACACCGAGGCCGATGCCTTCCGCGAAACCCAGCCGCTTGGCTTCCATGCTGATCAGCTGGCTGGAGAGGTAGTTGCCCGCGGCCTTGCCAAGTGAAGGAATCGTGTTCGGCGCGAGCCGCTGCCACGACGACACGCACACGTCGATACCGTTCTCGAGGCCGTCGGCGCCGAGATAGGCGCCCCATTCGAAGCCGGCGACGATGGTTTCGATGGGCGGCGGATTCCTCGGCGCGACGCCGATCTCACCGTAGCCGCGGAAGGCGAAGGGACGCAGGTACGCTCCCTTGACGAGATCGTTCGCCGTGACGACCTGCTTGCAGGCCAGGTTGATGTCCGCGGTGCTGTAGGGAATGTCCATGCGGTAGATCCGCGCGGAGTCGAACAGCCGCCGGGTGTGATCCTTGAGCCGGAAAATGACCGGCCCCTGCGGCGTGGCGTAGGCGCGGACGCCCTCGAACACGGTGGAGCCATAGTGCAGCGCGTGCGCCAGTACGTGGACGGTTGCCTTGTCCCACGGGATCAGCTTGCCGTTCTGCCAGATGAACTTCGATTCTGCTATGGGCATGGGATTAGGAACCTCCGTTTAGGGAACCTCTGAAATAGTGCTATCTGAAACTGGCGACGCATTTTCAACCATGGTCTTTCAATCAGTTGCATCGCTGTTCGCTTGACACATGTAGGTAAATCAGAGCTTCCTTAAGATCGCTGTCACCGCCGCCCGATCGAGACGCCGCTCGCTGCCATTGCGTTCCGTGGTCAGCCGGGTCGACTCGATCCGGTTGACGACTTCCAGGTAGGCCTGGGCTGCCGCCTCGACGATATCGGTACTGACGCTGGTGCCGCGATAGCCGCGGCCGTTGTGCTCCACGGTGATGACGGCCTCACCTTGCGCATCCTCGCCACCGGAAACGCTGTGGAGTTCGAACTTGCGGACCTGCACCGCGACGCCGGTAATGATCTCGATCGCCTTGATGGCGGCATCAACGGGTCCATCGCCGGTCGTCCGCTCGTCCAGCGCCCGGCCGTCACGGTGGCGCAGGCGTACATGGGCAGCCGCGGCAGCCCTGGCTTTCGTTGTCACTTCGACGGCTTCCAGCGTCCAGGGCCCTGGGGCACCCGATTCCGCTCGCATCACCAGCGCTTCGATATCGCCGTCGAACAGTTCCTTCTTCTTGTCCGCCAACGCCTTGAACTCCTCGAACACCCGGTTGAACTCGAGGTCGTCGAGTTCGAAGCCGAGTTCCTTCACCCGTTCGCGAAAAGCATGGCGCCCGCTGTGCTTGCCGAGCACCAGGCTCGTGCGCGACAGGCCCACGTCCTGGGGACGCATGATCTCGTACGTTGACGCGTGCCGCAGCATCCCGTGCTGGTGAATGCCCGACTCATGGGCGAAGGCGTTCTCGCCGATCACCGCCTTGTTGCGAGGCACCGGCATGCCGGTGATCTGCGAGACGATGCGGCTGGTGGGGTAGAGGCGATGGGTCTGCACGCCCGTGTGCAGGCCAAAGAAACCTTCGCGGGTCTTGAGCGCCATCACGACTTCTTCGAGGGAGCAGTTGCCGGCCCGCTCGCCGATGCCGTTGATCGTGCATTCCACCTGCCTTGCTCCGGCGCGGACTGCCGCCAGACTGTTCGCCACCGCCATGCCGAGATCGTCGTGGCAGTGCACCGAGAGCACGGCCTGCTCGATCCCCCTGACGTTGCGCTTCAGGTAGGCAAACACTTCGTGGAATTCCTCCGGCACTGCGTAGCCGACGGTATCGGGAACATTGATTGTGGTGGCGCCGGCCGCAATGACGGCTTCGACGACTTCCGCCAGGAACTCAAGCTCGGTGCGCGAGGCGTCCTCGGGCGAAAACTCGACGTCCTCGCACAGGGCCCGGGCCATCTGCACGCCCGCGACGGCCATGCGGATGATTTCCTCCCTGGCCATGTTCAGCTTGTACTGGCGATGGATGGCACTGGTCGCCAGGAAGACATGCAGGCGAGGGCGGTCCGCATCCTGCACGGCCCGCCAGGCCGTTTCGATATCGTCCTGGTTGCAGCGGGCGAGCCCGGCAATGGACGGCCCGTGGATCTCACGGGCTATCGCGTTGACGGACTCCCAGTCGCCGCGTGACGCCACGGGGAATCCCGCCTCGATCACATCGACACCCAGCTCGGCCAGCGCCCGGGCCACCCGCAGCTTTTCCGGCTGCGTCATGCTGCAGCCCGGAGACTGCTCGCCGTCACGCAGCGTGGTGTCGAAGATCAGGACGCGATTCGGATCCGGGGGCGCCATGTGGGTACGGGTCCGGGTCTCAGGCTTCCAGCCAGGGCATGCGGGCACGGAGCTGGGCACCGACCTTCTCGATCGGATGCTTGAGGTCCTTGCTCATCAGCTTCTTGTACTTCTTCATGCCGGTCTTGCTTTCCTTGATCCACTGGCGGGCGAACTTGCCGTCCTGGATTTCCTTCAGGACCTTGCGCATTTCCTTCTTCGTCGCCGCGTTGACGATGCGCGGCCCGCGGGTCAGGTCACCGTATTTGGCCGTGTCGCTGATGAAGGCGTGCATCTTGGCAAGGCCGCCTTCATGCAACAGGTCGACGATGAGCTTCAATTCATGGAGCACTTCGTAGTAGGCAACCTGGGGCTGGTAACCGGCTTCCACCAGCGTCTCGAAGCCCTTGAGTACGAGTTCGGTGGCGCCACCGCAGAGCACCGCCTGCTCGCCGAAAAGGTCCGTTTCGGTCTCTTCCGCAAACGTCGTGGTCAGCACGCCACCCCGGGTGCCGCCGATGCCGTGGGCATAGGCGAGGGCATTGTCACGCGCACTCTTCGTGGCATCCTGGAACACCGCCAGCAGGGCAGGCACGCCGCGACCCTGTTCGAACTGGCGACGGACGAGGGCACCCGGGCCCTTCGGTGCGATCAGTACGACATCGAGGTCCTTGCGTGGCTTGATCTGCTTGAAGTGGATGTTGAAGCCGTGCGCAAAGAGCAGCGTTGCGCCCTTCGGAATGTTGGCGACGACCGCCTTGTACAGGTCCTTCTGGGCCAGGTCCGGCACCAGCATCGCAATCAGGTTGGCGCCCTTGACGGCTTCCACCGGCTCGGCCACCTGCAGGCCGTCCTTCTTCGCCTTCGTCCAGCTCGCGCCTCCCTTGCGTACACCCACGACGACGTCGAAGCCGCTGTCCTTCAGGTTGAGTGCGTGCGCGCGTCCCTGGCTGCCGTAGCCGAGAATCACGATACGCGCGCCCTTGAGCGCTTGTCTGTTGACGTCCTTCTGGGAATAAATCTGCATGACCGAACTCCTCAAACGGTTGTATCTGTTGCCCGGCGGGCGTTCCCGTCCGCGCTTCTTTGCGACACCCACCGACATGACGATGCAAATGAACATGGGGATGGTCATGTACGCCCCGACCGATAAGCTCACGCTCATGGCGATGCTCCCATACATCCGCAAGAGAATGAATCACATCACCGTCGATGGCGCGCGCTTCGCCGAACGAACCGAGGGGATCGGTGACATCGAACTGCGCGGCATGTATTCTGTCTATGACTATGAAACGAAGGATCGCCGTCACCGGCTTTTGTTGAACGGCGGCGTCGGCCTGCCTACCGGCTCGATCGACGCGAAGATGGGCGCAATGCGGCTCGAATATCCGATGCAAATCGGATCGGGAACTTTTTCACTGCTGCCCGGCTTCACTTATCTGGGCCAGGCTTTGCCGTGGGGCTGGGCCGCGGACGTCAATGCCACAGTGCGAATCG
>JANNNQ010000177.1:0-4477 GCA_031398625.1 Pseudomonadota bacterium
GATCACTTTCACCGCCCACGAGCCAGATTTTAGGCTGGGCAAGTACCCGCGTGACAAACGCATTGTCTTGCTTCACGCGCTTCGCCAGTTCCTGCGACGAGTACACCGTTGGATTAACTTTCCGGCCAAGCCGCGCCGACACTTCTTCCAGAGCGGCGAAGAGATCAGCATAGGTCACCTTGCTGCTGATCACCATCAGATCGATATCGCTTGTCGCGGTATCTTGCTTTTTCGCCACCGAACCATAGACGAATGCCGCCACGATGTGTTTCGCCAACGGCTTCAGCGCTTCCCGCAATGGTTCAGCCAATCCCACCGTCTTTTGCGCTATGCCGCAAAGCTCGGCAAAGATTGGGGATTTCGGGTTTGCCTGATAGTGCTTCTGCGTACCTACACGGGTAACAGTCGCCAATCCGCTATCCTCGAGCCGCGCCAGTTCACGCTGCACCGCCCCCGACCCGCCACCAGCGAGCCTGATCAGTTCGGTAGCGAAGAAACTCCGATCAGGCTGGCCGAACAGAAAGGCCAGCACCCGCTGCTGGACGTTCGAGAACAAGGCATTCGCTAGGCTGGTGCCTGCACGGGCCTTGTGGATGGCAGGTTTTTCCTTCATACCCATATTGGGCATCTTAATGCCCAATATGGGTATGTTCAAGCACCCCACTTGCAGTAACGAGGGTTATCTCGAAACCAATATAATCGCCTGGAAGGAAGCACAATGAGCGCACGACCCGTACTCACAAAAGGCAGCCGCAATGTCTTCACCGATCTGGGCCTCCCTGACGGTGAAGCACAGAATCTCGCCCTGCGTTCCGATCTGATGGTCCGCATTGAGAAGCTGGTGCAGGAGAGCGGCCTGACGCAGCAACAAGCCGCCAAAATGCTTGGTATTACCCAACCCCGGCTCAATGCCGTGCTCAAGGGAAAGATCGCGGATTTCAGCCTGGATGCGCTGGTCAACATGCTTGCCCATGCCGGCATGCAAGTGAAGATGACCGTCAAGAAAGCAGCTTGACTGCAGGTTGCTATCCTACAAGCGTGGCGCGATACGGCGAATTGCGCCACAAAAAGTGATCTAAATGGCGCGATAGGACGATCGCGCCACTTCATGTGACTTGCGATGCGTCTTCCGGGACTTTGGCGGAATTCATTCCTCGTCAATACTCGGTCTTGACGAAAGTGCCGTACGTACCGTAGCAAGGATATCCGTTCTTATTTTTGTGCGGATTGAGCGACCCATCATAGTTCTTTCTCCGGAATGTCTTGCCGCAGACAGTGCAGCGAAATACGTGAGTAGGGCCGGTGGCTGCGAATGCAGAACGGACTTTTGGGCTTCGCCTGATAGGTGACTGGGCGATTCTGGGTCCGCTTCGCGATACGGACTGAAGTTTCGGCGCCTCCAAAGGTCCGCTATCTGTCAGTTCGACTGCGAATTTTGGCTCGAAAGACCGTCGAGTTGCCTCTGCCCCTACGATCCGATCGACCCTATACGACCGGGATTCCCCCGTATCCGCCTTGACTGCGAACAGCAGGAAGTTTCCCTCGCTTGAACGACGCAATGAGTACGGCTCTATGGTCCGTGTGCTTCGTCTGCCATTTTCATCGCGATAGTCGAGCTCCACGCACAACCGGTTCGCCGCGGCAAAGCGAATGACTTCCAGTGGAACCGAGGTACCGAACGAACGCCAGGATGTAGCCATTGCTGGTGGCCGCCAGGTCGTATCGAGAGGTCCGGCACTCCTGACCGCCATGACCGGAAGCTCGACCCTGATCTTCTCCTCAAACAACCACGCAAAAACTTCCGGCAGTTCACCCCAAAACGCGTCAAAGGATGGAAGCTGTGGGAGTTGATGTGCCAACATCTGTTCCCACCCCGTCCGCAGTTCACCCAAAAGCGGCGATCCCTGGATTGACTGGATGGTCGGGATTGGAATCCCCTTGAAGGCGCACTTTTCCCCGAGCGTGGCAACTACCTGGACACGATCCGGGTCGAGTTCGCGTCGGCGGTATAAATGCACTACATCGTAAAGATCTCGAGGGCGCAACCTTTCAGAGAGCGCGCGAACTTTCTCCGCGAACACCTCTTCGAACGCGTACGTCGTAATCGAGATCCCCTCCGGGGGTCGATCGCTGTAGGGATGGTGAACATCACTTCGTACCCCTTCCAGAACAACGCGCTCGTGATCAGTCAGGTCGAGCTTGATTCTCGGCGCATCGCCAGCACGCCCCAGAGGTCCACGGTAACCGATCCGCCCTTCCGCCGAAGTGCCGCCCCGCGGGTTGGTATATATATCCACCTTCCGCGCGTCAGGTGGCAGGATCAGGCCTGTCTGGTCGTAGATCCACTCGGTGATCTCGCCGAATAGTTTTTCAAGGAATGCCTCGTCAAGATGCTCATGCTCGAGCAGCGTGAAGTCGAGGTCTTCGGAGAACCGGTAGGTTTCGAAGAAGCACTTCTTGAGGCAGGTGCCGCCCTTGAACAGCCAGGTATCGCGGGTATCCGGATGCTGACCGAATGCGGCCAGCATCCACCCCAGCGCGTAATCCTTTTCAACGACATTCGGCGCCAGACCAAAGTCGGCTGCCAGATCAAGCAACTCCTGCCGCGGAATCACGGCGCCTCCCACCCTTCTGGCAACCAGAGACGCCATGCCGTTGCGAGCCTCTTATTCGGCAATGCGGGGTCGAGCTTCGCATTCCCTTTCGTCAATGCCCCCATGCACCGCCCGATCGCCTCGCGTTCTTCGGATGCGAAACGCTCCAACAAAAAACCGAGTCGTTTGAATACAGCACCAATATCCAGTGTCTCCGCGTAGGACAAGAGCAGCCCGATATCGCGATGTTCCTTTGACCCAAGGTAGCTCCGCAACATATCGGCGGAAGACCGCAGACCGCCCCCGAGCGACGGATCAGACATCAGATCGACGATGGTGCGGGACGGGTCGCTCACTTGCACCCGCGTCTGTCCCCGCCAGACCGTTTTCAGGCCAAAGAACTCTTTTTCATTTACGGTACGCAGGCGAAACCCGATGCCGCCCATCTTCGGTTCGCGATTACGCAAGCGGCGGGTCGTGGATATCAATACGGTGCGGAAGACCTGTTCGGTAAGTCCCCAATACTCCGCAGCGCTCCAGCCACTGATAAAGCAGGGCGCGAACGCCGTTTCAGCAATCAGCCAGGAATCTTCGGGCGAAGAATCGGCGCGCTCACTTTCCAGCGGCACGGGAACATAGATTCCCCGACGCACTCTCTGCAACCAGCCTTGGGCGGCCCAACGCGAAAGCAGCTTTGCAGCTTCGACTCGGGATACAGATAGCGCTTCAACCGCAAGCGCGGGCGTGATCACTCCGCCCGATTTACGCAAGACCGCCGCGAGTTGCCCGCGAGAGGTTTTACCCAAGCCGGAGAGGGGCGAAACAGTATACTGAGAGCGCTTTTCTTCCATGATCAGGGGAATTAAAGCGCTTTCAGTGTACTTTTTCAAGGGAATTCGGCAGATTAAATAGGTTTTTACCTTAGTCCCAGAGACTTACCAGACCACTCTTCTTCATCCGCGCGCCACACTTCGGACACGGATGGGGCCTGGCCCAGGGGACATGATTTACCCCACTGCACTCCGGGCAGCGCCCGATCTTCGGATCATCGTTCTCTGTAGCGGCAGCGCCGTCCTCCCAGGGAAATCTGACAGGCACGTCTACCAGCGCGCGGCAATCGCCGCAGACGCTTGTGAGCAAAGCGACACGCATTCCCGAATCCCTGCCGCCGCAGACGTGGGCGCTGTAGCCGCAGGCGCGACATGCGAACTGGTAGGCGGTTCCCATACTGTCAATTACTTCGCAGTGGTGCCGTTCAGCTCCTCCGCGATCATTCGAAACTGCTCAAGAGCGGCTTCCAGATCATCCGTAATGTCCTGCGCGATGATTTCCGGCGCGGGCAGGTTCGCGGATTCTTCCAAGGCGTCGTCCTTCAGCCAGAAGATGTCCAGGTTCACCTTGTCGCGCTTTGTCAGTTCCTCGTAGGTGAAGGACTTGAAGCGTTCGCTTTCCTTGCGGTCATTGCTATTCTTCGGGTTGTAGCAAGCAATGAAGTCATCCAGGTCGCTGCGCTTGAGGGTGTTTTCCTTGAGCGTGAAATGCATGTTCGTGCGCAGGTCGTAGATCCACAGTTTCTTCGTCCAGAGCTTTTCCTGCGCCGGCTTACGGTCGAAGAACAGGACGTTGGCCTTGACGCCTTGGGCGTAGAAAATCCCGGTGGGCAGACGTAGTAGCGTATGAACGTCCGCCTGCTTGAGCAGTTCGCGGCGAATGGTTTCCCCCGCTCCGCCTTCGAACAGCACGTTGTCCGGCAACACCACCGCCGCGCGGCCGTGCTGCTTGAGGATGGTGAAGATGTGCTGGAGGAAATTGAGTTGCTTGTTGCTCGTGCTCGCCCAGAAGTCGTCGCGATTGATGTTCAACACGCGGCGGACCCCCGGGGG
>JANNNQ010000209.1:0-3423 GCA_031398625.1 Pseudomonadota bacterium
AAGGCTATCCGTGCCTTTTGCATCTGGAGCCAACGAAAAGCGTGGTTTTCACTGGCTCCCGAAATCAATGAGTTGGAACGCATTGGATTTCGCCGAGTCGTCCCTCACTCGGGTTATCAGGGTGCTGCAAAGGGTTTTGCATCACCCTGTTAGGTCTTTTGCCTCCGGGGCGTGCCGATTCGCCCCAAGACCAAAAATCAGTACACTTCTCTCCGTCTCGTCACTCCCGAGGTTCCGCCCATAATGCCCCAGCATCCTGTCCACGTGGATTTTCCCGGCCGCCTGCTCATGGTTGGCTTTGGCAGCATTGGCCAGGGAGTTCTGCCGCTGATCCTGCGGCACGTGGGGATCACGGCTGACCGCATCACGATCATCACGGCGGACGATGCCGGCAGTGCCGAAGCGGTGGAATACGGTGTCCGCTTCGTCAAGCAGCCCGTCACCCGCGACAATTACAAGCGCATCCTCGATCCCCTCGTCGGCCGCGGCGATTTCCTGCTCAACCTGTCGGTGGATGTCTCGAGCATCGCGCTGATCAAGCTGTGCGCCGAAAAGGGTGCCTTGTACCTCGATACGTGCATCGAGCCCTGGCCGGGCGGCTACACGGATCCGACGGTGCCTCCGGCCAAACGCACGAACTATGCCTTGCGCGAAGAAGCGCTGGCGTTGCGCGCGCAGTTCCCGCGCGCTCCCACCGCCGTGCTGACGCACGGCGCAAACCCCGGGCTGGTCTCGCACCTGGTGAAGCAGGCGCTGCTCAACCTGGCGGGTGATCTCGGTATCGATGCGGGCAGTCCTGCCACGAGGACGGCATGGGCAGCGCTGGCGCAGAAACTCGGCGTGAAGGTCATCCATATCGCCGAACGGGATACGCAGGTCGCAAGCGTACCCAAGAAGCTCAACGAGTTCGTCAACACGTGGTCCGTGGACGGTTTCGTCGGTGAAGGCGCGCAGCCGGCGGAACTCGGCTGGGGCACGCACGAGAAGAACTGGCCGCGCGATGGCCGACGCTACGATTTCGGCCCGCAGAGCGCCATCTACCTGATGCAGCCCGGAGCCGGCACCCGCGTGCGGACGTGGACGCCGCGTGCCGGCTCGTTCCATGGCTTTCTCATTACCCATGGCGAAGCCATTTCGATCGCCGATTTCCTCACGGCGCGCGATGGCGACAAGGTGCTGTACCGGCCGACGGTCCACTACGCGTATCACCCGTCCGATGCTGCGGTCCTGTCCGTGCACGAGTTTGCCGGCCGCAACTGGCAGATCCAGGATCACAAGCGCATCCTCATGGACGACATCGTCGAGGGGATCGACGAACTTGGGGTGCTGCTCGCCGGCCACAAGAAGAACGCGTACTGGTACGGGTCGCAGCTTTCGATCCAGGAAGCACGGCAGCTCGCCCCGCACAACAGCGCCACCACCCTGCAGGTCTGCGTGTCGGTGCTGGCCGGCGTCATCTGGGCGGTGGAGAACCCGAATGCCGGAGTGGTCGAGCCGGACGACATGGATTTCCGCCGCATCCTCGAGATCTGCATGCCGTATCTCGGTCCCGTGACCGGGGAGTACACCGAGTGGCATCCGCTCGTCGAGCGGGGCCGCCTGTTCGAAGAAGACCTCGATCTCACCGATCCCTGGCAGTTCAAGAACGTCCGCGTCCTCTGACCGGATCCGGCGGCGTCATTCCTCGTAGCGAATGGCCGTGATGGTGAAGGTCCTGCGGCCTGCAGGCAGGTCGACGGCGACCTCAGCGTCGATCTCCTTGCGGAGCAGGGCTTTGCCCAAAGGCGAGTCCATGCTGATGAGGCCGCGGCCCAAGTCAAACTCATCCGGACCCACGATCCGGTACTCGGTCGTCTCGCCCAGGTCGTCTTCGACCGTCACCCACGCGCCGAAATAGACCCGCGAGCGATCGGAAGCCGGGCGGTCGACGATGACCATGCCCTCGAGGCGCTGGCGCAGGAAGCGGAGGCGCCGGTCGATTTCCCGCAACTGCTTCTTGCCGTAGATGTACTCGGCATTCTCCGACCGGTCTCCCTGGGCCGCGGCTTCCGACACCGCCCGGGTAACTTCGGGTCGCTTGTCACGCCACAGGAAATCCAGCTCCTCCTTGAGTCTCGCCGCGCCCTGCGGGGTGATGAATTTCGAGCCCCGGGCGGTGGGCGGGCGGTAGCGGCTCATGCGGATGCGGTTCCTTGGGGAAACGTCAGGTCAAGTGGCGGATTTCTGTGGACATGATCACGGACGCCATCCCTTCCCGCCATTAATTTGGCCCCCATGACGGCCAAGTACTACACCCATTTCCTGTATGAGGAGCCCGCTCCGAAGGGCCTGAGCGAGTTCCGCGGCGTGGTGGAGGTGAACCGGGTCCTGAAACGCGGCGACTTCCGCGAAGCCGCTTCGATCCTCGCCCGCAATTTTGCCTGCGACTCCAGCGACATCAAGGTGTTGCAGTGGTCGAGGTTGCATTGAGGAGTTAGGGAAGCTCTGATTTACCCACATGCGCCGGGCGAACAGCGATGCAACTGATTGAAAGACCATGGTTGAAAATGCGTCGGATGTTTCAGATGGCAGTATTCCAGAGGTTCGATAGCACTATTTCAGAGGTTCCTTGGAGCGTGCCGGCCCGAGAGGGCAAGGTCTTGCGATCAGAGGCATCGCTGAAAGGGTGTTCAGGCAGGTAGATTGGTGGCGCGTTTACCCTCTTTCCCTTCGTGAAGTCCGGCTTGAAGGCCCCGGGCCATAAACCCGGGGTTTTTTTTGGCGTCGCTGGGCTATCCTTTCGCGGGTGGGTTTTCACTACCACGCCTCCGGAGCCTTCATGACCCCGCGCCCGCTCGCCGTGCTGACGGCCGTTTCCGCCCTTGCCATGACCGCCTGCAGCCGGACGCCGGAGGCGGTACCCTCAGCGCCGGCACCCACCTCCGGAATCGTCCTCGCCAACATCGACCCGGCCGTGCGGCCGCAGGACGATTTCTACCGGCACATCAACGGCCAGTGGCTGGCCACCACCGAGATCCCCGCCGATCGTTCCAACTACGGCGCCTTCACCGTCCTGGCGGACTAGGCCGAGCGCAACCTGCTGGCCATCCTCGAGGAAGCGGCTGCCAGCCCCGAACGGGTACCCGGTTCCGACAACCAGCGGATTGGCGATTTCTTTGCGAGCTTCATGAACGAAGTGCAGGTCGAAACCGCAGGCCTCGCGCCACTCGACGAAGAATTCAGGCGGGTCGCCACACTGGCCGCACCCGCGGACGTGGCCCGCTATATCGGCCACACCCAGCGCATCGGTCTCGGCCAGCCCTTCATCTTCTACGTTGCGATCGACGAGAAGGACTCCACGTCGTACGTCAGCTATGTGCGCCAGAACGGCCTCGGCATGCCGGACCGCGACTACTACCTGTCGAACGATGCGCGGCAGCTGGA
>JANNNQ010000215.1:0-49345 GCA_031398625.1 Pseudomonadota bacterium
CGAGATTGAGGTCGATGCCCGCGGCCAGACGTCGGTGCCGGGTGTCTTCGCGGCTGGCGACTGCACCACGGTGCCTTACAAGCAGATCGTCATTGCGCTGGGTGATGGCGCGAAGGCTTCGCTCGGCGCTTTCGATCACCTGATCCGGTTGCCCGCGACGCCGACAGCCGCGGCAGCTTAAGGAAAATCCGTTGCGTGCACTCCACGCATGACGGAGGGGACAAAGCGGTTTTCCCCGGCGTAAGATCGGTTGCCTTTTTATCCGGGGGAAACCAATGCGCCGCTTGTCCATACAATCTGAAAGAAACCCATGCCGCACTGCGATCATGATGTCCGCAGTGGCTGGCCTCCTGGCTTTGTCGGCTTGCGGCGGATCGCCGGAGCCTGAAGCGGTTGCACCTCCCACGGGCGTCCTGTACGAGGGTGCGCGGCTGATCGTCGGGGACGGGTCGGAGCCCATCGAGAACGCTGCGTTCGTGGTGGACGGGGGCAAGTTCACGGTGGTCGGTAGCACCGCCGCGATTTCCGTGCCGGAAGGCATGACGCGCGTGGACCTGGCAGGCAAGACGGTCATGCCGGCAACCGTCGATTCCCACGTGCATCTCAGCACCACCCGGGACGCACTCCTGACCGACCTTGCGCGCCGCGCGTACTTCGGGATCGCAGGTGCCGTCAGCCTGGGTGCAGACGGCGAAGGCGCGCCGCTCGAAGTCCGCGACGAAATCATTCCGGGCGCGGCGCGGTACAAGTCAGCAGGTCTGGGGATCACGGCGCCCGAGCCCGGCCGCAATCAGGTGCATTGGGTAACGAACGAAGAAGAAGCCCGGCAGGCGGTACGGACGGAAGCCGCGCGCAACGTCGACGTGATCAAGATCTGGGTCGATGACCGCAATGGCCAGTACGAAAAGCTGAGTCCGGCCCTGTATGGCGCGGTGATCGACGAGGCCCACAAGGCGAACCTCAAGGTGGCAGCCCACATCTTCGCGCTCGAAGACGCAAAGCAGTTGCTGCGAGCCGGCATCGACATCTTTGCGCATGGGGTTCGTGACCGGGACATCGATGACGAATTCGTCGCGCTCATCAAGGAGCGGCCGAACGTCGTGCTGATCCCGAACCTGCCTGCGCGCGGTGTCGTGACGGACTTGAACTGGCTGGCGGGATCACTGCCGGCAGAAGAGCTCGCGAAGCTGCAGGCAGCGGCAACCGACCAGCCGCAGCAGCAGGCCACGTTCGGCATCCAGGCCCGCAATCTCGCGCGGCTGGCGAGCGAAGGGATGACCATCGCAATGGGCACCGACGGCAACACGCCCTGGGGCCCGCACGCCGAGATGGAGGACATGGTTGCGTCGGGCATGACCCCGGCGCAGGTGATCGTGGCGGCAACCCGGAACTCGGCAGCCGTCTCGCGCATGCCGGATCTCGGCACCATCGAGTCCGGCAAGAGCGCCGACTTCCTCGTCCTCGACGCGAACCCGCTCGAGGACATCACCAATACGAGGAAGATCAGTGCGGTCTACATTCGCGGGGAGAGTGTGGCCAGGGCCGCATTACCATAAAGGCAGACCAGCCGACTTCGTCGGCAAGGGGGCCTCCCGGCAGGCAGGTCGCTCTGCGACAAGGGGGCCTATCGGCAGGCCAGAAGCGGATTTGATCCACTCTGGCTTGCCGTCAGGCTTGCATGCCGCGTCGGCGGCTTACCTGCCAGCGGCCTGCTTGCCGACGAAGTCGGCCGGTTTCACTCAGCTTCGCGGCTTCCTGACGATAAACAGAAACCGATCCGTATTCCGTCCGAGCACCGGATCGTCAACGGGACGCGTGCCGTCATCGCCGGCCGTGTGCAGCAGGTTTGATTCCTGGACGATTTCGAAGCCGGCTTCCTGGATCCACGCCTTTGCGTCTGACGCCAGCATGCGGTGCAGCTTGGTGTTGTCCTGGCCGGGACGGCCTGCGTGATCCTCGATGGCCGCCATGCCGCCTGGCTTGAGCAGATTGAGGATGTCCTTGAGGTAGGGAACGTTCCGCTCCCGGTTGCCGTGATGCATGTTGAGGCCGGTGATGGCGACGTCGGCTGAAGCAGCGGGCAGTTCATTGAGGTTGCCGAAGAACGCTTCGGTGTTGCCGAGCGCTGCCGCGACGTCCTTCTGTGCCTGGCCGTTGTTGGTCTGCAGGGCCCGCGGACCGAACTGGGCGACGACCTTGCCTTTGGTACCGACCGCAGCCGACAGCACCCGCGTGTACCAGCCCCCGCCGGCACCAATGTCCACCACGCTCATGCCTTCCTTCACCCCGAGCAGCTGCATCAACTGGAAGGGCCGGCGTGCCCCATCCCGTTCCCGGTCTTCCAGGGGCCGCGATTCGGCAGCCAGCTTCTGCATGAAATCCGGTGCCACTGCATGGGCCGCAGGCATCATCGCCAGCAGGCAGGCCGCCATTCCAACCGCTTTGAATCTCGAAATCATTGTCTTCCCCTCGCTGTGCAGACCCGATCCTCAGGAACGCGAGTGTAGGACAGTTTGGTAACGAAACGGTTTCAGAATCGCAGCGCTGGCGGAGATTGGCCCGCAGCCGGAGGGCAAGCGGGGCGTCGCATCCCCGGCACCGTGAGGGTCCCCCAGCCTCAGTCGAGTTCCCGCAGCGCCAGTGGGTGCATCGGAGCGGCAGGCACGCTCTCCATGGAATCGCGGCGATGGGTTGTCGTTACGCCGTTGTCCCACTCGACGATCAGGTACTCTCCGGTGCGCGTGCCGACGACGCACCCCACGTCGCTGACGCTGGAGTCCGCCGGCCGCACCCAGTCGCCAATCACTGTCTTGTCAGGGTTCATTTCATACCTCGCCTGTTTGCCCCACCAGCACGTTGCTGCAAGAGCCTGTCCCTGCCTTTGCATCTCCCTGCCAGTGTTCACCGGGATGCCGGCGCGGTCAGTCAGCGCGAGGCCGCAGGTCACATGAGGCCTATCCTGAAGGGCAGCGGACTGTGAAGCCGTTGGCGATCGGGCAGGGGGTATCCTTCACGTCAGGCAAGACTTGAACCCGGCCTCTTTTTCAGCCTCCAATAGCGGTCACTTTGCGTGGAGGAGAGACATGGCGACGGGTTGGGCGGGCGAAGGCGCGGTGCAGGACCAGATCGATGCGACCGTGAAGGACGGGATCGACCGAGCGAAAAGCCGGCTGCCCCAGGGTCCCAGTCTCACCCATTGCGCGGACTGCGGTGCTGGGATACCCGAACCGCGCCGCGCCGCGATTCCGGGGGTGCGTCATTGTGTCGCCTGCCAGGAAGCCAGCGACCAGGAAGCCGCTGCCTTCGCGGGCTACAACCGGAGGGGGAGTAAGGACAGTCAGCTTCGCTGACGAGCCTCGCGGCAAGTAAGCCTCCCGGCAGGTAAGCCTGTCGGCAAGCAAGCCGACTTTGTCAGCAAGCCAGATCTGGCCTGCCGGCAGGCTTACCTCGCGCGTCCGTGCCCCCCTGCCGATAGGCTTGCCTGCCGCCAGGCTCACCTGCCGACAAGGTCGGCTACCTCTCTTCTACATCCTTCCTGCTTCCCATCGCACAGCGGCGGCGTGCTCGTGCGCTTGCAGCCGCAGAAGGCAACGGGGCCCGGCTGGTCGCTCACGTAGCGCAGTGGCATGAACTGCAGCGGGTTGTGCGTGCCATCGCAGAAGGGCTGGCGGCGGCTGCGGCCACAGGAACACCAGGCATAGATGCGGCCGGGTATGACATCGACGACATAGGGGGTGAGGCTGGGGACTTCGGCTTCGGCCATGATCTCTTCAAAAGTTGTTTCAGTAATAGCGTTGCAGCTCGAATTCGGTGGTAACCGGTTCCGTCTCGATGACCGCATCCGGATTGCGCCGCGCCTGCCACGCAGCGGTGCCGGTGGTGCTCGACCAGTGGTTGCCTTCCAGTTCACCGGCGTCATTGACGCTGGCGGTGATGAGCAGCGCAGTCCGCCCGTCGAATGCGGACAAGCGGAGTTCCTCATCGCGGACCTGGCCCGTCACTGCCTGTTGCGATTCGTCACCATGAAACGTCCCCGCGACCTGGTCGTGGGACTGCACGAACTCGGCCACGAGTTCCACGGTCGTGTTCGCGGTGCGCATTATCGCCACGGACCAGCGTCCGGCAACATCGGCATTGTCCGTAAGGACCTCGGGAAAAAACCGGTAACCCAGGTCCCGTTCGGCACTGAACGCAAACTCATTGGCCAGACCGGAATTCACCGCGAGCTTCAGTGTGCCGGTGAGATGCTTGCCTCGGGTGGTGAAGGTCAGCGTGCCGGCTGCGCCCGGCAACACCAGCTCCAGGGTCTTTTCCCTTTGCTCCACGTGTTCGATGGCAAGGCGTGCGGTGCCATCGAGGAGGTATGCACCGAGCGGCGCGGATTCACTGCCCGCAACCAATTCCAGGCCAAAGGGCAGCTCGCCGCCCGGGACCTCGATCACGCCGCGATAGATGCCGGGCTGCGGCTCACTGCCGATCCAGCCACAGCCCGCGAACAGGGACGACATGCACAGGAGCAGCAGGACGGGCGCACGCACTGAAGACGGCATGGGCATCGAGATGCCTGCGCTCAAGCTGCGATCCAGGCAAGGGCTGCCGGGGTCACGCTGGTGTCGGACTTGCGCGGCTTGATGGCCACGGTCTCGATGGTGACCACTGCGGGATCGAACTCGCCCTGCAGCCGGCCGATCTCGAGATCGAGTTCACCCTGCAGGTCTGCGAGCCGCTGCGCCTGCACTTCCACCCCTTCTTCCGCACGGCTGACATCGGCTTTCTCCCGCGCCACGCGGCCAGCGCCCCGCATTGCCGAGCCGGCACGGCCGACGTTCGTTGTGCTCAGCGTCTTGCGGCCGAACAAGGCTCCCAGCAGCGTGGTGCCCACGGAAATGGCGGTGTGCAACTTCTGGTCCGAGAGCTGTGCTTTCTCGCGCTCGATCTTTTCCGCGCCGCGCCGCACCTGATCGTTCAGGGTGGTGAGGCGCGGTGCGTACTTCCTGCGCAGCGTCTCGATCCCGGCATCGCGCTTCTCGCGCAGGCTGAGCGCGATGCGCGCACGGAAATCGCCTTCGCTGCCGCCAGGTGCAGAAGTCATCCTGAGCAGAGGGCAATGCAACACCTCGAGCGTCGCGGTCTGGTAGACATGAAGCCCAAGCTGCTTGCTCCATGCGGTGTAGTTCTGCGGGCGCAACGCGGCTGCCGGAACCGGCTCGTAGGCGTTGTCCGCACTCGCCTGCGACAGCAGCTTCTCCTTGAGATCGGCTGCCACGGTGGCCTGGTTCCAGTCCGGGCCCGAACCATCATCGAGGAACGGCGCGAGATACGTTTGTGTCTCCCAGGTATCGAGTCCCCACTTCGCATCGATGAAATGGGTGCGCACCGTTGCGGTGACATGGGGTCGATACACGGAGCCCGTGCCCAGGTAGTACTCAAGTATGCCGGCGGGGATGACGGGCTTTGCGACGGCTTTGGGCTTTGGGCCTGGGCCAGATCGGAACGCTGCTGGCCAAGGCCTCCCGTTTCCGGTGCCTGCACACGGACCGGCTTCAGCCGCCCGATCTCCTGCAGCGTCAGTGGCCCGCGCAGGTACGACAGCGCCCAGCGGGTGCGGAACAGGACTGGTGCGTCGTCATGAACATTGCGCATCAGGAAGACGCGATTGCCTAGGTTCGCGAGCAAAGGTTCGAGCGTCGCCTTGTCGAGCGAACCATCGCCTCCGCTCAGGAGTCCGTCGATGACACGCGCCTTGTCGCGTTCGGTCTGCAACCGGCCGATGAACCACGTCCCCGCGTTCGACAGGCCCTTGTAGTCCAGGTCGACCGGATTCTGCGTCGACAGCACGACCCCTAAGCCGAACGCGCGCGCCTGCTTCATCAGCGTGAGCAGCGGAATCTTCGACGGCGGCATCGCGCTCGGCGGGAAGTAGCCGAAGATCTCGTCCATGTAAAGGAGTGCGCGCAGGCTCGACGTGCCGGACTGCCGCCGCATCCACGCGACCACCTCGCCCAGCAGCAGCGTGACCACGAACATCCGTTCCGCATCGTTGAGGTGCGCGATGGAGATGATCGAGATGCGCGGCTTGCCCGCCGGCGTGTAGAGCAGACGCTGGATGTCGAGCGCCTCGCCTTCCATCCACGCTGCAAAGCCGGGCGCGGCGAGCAGGTTGTTGAGGCTCATCGCGAGGCCAAGACGTTCCCGGGCGGGGAAGAACGTCTCCAGGTCGAACACGCCCACCTTGTCGAAGGGCGGTTTCTGGATCGACTGGATCAGCGCGGCGATGTCGAGGTCCTGCCCATTGCGCCACGCGTGGTCAAACAGCGTCGACAGCAGGATGTGCTCACGACTCTGCAGCGGATCGGCTGCCACCCCCACGAGACCCAGCAGTCCGGAAACGGCGGCGCTGATCCGGTCGCGCAAGCTCGACGCGTCGTCCCGCAGTTCGGCCGGGGGAGCAGCAAAGGAGCGCAACACGGAGAGCGGCGTCCCGACCGTGCTACCCGGTGTGTAGAGGGTCAGTTCGACGGCCTCGCGGAAGCGGGCAATGCGGGCGCCATCCTGGTCCCAGTCGGCGAGTCCCTTGCGCCAGTTCTCCGCCGTTGCTGCCGCGTACGCATCCGGATCGAGGTTCTTGCGTGCCGCTTCGCCTGCGTCCACCCACGGCCGGAAGTCCTGGGGTTGCAGGTCCGGGAACGTCAGCAGGAGATTGCCCAGGTCGCCCTTCGGATCGATGACGATGGCCGGCACACCATCGATCGCCGCTTCCTCAAGCAGGGCGAGACACAGGCCGGTCTTGCCGCTGCCGGTCATGCCGACGCATACCGCATGAGTGGTCAGGTCGCGGGAGTCGTACAGCAGCGGCTCGCGCGTGTCTGCGCCGGTTGCAGGGTCGCAGGTCCTGCCCAGGTAGAGGGCGCCGAGCTTTTCGTAGGCGGGAAGCGTCATGACCGAGAGCGTACCGGGTCACGGTTCCGCACTCCATCGGCTTCTGTAACCGTTTTGTTACCCCGGAGCGACTGACGGTGTGACCCGTGGACGGTAGGATGGCGGTCCTTCCGTCCGACTGAAGAAGAATTGCGCCGCATGTCCATCACCCTCGACCAGGTCACCAAGCGGTATCAGGGCTCGCCGGTCGTCAACGACGTTTCATTGAATGTCGGCACTGGCGAGTTCTATGTCCTGCTGGGGCCGAGCGGCAGCGGCAAGAGCACGCTCCTGCGTGCCATCGCCGGCCTGACCGGTGTCGATCATGGCCGGATTTCCCTTCAAGGGCGGGATGTTACGCACGTTTCGGCGCGCGATCGCGGGGTCGGCCTCGTCTTCCAGAACTACGCGCTCTTCAAGCACATGAGCGTGGCGGACAACATCGAGTTCGCCTTGCGGGTAAGGAGCGTCAAGGCGGCTGCGCGCAAGGCACGGCGTAAAGAGCTGTTGCGCCTCGTGGCCCTCGAGGGCATGGACGAGCGGTTGCCGACCCAGTTGTCCGGCGGCCAGCAGCAACGCGTGGCCGTGGCCCGGGCGCTTGCCCACAAGCCCGAAGTGCTGCTGCTCGACGAACCCTTCGGCGCCCTCGACGCGAAGATCCGCGAAGAGCTGCGCAGGACGATCCGCCAGGTCCAGCGCGAGCTCGGCATCACCACCGTGCTGGTGACCCACGACCAGGAAGAAGCGTTTGCGCTGGCTGACCGCATCGGCGTCATGAATCTCGGCCGCCTGCTCGAAAGCGACCGGCCCGACGAGCTCTATGCGCGCCCGGCCACCCGTTTCGTTGCCACCTTCCTCGGGGCGGCCAATCTGCTGCTTGCCCGGCAGACGAGCGATGGCATCCGTTTCGGCACCACGCCGGTGAACGCACGCGGAGTCGAACGCATGGATACCGGGCGCGAGCACGAAGTGGTGGCCGTGCTGCGCCCGGAAGAAGTGGAGCTCGCCCCTGCACGCGAGCAGCTGAAAGCCGGCTATCTCGCCCAGGGGCAGGTTGAGGAGATCGTGTTCACCGGCGCAGTCGAGCGGCTCCGGGTCAGGCTGCAAAGTGGCAAGGAAGAGGCACAGCTTGCCGGACCCGGTGGCGAGAATGGCGCTGCGCTGATCGAAGTCACCCGCTCGCAGCCCGAGCAACGGGCTTTTCCGCTGGGCCCCGGTGCGCCCGTTTTCATTGGCGTCCGGCGCATCCACGTGCTGCCGACGCCACTCTCCAGCTTCGCGGTGTTCGGTGCCGACGAGGAAGAGGCGACACGGGTATCCCGGCATCCGCTGCTGACCGGTCTCGCCATGGCCATGAAGACCCGGGTGGCAACGCGGGTGGACGCGACGCTCGATGTGGTTCGCCTGCCCGATGCCAAGCAGGATCTTGCAGGCGTAGCGGTGATCGGCTCTGGTCCGCAGGCACCCCAGCATGTGCGTGCCTTGCTGCAGCGGGGCGCGGGAGAAGTCCTCGTGCTTCCGGAAGGCGTCATTGCGCCGAAGCGGATCCTCATTCACTGGGTGGACGAAGTGCCGCGGCGAGCGACGCTCGCCGTGGCGGCCAGCCTGCTGCGGCATGTGCCGGCCGAAGCCGTGTATGTCGGCATCCTCCCGGAGGGAGCCTCTGCGGCCGGCCGCCCCGAAGGGGTCCGCACCCTGCTTGACGCGCGCTCCGAAGCGCAGGCCGTGCATGGCCTGGAAATGCGCACGGAGCTGCGGGTCGGTGATGTCGTGGAAGAACTCACCGGCCAGCTTGCCGAATCGCCCGACCAGTTGCTGATCATTGGCGTATCGAACATCGAGGTGCTGTACGAGCGCTTCGCTCGCCTGCTGTCCGCGACGCCTGGCTGGCCCGTTCTGATCGTTTATCGCTCCGCCTGAACGGCCTTAAGGTTGATTTTTATTTACCGATACGATGGAAACACCATGAAGAATTGTCTTTTCAGGCTGGTTTTTCTTTCCTTGGCCAGCCTCGGGCTCAGCGCCTGCGGCGGCGGTTCGGAAGAGGGTACGACGGCCACCTTCGAGCTGCTCAATGTCAGCTACGACCCGACCCGCGAGTTCTATCGCGAGTTCGACGATGTCTTCGCGGCGCACTGGAAGGCCGAGAGCGGCCAGACGATCACATTCAAGCAATCGCATGGCGGCTCGGGCCGGCAGGCACGCGCGGTCATTGACGGTCTCGACGCGGATGTCGTGACCCTGGCGCTGGCCTATGACATCGATTCGATCCAGCAGATCGGCAAGCGCCTGGGTGCCAACTGGCAGACGCGCCTTCCCGACAACAGTTCTCCCTATACCTCGACGATCGTGTTCCTGGTCCGCAAAGGCAATCCGAAGGGCATCCGCGACTGGGGCGACCTCACCAAGCCGGATGTGTCCATCATCACGCCGAATCCCAAGACCTCGGGCGGCGCGCGCTGGAACTACCTGGCAGCGTGGGGCTATGCCCTGAACAGGGAGCTCGGCGACCTCGCGAAGCTGGAAGATCCGGCTGCGGCGGACGCAGTGGCGAAGGCGCAGGCGGCGGCGGAGCAGTTTGTCGGCCAGATCTACAAACAGGTGCCCGTCCTCGACAGCGGTGCCCGCGGCGCCACCAATACCTTCGTCCAGCGCGGCATCGGTGACGTGCTGCTGGCATGGGAAAACGAAGCGCTGCTCGCGCTCAAGGAGATCGGCACCGACAGCGTGGAGATCGTGGTGCCGTCCATCAGCATCCTCGCGGAGCCCCCGGTTGCCGTCGTCGACACGGTGGTGGACCGCAAGGGCACGCGGCAGATCGCCGAAGCGTACTTGCAGTATCTCTATACGGATGTGGGCCAGGAACTGGCAGCGAAGCACTACTACCGGCCCCGCAATGCGGAAGTGCTGGCAAGGAACCGCGGCCAGTTTCCGGACATGCAGCTTTTCACCATCGATTCGGCGTTCGGTGGCTGGCAGAAGACGCAGGAACTGCATTTCGCCGATGGCGGCGTATTCGACCGGATCTACACCGCGCAATGAGCTTTCGCGAGCCCAGCATCCTGCCCGGCTTCGGACTGACATTCGGCTTCACGACGTTTTTCCTCGGTGCCATCGTGCTGCTGCCCCTGGCGGCGCTGGTGCTGCGCACGGCAATGACGGACTGGGATCACTTCATCAGCGTCGTGTTGTCGGCGCGCGCGCTGGCGTCATACCGCCTGTCATTCGGCGCGTCACTGCTGGCCGCATGCATCAACGGAGTGTTCGGGTTCATCATCGCGTGGACGCTGGTGCGGTATGAGTTCCCGGGCCGCAAGATCGTCGATGCCCTGATCGACATGCCCTTCGCACTGCCGACCGCCGTGTCCGGCATCGCGCTGACTGCGGTCTTTGCTGCCAATGGCTGGTTCGGCCAGTATCTCGAGCCGTTCGGAATCCGTGTCGCCTATACGTGGATCGGCATCGTGGTCGCGCTCACGCTGATCGGGCTGCCCTTCGTGGTGCGTTCGGTCCAGCCGGCACTGGCAGAGGTGCAGCGCGATCTCGAAGACGCTGCGGAAACGCTGGGAGCAGGCCGGTTCTATGTGTTCCGTCGCATCATCCTGCCTACGGTGCTGCCCGCGCTGGCCACCGGCTTCACCATGGCGTTCGCGCGCGCGGTTGGCGAGTACGGCTCGGTGATCTTCATCGCCGGCAACCTGCCGCTGAAAACCGAGATCACTCCCTTGCTGATCGTCATCCGGCTTGAAGAGTTCGACTATGGCGGTGCGGCGGCCCTGGGCTTCGTGATGTTGCTCATCTCCTTCATCATGCTGCTGGCGATCAACCTGCTGCAGGCCTGGGGCCGGCGCCGGCTCGTGGGAGCGCCGCGCTGATGGCAGGCCACGACACGAGTGCCCACGCCGCCGAGCTTGCGAGCCGCCCGGGACGCGACACGATCGTCAGTGCCATTGCGCGGTGGGCTTTCATCAGCGTGTCCCTGGCGTTCCTCGCGGCATTGCTCCTGGCGCCGCTCGCCACCGTATTCGTCACCGCGTTCGAGCGCGGCATCGCTGCGTACCTTGCGAGCTTCTCGGATTCGGATACCGCTGCCGCCATCCGGCTGACGCTGCTCGTGGCAGCGATTGTCGTCCCGCTCAACACGATCTTCGGTCTCGCGGCGTCGTGGGCCATTGCCAAGTTCGAGTTCAAGGGCAAGAGCTTCCTCATCACGCTGATCGACCTCCCCATCGCGATCTCGCCGGTGATCTCTGGCCTCGTGTACGTACTGCTCTTTGGTCTGCAGGGATGGTTCGGCCTCTGGCTGCAGGAACACGACATCAGCATCATCTTCGCGCTGCCCGGCATCGTGCTGGCGACGCTGTTCGTGACTTTTCCCTATGTGGCGCGCGAGCTGATTCCCCTGATGGAGCAGCTCGGCAATGACGAGGAAGAGGCGGCCATCACGCTCGGGGCAGGTGGCTGGATGACGTTCTTCAGCGTGACGCTGCCCAAGATCCGCTGGGGCCTCGTGTACGGCGTGATCCTCTGCAACGCCCGGGCCATGGGCGAGTTCGGTGCGGTTTCCGTGGTATCCGGCGCCATTCGCGGGGAAACCACCACCATGCCCCTCTACATCGAAATCCTGTACAACGAATATGCGCATGCGACGGCCTTTGCCGTGGCGTCGCTGCTGACTCTTCTTGCCGTGGTGACACTGATCATCAAGACACTCGTGGAATGGCGTACGGGTTACCGGCGCAGACGCTGATGAACCGGCTGCAACAGCTCCTCGCCCGCCTCAAGTTCGATCCCGGGCAGACGTCGCTCAGCGTCTGGCTGGCCGTCACGAACGTCGCCATCGTCCTGCTCGTCGTGACCGGCATTTCCATCTCGGCCATCGGCATGCTGCGGGATCTGGCCGACGAGCAGGGCCAGGCGCGGGTACAGCTTGCCGGGGCCATGGCGCGCGAGGACCTGCGCCGCTTCGGCGAAGACGCACTGACCGACGCCCGCGATCTCGCCGGGAACCCGACCCTGCAGCGACTCCTGGCCGAGTGGCGCCCGGCAGCCATCGAGCCCGTGCTGAAGCGTGCCTGTGAAACCGATTCACTCGATGCCTGCGCGATCTTTGCCGGGCCCACGCTGGTGGCCCAGTCGGGTGCGCAGGTTCCCTGGGAAGAACTGTTGCAGGCCAGCAGTGAACAGGGTGAGCGGTTTCTCGCCGCCCCCAGTGGTGGCGGACCTGCGCTGCTCGGGGCCGCGGCGCCGCTGAATGGCGATGCCAACACCCGGGTCATCATGGTGCGGCTGTTCAACGGCAAGCTCGAGGAGCAGATTGGCGAACGCGTCGGTCTGCCGGTGCGGCTGCTCAATTACCGCAGTTTCACAAGCGCGCAGGTCGATGCCTTTACCCAACTGCACTCCGCCGGCCTGTCCGACGGACGTTCTGCCGTACAGCGCGTCGATGCCTTCGACCTCTATGCGTCGAGCTTTCCCGTGTTCGCGGCGACCGGCGAGGCCATCGCACTCATCGAAGCGCGCCTGTCGGCGGAGAGTATCGACAGCTCGGTGGGCCGGCTGATCAAGCAGCTGCTCATGACCGCCCTGATTCTCGCTGCGCTCGCGGTGCTCGCCGGATTCATTCTCGGCCAGCGGGTCGCAGGGCCGGTCAGCGAGCTCACGCAGGCGGCAGTGCGTCTGGGCGAGGGCGACTTCTCTACCTCCATTCCGACGGGAGGGGCTGCGGAAGTGGGGGTGCTCGCACGCACGATGGAAGACATGCGGCGCAACCTCGTGGAACTGACGGGAGCATTGCGGCGTCGCGAAGCGGAAGCGCAGGCGGTGCTGAAGGGAGTGGTCGAGGGCGTGTATGCCGTCGACAAGAGCCGGGTCATCCGGTACCTGAATCCGCAGGCAGCGCGCCTCCTTGGCGTGCAGCCGCAGGAAGCCATCGGCCGCTTCTGCGGCGACGTCCTCAAGCCCTGTGTGGGGAACAATGGCGTGCGTCCCTGCGAAACGCACTGTCCCATCCTGCTCGCGCGCTCGGAAGGCAGTTCGCAGGCTGTTGAGCGGCTGCAGATCGGCGAGGGCATTCCGCGCACGACGGTCATCACCTGCGCCGCCAGCGTCGATGGCCTGCAGGTGCAGGTCATTCGCGACGAAACCGACCTTGAGGCTGTGCGCCGTGCCCGGGATTCCACGCTGGCGAACATCTCGCACGAGTTCCGCACCCCGCTGGCCGCGCAGCTGGCATCGATCGAGCTGTTGCGCGACGGACTCAACACCATGGCGCCGCACGAGCGCGAAGAACTCGTGCTGTCACTCGAGCGCGGCACGCTGCGCCTCACCCGCCTTATCGACAATCTGCTCGAAAGCGTGCGTATCGATGCTGGCCAGCTGGGCATCCGGCATCAGAGCGTGGTGCTGTCCGAGATCGTTGCAGATGCAGAGGCACTGATCGGATCGCTGCTTGTGCAACGGCGCCAGCCGCTGGTAGTCGACCTGCCGGATGACCTGCCGGGCATCGATGGCGATGGTTCAAGGCTCACGCAGGTGCTCGTCAACCTGCTCGCCAACTCGAGCAAGTTCGCTCCGGAAGGCAGCACCCTGCGCATCGGCGCCGAAGCGCGGGAGTCGCGGGTGGCGTTCTGGGTCGAAGACGAAGGGCCGGGCCTGCCGAGCGTGGATTCGGGATCCATCTTCGACCAGTTCCATCGGGGCCCCGAGGAAGAGCCGGAGCCCGGCGGCCTGGGCCTCGGACTCTGGATCGTCAAGTCCATCGTCGAACGGCATGGCGGCGAGATCATCGCGGCCCGCACACCGGAAAACCGGACGCGGTTCACCATTACCCTGCCGAAAGAAGCTGAATAGGCTACAGGCTACAGGTCGAACCTGCAGATGAGCAGAACGAGGTTTGTGCACATGGACCGCTGTAGCGATGCACTGCAATCGGCAACGACTTGAATCCTTTTCCGGTCTGTAACCCGTGGCCTGTAGCCTGTAGCCTTCCACAACATGAAGATCCTCATCGCCGACGATGACCGCGACCTGCTCGGGCTGATTGGCTTCACGCTGACGCAGGCCGGCTATCTCGTCGTGAAGGCGGGCGACGGTCCGACGGCGATTCGCATGTTCGAGGCGGAGCAGCCGGACATCCTCGTGCTCGACATCAACATGCCGGGAGCCAGTGGTTTCCAGGTGTGCGAAGCCGTGCGCCAGAAATCCCGGGTGCCGGTCATGATGCTGACGGTGCGGGGTGAAGAAGAAGATCTCGTGCGCGCACTCGAGCTTGGCGCGGATGACTATCTCACCAAGCCATTCAGTCCCAGGACGCTGCTCGCGCGCGTGAAGGCATTGCTGCGCCGCGCAGGCATGGATACCGCGGCGCCACTGGCCGCAGGTCGCATCACGCTCGATGTGGATGAACATACCGTGCAGGTGGGCGGCGGCGAACCGATCCGGCTCACCAAGCTCGAGCTGCGGCTGCTGCAGATGCTGCTCGCCAATGCGGGCCACACCGTCAGTTCCGACCGGCTGCTCATGCAGGTCTGGGGACATCGCGGCGCCGGTGACCGCCAGCTGCTCAAGCAGCTCGTGCATCGTCTGCGCCACAAGCTGGAAGTCGATCCCGCCGTGCCGCAACTGCTGCAAACCGCGCCGGGGGCGGGTTACCGGTTGATCGTCGATTTAGCAGGGTGATGCAAAACCCGTTGCATCAACCTGTTTGACCAGACCTCCCGTCCGCAGCCCGGCTTGCACCGATGGCTGTGCCTCTTTTGTAACCGCCCCTCGACTTACTTGATACCCGCTTTGTCCTTACCCTGCAGCCTGTCACGGCTGAATGGGTAGGAGTTCTTGGGCGCCTTGTTACGCACGATCGTTGTCGTTGGCGGCGGCTTTTCCGGCACTGTCATTACAGCCAATCTCCTGCGCAATCCCCCCGGCGGGCCGACGCGGCTCGTGCTGGTGGAACGGCGTCCGGAAATCGGCCGCGGCGTCGCCTATGCCGCGCGCGGTTCCTCGTACATGCTCAATGTGCCCGCAGGTCGCATGTCGGCCACCTCCGCGGAACCCCGCCAGTTTCTCGAGTTCGCGCAGCGGCGCATCCCGCAGGTCGATGCCGAACAGTTCCTGCCGCGGCAGTTATATGGTGAATACCTGCAGGAGTTGCTGCTCGCAGCTGAGCTGCAGGCGCCCCGTCATATCCGTCTCGAGTGCATCCAGGGCGAAGTGACGGAGATCGTCCGGCTGGATCGGGCGAAGCCGTTGCAGGTGCGTCTCGGGGACGGTCGGATCCTGGTTGCGGACGACGTCGTCCTGGCCTGTGGCAATCCTCCACCTGCCGACCTCAAGGTCACCGCTGCCGTTGCGGATCACCCGCGCTACGTCCGCGATGCCTGCAGCCTACGCGGTGCGAGTCCCTACACCGGTACGACTGTGCTGATCGGCACAGGCCTGACGATGGCGGATATCGTCCTGGCCGCCGACGACCGGTCCCGTACCGTTTTTCATGCGATCTCGCGGCACGGCCTGGTGCCACCGGTACAGACGGCCTTTCGGACCGACGCGTTCAAGGGCGATGGCAATGCGTTGCTGCTGTCGACTGCCTCGTCACTGCGCAGTCTCGTGCGCGCCGCGCGCATTCTTGCCCGCGAAGCGGAGCAGAGTGGCGGCGACTGGCGCGAAGCGGTTACCTATGTCCGCAACCTGGCATCGCAGCTCTGGCAGCGACTGCCCGAGCGCGACCGGCGCCGGTTCCTGCGGCATGTGCGCGCGTACTGGGATGTGCACCGACATCGCCTGCCGCCGCAGACCGTCCATCGCATCACGGAGCTGAAGCGCCTGGGAAGGCTGCATATCCACGCCGGTCATCTCGCGCAGCTCAAGCCTGCGCATTCCCGCATTCATCTCGGCTGGCGGCCACGAGGCAGCGATCAGCTCAAGGAGCTGACTGCCGATTGGGTCATCAACTGTACGGGACCGGACTACGACCTCGGCCGCTCGAACGACCCGCTGTTCCAGAGCCTGCTGCGTTCCGGGCTGGCGGTTCCCGATGCATGCGGTCTTGGTTTGCGGACCGGGAGCAACGGTGCCGTGATCGATGCGGACGGCTGGCCAGGCACGCACCTGTTCTATGTGGGACCGATGCTGCGAGCCGATCACTGGGAAGCGACGGCCGCCGCGGAGCTGCGTACGCATGCCGAACGGCTGGCAGGTCATCTCGTCACGGAGAGGGTGTGATGCTGCTTCCTGGGGCAAACTCGGCCCGCATCCTGGTAGCGGATGATGATGCAGACCTGCTTGCCCTGGTCGAATTCTCCTTGCGTCACGCCGGCTTCGAGGTTGTTTCCGCCAGGGATGGCCTGGCGGCCCTCGCGGCATTCGACAGCGGCAGGTTCTCGCTGCTCGTGCTCGACATCAACATGCCGGGCGCCGATGGCTTTACGGTCTGCGCCACCGTGCGCACAAGGTCGTCCCTGCCGATCGTGATGCTGACCGCGCGCGACCAGGAAGCGGACATGGTGCGGGCGCTGGAAGCGGGAGCGGATGCCTACCTCGCCAAGCCTTTCAGCCCGCGCACGCTCATTGCCCGGCTGCGCGCGCTCCTGCGACGGACCAGTGAAAGCGATGTACCCGAAGTGATCGTCGGTGGCCATGTGCTCAAACCCGAATCCCACTCGCTCCTCGCGAATGGCAGCGAGCTCCATCTCACGCGGCTCGAAACCCGTGTGCTGTATACGCTCATGACCAATGCCGGCCGCACGATCAGCGCCGATCGGCTGCTGATGGATGCCTGGGGGCGATCGGGACCCGAAGAGCGTCATGCACTCAAGCAGGTCATCTACCGCCTGCGCCGGAAACTCGCCGACCAACCGGAGGCAGCGGAGCTCCTCAATACGAATCGCAATGCCGGCTATCGCTGGGGCACCGAACCCACAGCCAGCGACAGGTCCCTTCCCGAGGAGAGCGGGCCGGTTACCTTGCCATAGCCGCACAGCCTGGCCCGGCAGCGGCAAGCACGAAATTCTGCCGTGCTATTCTCGCTGCAGACAGCGGGGCGGCATGGCAGAACACAAACGCATCCTCATCGGCGCGCGCTCGCCGGAGCAGCGCTCGGACTGCTCGGCAAGGCAGTTGCCGGCGAAGAGCTGCTGGCGATGCTCGTTCAGTACGTTTCCCAGCCTGCAGGTCAACTGTTCCTGCGGCTCCTGTCGATGCTGGTCATTCCCATCGTCTTCTCGGGACTCGTGGTAGGCATTGCCAGTGCCGGCGACGTGCGCCAGCTCGGCCGTATCGGCCTGGCCACGTTCGGCTATGCCCTGTTGTTGAGTACCACTGCCGTGGTGCTGGGCCTGACCCTGGTCAACCTCCTCGAACCGGGTTCCGGGTTCCCCTCCGACATCCGTTCAACCTTGCTGGCCACCGCCGGGAATCGCGCCGCGGGCCTGACTGCGGTGCCGGCTGCCGATTTCGGCTGGAACCTGCTGCTGCAGGTCATTCCCGACAATCCCGTTCGTGCCCTGGCCAATGGCGACATCCTCGCAGTCATCTTTTTTGCCATCGCCCTGGGAGTCGGCATGGTGCTGACGCCCGTGCCTGCCGTGGATCGCTTTCGCGAAGTCATGGAGGGTCTCTTCGCGATCACGATGCGGCTCATCGGCCTGGTCCTCCGTCTCGCGCCGTACGGCGTGGCCGCATTGCTGTTCACGCTGACCGCCCAGGTGGGCTACGACGCGATCCTGGCACTGGGACGCTACGTGGCCACTGCCCTGCTGGCCTTGGGCCTGCACATGACGGTTACGTACTCCCTGGTCGTATGGCTTGCGGGCGGGATGAATCCGTGGCGGTTCTTCGTGAGTATCCAGCAGGCGTTGCTCACTGCTTTCTCGACGGCATCCAGCAGCGCGACGCTGCCGACAGCACTGAAAGTGGCTGAGGAGAACCTGCACCTGCCGGCACCGATAAGCCGCTTCGTGCTCACGGTGGGCGCGACGGCCAACCAGAACGGAACGGCCCTTTTCGAGGGCGTCACCGTGCTGTTTCTCGCCCAGTTCTACGGTATCGATCTGTCGTTGCTGGAGCAGGGCACGGTGCTGTTCATCTGCGTCCTCGCCGGCATCGGTACCGCAGGCGTTCCGGCTGGAGCATTGCCTGTCCTGCTGCTCATTACTTCCCGCCTCGGCATTCCGCCTGAAGGCATCGGCATCGTCCTGGGCGTCGACCGCCTGCTCGACATGTGCCGCACAGCCGTGAATGTAAGCGGCGATCTGGTCATCGCGGTGGCGGTCAGCCGGCGCAACCAGCCGGCCTAGATCAGGCTCACCGGCAACCCGCAGCGCTTCGGGGGCGCGTCCCGGCCGCCGCCGTTGCGCAAAAGGCGACAGAAATCATCCAGAGGCGGCAAGCACGCGCATTTTTCTGCGTCTGGCCCGATCACTTTGCCGTGACAGCGCACCGGGTTCCGGTCACAAGCTGTTACCTCCAGCGAGCCAGCCACGCGCGCTGGATAACATCGCGGTCACATCCCGAAATGCCGTCTCGCAGATAACGAATCGGCATTTTGCTGGCTGCATTCCGGTGGCTAGATTCCGCGCCATTCCCGCGTGTCACGAGCTGATCTGCTCTGGGCTGCGCGGCCACGACGCATCAACCACTACGCATCATTCCGGGAGCTGCCCATGAACCGTCCTGCTTCGCTGCTGGTTCTCGCTGCCACGCTGGTGTTCGCACACGTCAGTGCCGTGCAAGCAGCAGAACCTTCGAAGGCCCACATCCTCACCCGCGCGGAGTTCGACGCGTTGCTTGCCAAGCCCGAGCAGGTGGTAGTGGTCGATGTCCGTCGCCCGGATGAGCTGACGGCCATCGGGGGCTTTGCTGTCTACCTCAGCATCCAGAACAGCGAGCTCGAGAAGAGCCTGGCCTTCATCCCGAAGGACCGCACGGTCATCACGGTCTCGAACAACGCCGGCCGGGCAGGCCGCGCTGCCGACCTGCTTGCCGCCAGGGGCTTCAAGGTCGCAGGCGCCATCGGTGCGAACAAGTATGCGGAAGAGGGCGGCACCCTCACGAAGATTGCACCGCCGGCTCCACGTGTACAGGGCGCCGCTGCAGCGCAGCCCGCGGCCCCCGCAGCTCCGTGATTCCAGAAGGCGAAGGGCCAGGAAGATGACGCAGGTTTGCTATCGCTGGACGAAGGTCTGCAGGTGTTGGCCTGCAGGTCGTCCGCGCCAGAGCGCACCCGCTTCAGGAACCACTTCTGCATCGTCTTCCCGATCAATCAGGATCTCGCAATGAACACTCTGACTGCCGACTCCCTGTTACCGATTGCAGGCAAGCTGCGGCTCCGCCAGCAGATCGCCCGCTCGCTCGGCCTGCTGGGCTCCGCAATGCTGCTGCTGGCAGCGCTGCCGGTAAGCGGGCAAGAGGCTGGCGCCGGGGCCCGGAGCCAGGGACTCGAGGAAGTCGTCGTGACGGCGCGCAATCGCATCGAGAGTGCACAGGACGTGCCGCTGCCGATCGCGGTCCTGAGCGCCGAGCGCCTCGAGCGCGAGGAGATCAAGAACATCTATGACCTGCCGCTCGTGCTGCCGAACTTCGTCATCACGGGCAACAACGCCCGCAACATCAGTCCCCGCTTGCGCGGCCTCGGTGGCAACGGCACCGGTGACTCGATGGAGCGCAGCGTCGGCTTCATCGTCGATGGTGTCACGCTGTACTACACGGGACAGGCCTGGTCGGAGTACACCGACCTCGATCGCCTGGAGGTGCTGCGCGGACCGCAGGGGACGCTCATGGGCAAGAACACCACCCTCGGCGCCGTCAACATCGTCACCAAGCTGCCCAGCTTCGATGAAAGCAGTTCCCTTGAGATCGGTGTGGGCGACCTGAACACGCTGAACGGCAAGTTCACGAGCACCGGGCCCCTGATCGACAACGTCCTCGCCTACCGGGGCTCGTTCTCGATCAGCCGCGCCGACGGTTTGTACAAGAACCTCTACCAGTCGCTTGGGCGTTCCGACGAGACCTGGCGCGAGACCAACAAGATTTCGGGCCGAGCGCAGTTCCTGTGGACGCCGAACGAGAACCTCACCGGACGTTTCATTCTCGACAAGCTGCGCTCGGACGAGCGCGTGAATACCGGTACGGTCTACCTTTCGAACGGTCCGACGACCTATGCAAACGGGGCGCTGCGGCCGACCTTCACGCCGATCGCCTACACCCCGACGGGCAGCTACGTGAACTACGGCTTCCTCGGCAAATGGGCCGAGCGTGCTGCCTGGTTCCACAATCCCGATGGGTCCGTCTACCAGCCGCTCCTCGGCACGACCGACATCGTCAACAAGATTGCCCGGCCGCAGGTCACCAACCAGTATGGCATTTCCGCCCAGTTCGACTGGGAGGTCGGCACGCATACGCTGACGTCGATCTCGGCCTATCGCTACCAGGACTTCGACATCAAGAATGGCGGCCAGAACGGCATCTACGACATCTCGAACAGCGGTCAGCAGCTCTGGAACAGCCAGATCTCGCAGGAAGTCAGGCTGACTTCGTCCGTCGGCAATGTCATCGACTACCAGGCCGGTCTCTACTATCTCGAGGCCCGGGTCTACAGCGACGACCCGAACTATTTCGGCGAAGACGCCGGTGCCTGGCAAGCCACGACTGGCCAGTACACGACCCTGATCGGCAGCGCTGCCGGCCGACTGCTCATGCAGAAGTCCCTTGAGGATGTGTACCAGTCCTCCGTGACGGATGCGCGGGTGAGCAGCATCGCGGCGTATGGCCAGGCAGACTGGCACTTCACCGACCGCGCGACGCTGACGGTCGGCGTGCGGCAGACGCAGGAACACAAGACGAACCGCATCCGCCAGGAACTCGATCGCCCAGGCGAGAACCTCGACCAGCTCGGCGCCGCGCTGGGCGCCACGGCTGCCCAGATCAACGCAGCCAAGGCGATCCGCTCAGGACAGCTGACGCCGGCTTTCGACTGGTACAACGGCACGGCCATCGACCAGCCGCTGACGGCATGGAACACCGGTCTGAACTTCAAGGTGACGCCGGACATCAGCCTCTATGCGTCGGTGGGACTTGGCATCAAGTCCGGCTTCATCTCGTTCCTGCAGCAGCGCGTGCCGGGGGATGCGGACCTCGAGACGACGATCCGCCCGGAGGAATCGCTCGACTTCGAACTGGGATTCAAGAGCCTGTTCCTCAACGACAGCCTGCAGGTCAACCTGAACCTCTACCAGACCCGCCTGAAGGACTACCAGGCTTCGTGGACGCGGCAAAGCGATCCGAACGATCCGCTGACCCGGATCTCGGGATTCGGCAACGCAGAGAAAGTGATCGCGCAAGGTGTCGAGCTGGACAGCGCGTATCGCATCGGCGATTTCACGCTGAGCCTGAACGGTGCCTACAACGAGGCAACGTACGAGACGCAGTGGCTGGTGCAGCAGCCGAACATCGCGACGACGCAGTTCTTCGACGCGCAGGGCGAACAGATCGCCAACGTGCCGAAGTGGGGCTTCAACCAGAACCTGAGCTATGAGATTCCGTTCGGCAGCTACCTTGGCACCGTCACCTTCTCGAACAGCTACCGCTCGGGAGCTTTCCTGAACGACAACCAGGCGCCCGATACCTACCAGAAGGCCTACACCGTGAGCAATCTCGGTTTCGGCTTCGGTTCGGACAACAAGTCCTGGGAAGTGTCGCTGTTCGTCAAGAACCTGTTCGACGTGGAGTACAGCAGCACGCTCAGCACCTGGACGAACACGGCAGCCGTGAGCGAGACCATCGGTTCGCCACGCTACGCGACGCTGGTTTTCCGCAGCCGCATCCGCTAGCACCGGCAATCTGATCAAGATCCGAAACCGAGGAGTATCCAATGCGTAACCCAATCATGAAAGTGCTTGCCGCGGCCGGCCTGCTGGCCGGGACCTTCGCGGTAGCCAATGCCCACCACGCTTTCTCTGCCGAATTCGACGGTGACAAGCCCGTTGAGCTGAAGGGCACCGTGACCAAGCTGCAGTGGACCAATCCCCACAGCTGGCTCTATGTGGAAGTGAAGGAAGCCGATGGCAAGGTGACGCCGTGGGCAGTCGAGTTCGGCGCGCCGTACGGCCTGCTGCAGAAGGGCCTGCGCAAGACGGACTTCCCGATCGGCGTCGAAGTGACGGTGAAGGCATTCCGTGCCAAGAGCGGCAAGAACGTGGCCAATGCGACGAGCGTGACGCTCGCTGATGGCCGGGGCTTCTACACAGGCGCGGCGGATGCCCCCGGCGCACCGCGCGCAGCCGAATGAGGCCGGGTTTCCCCGTCATCCAACACATATAGAGAATGAACTTGAACACGACAGTGACGAGAGCCACGTGGCTCGGGATCTGCCTGCTGTCCCTGCTGCAGGCCTGCGCGCCGGCGCCGGTCAACAGCAGCGGGGCCGCTGCGGCCCCCACCGCCGTGGCTGCCGCCATTCCGCGTACCGCCGACGGTAAACCGGACTTCTCCGGCATCTGGCAGACCCTGAGTGCGGCGGACTACGACCTGGAGCCGCATGCCACGCGGCGCGATGCGCCGCCGAGCGCCGGCGTGGTGGAGGGAGGGATTATTCCCTACCTGCCTGCTGCGCTGGAACAGCGCAAGAAGAACTTCGAGCACCGGGCGACCGACGATCCGCGGCTCAAGTGCTTCTCGCTGGGTGCGCCCCGCGGTATCTACTATCGCGAGCCGTTCCAGATCCTCCAGCGGCCGGAGGATGTCACGATCCTCCACCAGTTCGGGCATTCGGTGCGGACCATCGCGACCAACGGTACGGATCATCCGGATGGACCACTCGAGTTCTGGACAGGCGACTCCCGCGGTCACTTCGAGGGCGACACGCTGGTCGTCGACATCGTGCACTTCAATGGCGAGACCTGGCTGGACCGCTCGGGCAACTTCCACAGCGATGCGCTGCATGTGGTCGAGCGCTGGAAGTACCTCGATGCGAACACCATCGAGTACAAAGCGACGCTGGAAGACCCGAAGGTGTTCTCGCGGCCCTGGACCCTGAGCGTGCTGCTGCACCGGCACCGCGAGCCGAACTTCCAGCTGATCGAGAACTACTGCTACACCCTCGATTACGAGCGGTTCTATCCCGTGCCGGCCGACGAGATCCCGGCGCGATAGTCCCGCACGCGATGACAAAGACCAAGGAAAAACGAGCCATGAACCTGACGAAAATCAATCCTGCGGCCGTTGCAGTGCTGGGCTCACTGCTGTTTGCGCCGATCATTGCGTCGGCCCAGGGACAAAATGCCTTCCGCGAGCGCGCATACACGCGTACGGTGGCCGGTGAGTGGACCGGGCCGCGGTTGCCAGATGGTCAGCCGGATGTACAGGGACACTGGTCCAACACCATCGGCAACCACAACAACCTGACGGACCCGAACGGCGGCCTGCCCGGGGATCCGCGCGGGAACAATGCCCAGGAGCGTCCGCGGTCGGAGCGTGCGCCGAGCCGCATCACCGATCCGACCGACGGCCAGTTTCCTTTCCAGCCCTGGGCCCGTGCCAAGCAGCAGGAGCTGCTCGCGAACTTCCATGATCCCGTCAAGGAGCAGTACGTCGAGCCGCTCGCCCGTTGTGCGCCGGCCGGACCGACGAAGTCCTTCATGTGGCACGGCTACGAGATCCGCCAGTATCCCGGGTACTTCGTCTTCTTCTTCGATTCGGGTACGCGCGTCATCCATCTTGGCGACAGGCCGCACCTGCCGGAGAACGTCAAGCTCTGGAACGGCGATTCCCGGGGACACTGGGAAGGCAAAACGCTGGTCGTGTCAGTGCGCAACAACAATTCGAAATGGCGCTTCGGGCGTACTGGCGAATTCGTGACCGACCAGGCCACGGTCGAGGAGCGGTTCACGTTCGACAGCAACGGGGAACGGTTCACGTATGACGCGACGTACACGGACCCGAAGTCCATGACGCGTCCCTTCACCATCACCGTCCCGAACAAGCGGATTACGGCGGCAACGGCGCAGGATGGCTGGAACAACCTCACCTTCCCCGTGAAGCTCAAGGAAGGCGCCACGTTTGCCGGCAAACAGCCTGACATCGAGGCGTACGAACGGACCTGCGCCGAGAACAACGGACCCCATGGTGCCGTTGCGATTGCCGGCAGCTGAGTACGATTGCAAGGAACACAGTGGCCATCATC
This sequence comes from Pseudomonadota bacterium, assembly GCA_031398625.1. GTDB lineage: Bacteria > Pseudomonadota > Gammaproteobacteria > Steroidobacterales > Steroidobacteraceae > CAIUGU01. The sequence continues at coordinate 24,095 of JANNNQ010000215.1, forward strand.
GATTTCCTCTCCGGCGTCGAGACCTCGGCGCCCATCGCCGCCTTCAACGAGTCGCTGTTCGCTTACCCGATCGTTGAAGGTACGCATCTGCTGGGGCTTTCGGTGGCGGTCGGCCTGCTCGCGCTGGTGGATCTGCGCCTGGCCGGCTGGTTTCTCTCCGGCCAGCCTGTCGATGAAGTCGTGCGCAGCCTGCGCCCGTGGTTCATCGGCGGCTTCATCGCCGTGCTGGCAAGTGGCGTGCTGCTGTTCGCGTCGAAGGCAACCGTGTTCTACGTGAGTCCGATCTTCTGGTTCAAGATCGCGCTGGTGGGCCTGGCAGGGCTCAATGCCCTCTACTTCGAGTTCAATCACCAGCGCGTACAGCGCGGGGCGCCAGTCCTTCCCGGTGGCCAGTGGGTATCGCCCAGGGTCTCCGGTCTTCTGTCGCTGTCGTTCTGGATCGTGATCGTGATCCTCGGCCGACTCCTCGCCTACTTCCAGGTCACCGCCTGAGGGCGAATCCATGCAAGCCTTCCTTTCCCTGTTGCAGGACTCGAGTCTCGCCGCGTTGCTTGACGAGTCGCGTTACATCTCCATGGGCGTGCAGTCGCTGCACGTCCTGGGGTTCACGTTCCTGCTGGCCCTCGTGGTGGCCTTCAATCTGCGGGTGCAGCGGGTCGCGCTCGCAACGGTGACCGTTGCCAGGTTCACGCGCTCCACCAACAAGCTCTACTACGCCGGGCTGGCCGCGGCACTCGTGGGGGGAGCGCTGTTGTTCCTGCCACGCTCCATCGCGTACGGGGACAACTGGGCATTGCAGTACAAATTGGGCTTGCTCGCCATTGCCATGGTTTTACAGTATCTGCTGCAGCGAAAAGCGCTGTCGCTGGGCGATGCCGAAGCCTCTGCTCCACTGCGAATCACGGCAGCCGTCACGCTGGCCCTGTGGTTCGTCGTCGGGGCGGCGGGGAGGGCGATCGGGTTTGTCTGATTCCGAAGGACAGTCGGCTTTGCCGACCCTCTTCTACTCCTGTAACTCTTACTCTCCCCGTCTCCTCCCGGCGTCAACGTGACTAAACGTTGATTCTGCTACCTAATTCACACCGTCCCGCGACTGAACTGTAACCTTGGACTGCCTATCATTCGTACTGCACCCGGGGACTGTCCCGGGTGCGGTACGCCGCGAACGGAGGATCGATGATCAGGCAGACATGGATTCACTGGCAGCAGGAAGTCGTCGAGACGATCCGCGATCTGTATCACGAGTTGTTCGCCGACGTGGAGCGCGAGGACATCGACTGGGATGCGTGGCGGCCGCTGTACGAAGAAGGGCGCTCGCCGGTGGCAGCGGTCAATCGCGCGTTCATCCGTGATTTCTGAGAGCCAAGCCATGCAGGCAAGACAGTCCTGGCAAGAAACCGCAGTCGCGCTCTTCGGTGCAGCGACTGCCCGCTTGGGACAGGATGCCCGCCAGTTGGGTGAAACGGTCGGCTGGCACAGTAGGATTCCCGCAGTCGACGCGTTGCGTACCCACGCAAGCTGGCTCAACGATCCGCTGCGCTCGCAGGAATCCGCCACCATCGATCGCCCCCGATAGACCGCTTAGCGGTAGCCCTTCGCCTGCAACGAGAAGAGATGGGCGTAGTGACCCGAGAGCGCCATGAGCTCGTCGTGGCTGCCCCGTTCGATGATGCGGCCATCGCGGATCACGACGATCTGGTCCGCCATGCGTACCGTGGAGAACCGGTGCGAGATCAGGATGGCAATCCGGTTCTGCGTCAGCTTGCGGAAGTGCTCGAAGATGGTGGCTTCGGCGCCCGCATCCATCGCGGCAGTCGGCTCGTCGAGGACGAGGATGTCCGCCTGCGAGCGCATGAATGCGCGGGACAGGGCGATCTTCTGCCATTGCCCCCCCGAGAGCTCGCGGCCTTCCTTGAACCACTTGCCGAGCTGCGTCTCATAGCCATTGGGCAACGTGTCCACGAAAGGCGTGGCCATGCCTTTATCACCGGCCTCTCGCCAGCGCGCCGTGTCCGCGAAATGACGCACATCGCCTGCGCCCACGTTCTCGCCTACTTTCAGTTGATAGCGGGCGAAGTCCTGGAAGATCACGCCGACCCGCTGACGCAGGGCCGCGGCTTCCCACTCCCGCAGATCACGCCCGTCCAGCAGGATACGGCCGGTGGTGGGCTGGTAGAGCCGGGTCAGCAGCTTGATGAGCGTCGTCTTGCCCGATCCGTTCTCGCCCACCAGGGCGAGCGATTCGCCGGGGCGGATATGGAGTGAAATCCCTTCCAGTGCCGGTCCTTCCGCTTGCGGGTACGTGAAGCTCACGTTCTCGAAGCGGATACCGTCTTCGGGATGCGGTCCCCGCAGTGCCGCACCTGCAACCCGCGGAACGGGTGTTTCCAGATAGTCGTACAACGTGGAAAGGTAGAGATTGTCCTCGTACATCCCGCTGACGGCGGACAGGCTGGCGGACACGGCCGATTGTCCCTGCCGGAACAGCATGAGGTACATGGTCATCTGCCCCAGCGTGATCCGCCCGGCGATCGTCGTCAGCGCAATCCAGCCATAGGCGCCGTACAACGCGAGCGTGCCGAGCAGGCCAAGGCCGAAGCCCCAGCTGTCGCGGCGAATCGTGAGATCGCGGTCTTCCTGGTAGAGCTTGCGGAAAATGTCCCGGTACCGTTCGAGCAGCAGGGGACCCAGTCCGAACAGCTTCACTTCCTTCGCATGGTCCTCGCGGGCGAGGACCGTTTCGAGGTAGTTCTGCATGCGGGTCTCAGGGGACCGCCAGCGGAACAGGCGGAACGCATCGCCGGAGAATTTCGCTTCCGCGAGAAACGAGGGCAACCCGGCGAGCAGCAACACGGCGACCGCCCACGGCGAGAACTGGATGAGCAGCGTGCCGAAGCTGATGAGCGAGACGCCGTTCTGGGCGAGCCCGAACGTGCGCATGACCAGCGACAGCGGCCGGCTGGAAGCTTCGCGCCGCGCGCGGGTCAGTTTGTCGTAGAACTCCGAGTCCTCGAACTGGGCCAGTTCGAGGGTGAGCGCCTTCTCCAGGATCATCACGTTCACGCGCTGTCCGAGCTGGGCGCGGAGCAATGACTGGCACAGCGAGAGTCCACGTTGTGCCCCTGCCGTCGCAGCCACCAGCAGACCCTCGAGGGTCACGAGTTCAATGACCTCGCGGGTCGCATCGGGTCCCTGCGCAGCCATGCCCGCGACGACGGCATCGACGATCAATGCGCCGACATAGGCGATGGCGGCGGGCAACACGCCGGCTACGAGAGTGAGCAGGCCCAGTCCTGCAGTCAGCAAGCGGCTCGTGGTCCAGACGAGAGCCAGGGCGCGCCGGCTGTAGCGGAATACGCCGAAGAACCCGCGGGCGGCACCGGGCGATTCGGCCACCGGGGTCAGCGGGCGGGGATGCGCGGCCATCGTGCAGAATCAGGCTGGAGCGTTGGGGCGGGCGTCACGGGTCAACAATGGTTACGGAGGTCGGCTATTGCAAGAGCGCGGCGCCGCGAACAGAATGCCATCAACTTGTTGATTCCCGCCGCTCAGGTGCGGCTGCCATGACTGACCCCAAGGACAAGAAGCCGGCGCCCGGAGAGGTGCCCCCGAATCCCGAAGCCGACAAGAGCTCGGGCCGGGTGACCTTCGATGCTCGCGGCAACCCGGTCTGGGAATGGCAGACCTCGACCGGCATCTTCGGCCGGGATGTGAGCACCCAGCGACTCAAGAAGCTCGAAGCCAAGGATCTCGCGATCGTCGACACGCCGCCTGCCGAGGCGAAGAAGGCCGGCAACAAGAAGCAGCAGCTCTCGATGGCCGAGCCCATCGTCAACAAGGAAACGGGGTTCAATCCCTACGACAGCTCGGGTTCGGTCAGCCCCCGCAAGGTGGCGGATCAGCCGCGCAAGCCGGTGAAGGACCTGCGCAAGCTCGATGCATGGATCAAACTGAAGAAAGGGCTCAAGGACAAGGACAAGTAGTCTCGCTCAAGCGGTCTCGCGCAGGCAGTCGCTTTACAGGGACCGTCCGCCTTCCCTCGATTTGCCACCGACCGCCTGGCGGTATTTCTTGACCAGCTCCCCGAACCGCGGTGTCAGGCCGACATCCTCGTAGATCGGGTCGCCCTGTTCATCCTGCGAGATGACTTTCGCGCCGGGGCGATAAGGCATGGCGCCCTCGACTTCCTGCAGCGCCACTGACAGCAGATCGGTAATCACGTCTTCCTCGGTGTGGCCGGGGAACAGTTCCGCCAGGGCATGTATGCGTGCGGCGTCGTCGACACTCAGACGCACCGCGTACTCGCGTGCCGTCTTCACGGGGCGGGCGGACTGGCTCCAGGATTCAAGCAGCTCTTTGAACTTCATAGCGGGGTTCCATGGCGTTGGCGGCGGGATCGGGTACCGCCTTGCGCGCCATACTGCCCGGCCCGCAGGCAAAAAAAAACCACTGGTGCCCGGCGGGCACCAACGGCAGCCAATCCTGTCCATTCAACGCACGGGCAGCTTCACGTCGGCGAACAGTGCATCGAACTCTTCCGGTGAAGCGGCGGTCGCGGCGCGGTCGACGAGGCGTCGGGTCAGGTGCGGGGCAAACAGCTGCATGAACTCGTACATGTAGCGGCGCAGCAGTCCGCCGCGCGTGAAACCGATCCACGTGGTGTGCAGCGGAAAGAGATGCGACGCATCGATGGAGACGAGGTCACTGTCCGCTTCCGGGTCGACAGCCACGTCTGCAAGGATGCCGACGCCGAAACCGAGACGGACGTAGGTCTTGATCACATCCGCATCCCGTGCGGTCAGGGCGACATTGGCCGTGAGCCCCGCTTTCGCGAAAATCTGGGGCAGGGAGGAGGAGCCGGTAAAACTGAACACATAGGTCACGATCGGGTGGGCGGCGATCTGGGCCAGCGTCGGCTTGCTGATCTGCGCGAGAGGATGATCGAGCGGCACGACGATGCGGCGATACCACTGGTAACACGGCAGCAGGACGAGGTTCGGGAACAGGTCCTGCGAGCCCGTCGCGATAGCGAAATCGATCCGGTCGAGCGCTGCCATCTCCGCAATCTGTTCGGACGTGCCCTGGTGCAGGTGCAGCCTCACGTTCGGGTAGCGGACGCGGAACTGCTGGATCACGGACGGCAGCACGTAGCGCGCCTGCGTATGGGTGGTGCCGATGGACAGCGTGCCGCGGTCCTCGTCCTTCAGGTCGTCGGAAATGCCCTTGATGTTCTGCACTTCCCGGAGGATCTTGGTCGCGCGGTCGATCACCTGCTGGCCGGCCGGCGTGATCTTGGTCAGCGTGCGGCCGCTGCGCACGAAGATGCGGAACCCCAGCTCGTCCTCCAGCAGCTTGAGCTGCTTGCTCACTGCAGGCTGAGAGGTGTGCAGCTTCTCGGCCGCGGCGGTGATGTTCAGGCCGCTCTGGGCAACGGCTGCAAGGTAGCGGAGTTGTTGAAGTTTCATTGTCTGGGTCGCTATTGGGCGGCTGCTTCGTACAATAACCGAAACGTTATCGGGCGGCACTCGATGAATTACTTTTGGGCATTAGTCTTCCCCGTCCTGCTGCTGGTCGGCTGCTCCGAGCCCGGGCCCGATCCCGCCGTGGCCGAGGCAGGGCGGCAGGCCGAAGTCGCCCGGCTCCATGAATTCTTCGCGCGCTCCTGGGAGGAGCGGCTTGCAGACAGCCCTGAACTGAGGTCGCGCCTGGGCCAGCGGATCGACTACGACAAGTGGGATGACATCTCGCCCGTCGGGCAGCAGCGGCGGCAACAGCGGGTTCGTGACCAGCTGGCCGAGCTCACCAGGTTCGATTTCTCCAAGCTCGATGCCGCGTCCCGCCTGAGCTATGAGCTGTTCGAGGAAGAAGCCAACCGCCGCATCGACCAGTATCGCTGGCGCCAGCATCACTACCTGCTCGACCAGCACAACGGGATCCAGGCCGACGTGCCGGCTTTCCTGATCGGTATCCACCAGGTGCGGGATGAGGCCGATGCGCTGGCCTACATCGCGCGACTGCGTGGCATCCAGCCGCTCTTTATCCAGGTGGAAGAACGTCTCGCCGGCAGCGAGGCGCTCGGTGTCATTCCGCCGCGATTCGTCTTTCCGCTGGTGGCCAGCGACATCCGCAATGTGCTGGCCGGCCATCCTTTCGACGATTCCCGCGACGAGAACGTGCTGCTGAAGGATTTCAGGGAGAAGGTGGGCGCCCTCGACTTGCCTGAGGACAGGGAGCAGCAGCTGGTCGATGCTGCGTCCGCCGCGCTGCTTGAAGCCGTGGGTCCGGCCTATCGCTCGCTCGCAGCGAAGTGGAGTGAGCTGGAAAAGAAGGCAACCACGGACGATGGCGTCTGGAAGCACCCGAACGGCATTCCGTATTACCGCGCGATGCTGCGCTGGTATACCACCACGGATCTCGGTCCCGACGAGATCCACGAACTGGGATTGCAGGAGGTGGCCCGCGTGCAGGACGAGCTGCGGGCGCTGATGCCGCAACTCGATTTCGAGGGCACGCTGCCGCAGCTGTTCGCGCACATGCGGGAGCGCAGCGACCTGTTCTACCCCGACACGGAGGCCGGACGCGAGGCTTACCTGGAGGAGACGGCAACCCGCATCGAAGCCATGCGTGCACAACTGGCAAAGGCATTCGGTTCGCTGCCACAGGAGCCGCTGGTCGTGCAGCGTGTCGAGCCCTTCCGCGAGCGTTCTGCCGGCAAGGCCTTCTATCAGCGCGCCGCCGCCGATGGATCCAGGCCCGGTACGTACTACGTCAACCTGTACCGCATGAGCGAGATGCCGAAGTACGAGCTGGAGGCGCTGGCCTACCATGAAGGCATCCCGGGCCATCACCTGCAACGGACGCTGACGCGGAATCTCGAGGGCCTGCCTGAGTTCCGCGAACGGTTTCCTGCGACAGCCTTCACCGAAGGCTGGGGCCTGTATGCCGAGCGCCTGGCGAAGGAACTGGGCGGCTATGCCAGCCCGGTCGCGGAGTACGGACGGTTGTCCCAGGAACTCGCCCGCGCCGTGAGGCTGGTGGTCGACACGGGCATCCATGTGCAACAGTGGACCCGCGAGCAGGCGATCCAGTACCACTTGGACAACACGCCCCTCTCGCGTGCCGCTGCGACCAAAGCCGTCGAGCGTTACATCGTCTATCCGGGACAGGCAACCGCCTACACGGTGGGTCTCCTGCGCATCGTCGCGTTGCGGGAGCAGGCGTCCGCGGACCTGGGACCGGATTTCGACCTGCGCGAGTTCCATCGAATACTGCTCGGCAGTGGCCCGGTGTCGCTGAACGCCGCGCAGAGACTCGTCAATCGCCATATCGAGAGCAGCCGTGCTGAGGGTCGTGAACGATGAGACATCGTGAACTCCATCGGGCTTCCCGGATCGGCTGGCTGCGGGCCGCTGTCCTCGGCGCCAACGATGGCCTGATTTCCACGGCGAGCCTGATCGTCGGGGTGGTCGCGGCCGACGCAGCGCGCAGCGATGTGCTGGTCACCGGCGTGGCGGGACTGGTTGCCGGTGCCTTGTCGATGGCGGCGGGCGAATATGTATCGGTGAGTTCCCAGGCGGATACGGAAACGGCGGACCTCAGCCGCGAACGCAAGGAGCTGGCCAGCGATCCTGCGTCCGAGCGCGCCGAGCTGGCCGGCATCTATGTCAGTCGCGGCGTTGCCCCCGAACTCGCGGTACAGGTGGCGGAACAGATGATGGCCAGGGACGCGCTTGCCGCCCATGCGAGGGATGAGCTTGGGCTGAACGACCTCACGCGGGCGCAACCCCTGCAGGCGGCGCTGGCCTCTGCCCTCACTTTTGCGGGCGGCGCGGCCTTGCCCCTGCTCGCAGCCTGGCTGTTGCCGTCGCCCTGGCTGCTCTCCGGAATAGCGATCTCCGTGTTGCTGCTGTTGTTGTTGCTCGGCGGACTCGCGGCGAGAGCCGGCGGGGCGTCGGTCATCCGCGGTGCTGTCCGGGTGGGCTTCTGGGGGCTGGTCGCGATGGGTATCACGGCGGGGGTCGGCAACTTTTTCGGGGCAATCGCATGACGCGTCTGGCACGGTGTCTGTTGTTCGCGGGGTCCATTGTGCTCAGCGCCTGCGCTGGCGATGCGGCCCGCAGTGATTCACCCCAGGCAGAGGTGCCGTCCCCCGCTCGCCGCACGGCGATCGAGTGGTCGGCCGTGCCAGCCTTGCTGCGCTCCGGAAGGGTGGTAGCGATCGTCCAGCTCCACGATCTGACGGTGACGCTGATCACCCGCGAGGGCGAGGAATTCGTCACCCGGGAGCCCGCGCTGGACGACATCCTTGCGGCCATTCGTGACCATGCACCCAACGCGGATTCAATCGTGCGGGCTACAGAGTAAGTGCCAACCGCCTGCCGCACTGCATCAGTCCCGAGGGTCCCGAATCCGGGTAGAACGCTGCCTCCAATAAGACTGACGTTTCCCTGCAACGGATTGGCCAGATGCCGCGAATAGGCTCGTGAGATCCGTGTCGGATTTGCCAATACCCGGGTGCTTCCCCGCATTGACGCTGCACGCGAACAGGTCCATCTTGAGGCACAAACGCGCCTGTTGCGCACCATCGATGAGCGATTGGGCCGGGGAAGCTCAATGTTTCAGCCAGTGGCATGTCCCTTGCAGCCGCGCAAGGGGTCATTTGACGCAGGCAGTCGAAGGTTGGCAGCTGGCGCGATGGCGTCCCCTGAAGGGAAGTATCCATTCATCTACGAGGCAATCATGCGCACACTTCCGCGGTCCCGCACCCGGCAAATCACCCTCCCACGAGTCGATCCCGGATCCCGCCTGTTCCGCACGCCCCTTGCTGCAACGATTTCCGCCATCCTGGCAACCGGCGCACTGCCGCTGGCCGCGCAGGCGGCCTCTCCCGCTGCTGACCTGCCCGAGATCATCGTCACAGCCACCCGCCGTGCCGAAGACATCCAGGATATTCCGCTCAACATCGCGGCGATCGGGGGCGAGCAGCTGACCGAGCAGGGCATCGCCGACCTCGCGACGCTCGGCCGCAGCGTCCCCGGCCTGTACGTCGTGGACCAGGGCAAGCGCACTTCGAACCGCATCGTCGTACGCGGCCTCAATGCCACCTCCGTCAGCGGGCCGGAAGGCATCGGCAACACCGGTGGCCAGATCGTGTCGACCTATGTCGGCGAAATTCCGCTCTACCTGGATCTCCGGCTGGAGGACATGGATCGGGTGGAGGTGCTCATGGGTCCACAGGGGACTTTGTACGGCGCCGGTACGCTGGGTGGTGCGATCCGCTACATTCCGCGCCGGCCTGAATTCGACACCACGAGCGTGACGTTGCGGGGTAGTGGCTACTCGCTGTCGGAAGCCGATGACATAGGCGCCCGTGGCGGCATCACCGCGAACCTGCCGCTGGGTGACCTGTTCTCCGTCCGTGCTTCGCTGGACTATGTCGATGATCCGGGCTTCATCGATGCGCCGTTTCTCGTTCGCGAGGCGGGTGTGTCCGACCCCGAACCGAACTTCGCCAGCCCGGCTGCAGTCGCCGCCAACCTGCGCTCCCAGGAAGATGTCGACTACGAGAAGACCGTTGCCGGCCGTATCGCAGTGCGCGCCCGACCGGAGCCCGGCATCGACGTCAACTTCACGCACTACTTCCAGGACATGGAAGTCGGATCCCGCACGGCCAGCTCGCGCGACTCGATTTTTGCAACGGGCGCCTACGAATCGAACACGCGGTACCTGGAGCCCAACGACCGGCAGAACCGGCTGACGGCGCTTGAGATCACGGCCGATCTCGGCTTCGCCCAGCTGACGTCCGCGACCGGCTATGCGAAGTACACCGAGCTGGGCGGGCGCGACCAGACTGACCTGTTGATCACCCTTGAGTACAGTTACGAGGCTTTCCCGACCTTCTCGGCGTTCACGCGAGAAGAAGAAGAGGAGACGACCTTGACGCAGGAAATCCGTCTCGTCTCGAACAACACGGGGCCGCTGTCCTGGATTGGCGGCTTCTTCTACAACGACTTCGACGGCTTCGGGGAGAGTCGCGAGTTCACACCCGAGTACGATGCCTATCTTGGAGTATCCCGCCCCGATAGCCTGGAGTACATCAGCCAGACGTATGAGGATCTCGTCGAGAAGGCGCTGTTCGGCGAGATTGGCTACCAGTTGACTGACCAGTGGCAGGTCACGGTGGGTGCCCGCTACTACGACTACACGTACGAGACGCAAACTGGCACGGATCTGCCGCTACTCTATGTGTTGTGCGGCAAACCTTGCAGCTCAAGCGTGCCGGTACAAGACAGGTATTTCTACGGTCCCGACGATATCTTTATCGACTTGGAACCCGCATCTCAATCCGATAGCGGCACGCTGTTCAAGTTCAATACGGCGTATCAGTTCGCCGACGACCTGATGGGGTATCTCACGGTCAGCGAAGGCTACCGTATCGGCGCCTCGAACGGCCTGGCCGCGTGCGACCCGAACCAGGGCCAGAACCAGAACGTCTGCGGCCAGCCGGACGAACTCCAGTATGTGTCCGACAGCACGATCAACTACGAAATCGGGATGCGGACCCAGTGGTTCGACCGGCGGCTGACATTGAATGGGTCGGTCTACTTCATCGACTGGCAGGATCCGCAATTGACATCGGCCACTGCGGTGGGCGCGCAACCGATCACCAAGAATGGCAAGGGTGCGGAGACGCAGGGCTTCGAGCTCTCGTTCAACGCACAGCTCACCCCCTCCCTGAGCATCCGGGGCAGCTATGCCTACACCCAGGCGGAGCTGACGGAGGATGCAACCGCCCTTCTGCGTACCTTCGTGCCGCCCGGCTTCCGCAGCACGCAGATCGACGTCGATGCCCTTGCGGGAGACCGCCTCCCCGGTTCCCCTGAACAGCAGGGAACATTCGCATTGTCGTACGACATTCCGGTCGGTACGGCCTGGGAGCTGGGGCTCGACTACGGCCTGACGACGCAGGGTGACGTGTACACCCGCACGGGGTTGCGCGCAGGGGGTGAAGTCCTGCCGGGGTTCACGGTGCATTCGGCAGCCGCCACGTTGCGGGCGGATGCGTGGTCGCTGTCGCTGTATGCGCAGAACCTCTTCGACAAGTACGCCTATACGGGTGTGCGCGCGACGCCTGCCTACAACCAGGCGACCGTCGATGAGAACGGTGATACCGTGAGGGTGCGGACGTACTACCACGACCTGCTCCGTCCGCGCGAAGTAGGCCTGCGTTTCACCTACGACTTCGAGCTCTGATGCAGCTATGATCCGGAGGGATGACCTCCGGATCAGTGCAAGAGATCGAAGCCTGGCAGCGGGAAGCAGCGCGCGCCCTTGGCGCCCGTGACTACCGCCGGGCACACGCACTGTGCATCGAGATACTGACGCGTCGTCCGGATTCGGCCGACGCGTTTTTTCTGCTCGCGATGATCGCGGCAGCCCATGACAATTTCGGCAAGGCGGTCGAGCTCATCGAGCGCGCTGCCCGCATCGATCCGGCGCGGGCAGAGTTTCAGGCGCACCTCGGGCGCTGCCTGCTGGCCGTGCAGAGGCCGCGTGAAGCGTTCGAGGCTGCAGCGAAGGCGCTCGCCCTGGATCCTGCTGACGCCCTCACGCTGGACACCCTCGGAGTCGTGATGACCCGGGCGGGTGCTCATGCCGAGGCACTGAACCCCTTCCAGCGGGCGACGCGGGCCGACCCGACGAAAGCCCCCTATTTCTACAACCTCGGTGCGTCGCTGCAGTTCGTTGGCCGGTTTCCGGAAGCTGCCGCAGCCTATCGACGCGCTCTCGTCCTGGACCCCGGTTTGCATCGAGCCTGGTCGTCGCTGGCACAGGTGGCGCGTACGCCCTTCTCTCCCGCTGAAGTCGAACAGCTCGAAAAGTTGCTGGCTGATACGGATCTTGATGCCGATGCCGGGCTGCATGTGTGTCACGCGCTCGCCAAGCACCACGAAGACCTGGGAGCGTACGGAGAATCCTTCCGTTGCCTCGAGAGAGGCAAGCGCCGCAAGCGGGCCGCGATCGGAAATCCCTTCAGGGCAGATAGCGCCTTGTTTGCGGCGGCAAGGGGTTTGCCTCCTGCAACCCGGCATGCAACAGGCCATGATTCCAGTGAACCCATCTTCATCGTCGGCATGCCGCGCACCGGCACGACGCTGGTCGAACGCATCCTCTCCAGCCATCCCGCCGTGTTTGCGGCGGGCGAGCTGACCCACTTCGCGCTGGTCCTGAAGCGTGCAGCACAGACACCGTCGAATCTCGTGCTCGATCCGGAGACCCTGGCTGCAGCCGCACACGTGGACCTTGCCAGGGTGGGCGCGGACTACGTCGAGAGCACGCGTCCCCGCACCGGGCACACGCGGCACTTCATCGACAAGATGCCGCTCAATTTCTTCTATGCAGGCCTGATCCACTGGGCCTTGCCGAACGCGAAGATCATCTGCCTGCGACGCAATCCGCTCGACACCGCCTTGAGCAACTTTCGCCAGCTGTTTGCCACGAGCTTCTCGTACTACAACTACGCTTACGACCTGCTCGATACCGGCAGGTACTACATCGAGTTCGATCGCCTCGCGCGGCACTGGCTCGCGACAATTCCTGCCAACTACTGCGAAGTGCATTACGAATCGGTGGTGGCAGATACCGAGCACGAGGCGCGACGGCTGATCGAATTCTGCGGCCTCGATTGGGACCCCGCGTGTCTCCGCTTCGAGGAGAATGCAGCGCCCGTTGCGACAGCGAGTTCCGTGCAAGTGCGTCAACCCATCTACAGGACGGCGGTCGAGCGCTGGCGGAAGTACGAAACCGAGCTGCAGCCGTTGATCGCGTTGTTTGCTGCCGAAGGCATCCTGCCGAACAGGCCTTGAGCATCAGGCTGGCGGACGCAATGCGCGCCCATTACTCTATGAGCCGGCTGGGTCCAAAAGAATGCATTGGCACATAGTCACGCCGTGTCGCGAGCGACGCGGTGCGGAGGGGGATCGATGAACAGGATTGTCTTCATTCATGCACGGCGTGCTCTTCTCGCAGCGGCCGTGCTGGCAGCATGCGCCATCGTGCAGCCGGCCTTTGCGCAGACATCCGGCACCCTCGACGCGAAGTGCAACACGCTGGCGAATCTCTTCCTGCCGGATGCCCGCGTCACGCTTGCCGAGGCGATCAGGCCCGCTCCCTCGTATGCCGTGCCAGGCACCGAAGGCGGGCAGGGTGGTGCGGTGACTGTCACCACGCCGTTCTGCCGCGTGGCCGGCACCGTCGAACCCGCGATCCGCTTCGAAGTCTGGATGCCCCTCGATAACTGGAATGGTCGTTTCGTGGGACTGGGTATCGGTGGCCTGAGTGGAGCCATCGCGTATGGCCAGCTCGCGCAGACTGCGGCAAAGGGCTACGCAGTGGGTTCCACGGACAATGGGCACCAGGGCTCCGATCCGCGGTTTGCAATCGGTCCGATGAACGAACTCAAGGAAGGCGTCTTCGCTGACTGGGCGCATCGCGCCATGAACGAGATGACCGTGAAGTCGCAGCAGGTGGTCCGTGCGTTCTACGGCGAAGGCGCCCATCACAGCTATTTCACCGGCTGCTCGAGCGGCGGGCACCAGGCATTGACGCAGGCGCAGCGCTATCCCGCCAACTATGACGGCATTCTCGCCGGCGCCACGGCCAACTACTGGACCAACCTCATGGCAGGCCAGCTCTGGTATGGACTGGCGACACGCGTCGATCCGGCGACGGACCTGGAGAAGCCGCTCAACAAGCTGCCTGCCATTCACGAAGCGGTCGTCGCCGCCTGTGACGCCAAAGACGGCGTGAAGGATGGCGTGCTGGAAAGTCCGCTGCAGTGTGACTTCAAACCGGCGTCGCTCGCCTGCAAGGGTGCGGATTCGGCTTCGTGCCTGACGCCACCGCAGATTGCAGCGCTCGAGAAGATCTATGGCGATGCCAGGACCTCGCAGGGAAAAAAGATCTTCCCGGGCCTGGCTCCCGGCGGCGAGCTCGCGTGGCCGGCGATGAGCGCGCGGCAGGTGCCCTTCGCGGAGAACTTCTATCGCTACTTCGTTTTCCAGAAACCCGAGTGGCAGCTGCCGCTGATGAACATGGATACGGATGTGGACTACGCACAGCGGCGTATCGGCCATATCGTCAATTCCACCAATCCTGATCTCGGTCGTTTCCACGCCCACGGCGGCAAGCTGATCCAGTACCACGGCTGGAACGATCCGCTCATTTCGCCTTACAACAGCATCGACTACTACGAAACGGTTGTTGCGCTCGTTGGCGGCACGAAGGACCGCGCCATCGCCCTCAAGGACACGCAGGCCAATCATCGGCTGTTCATGGTGCCGGGCATGGAGCATTGCCGTGGCGGCGATGCCACCGATACGTTTGATGGCCTCGGTGCCCTCGAGCGCTGGGTGGAACAAGGCATCGCTCCTGACCAGATTCCTGCCACCAAGGCGGTCGAGGGCAAGGCCGTGCGCTCCCGCCCGCTGTGCGCGTATCCGGCCATTGCCCGCTACAAGGGAACGGGCAGCACAGACGATGCGGCTAACTTCACCTGCGCCGTGCCGCGCCCCTGATTTGGGGACAGTCCCCAAAGATGGGACTGTCCCCAGATGCACAGACCCCAGCTGCCCTGCTTGACGCTCCCCTTGCCGGCCGGTAATACTCCCGGCCCATGAATACGCTCCTGATCCGCAACACCCGCTGGTGGTGGCCCAACTCTTGAGGGAGTGGGTCCCGGATATAGCCGTCAGGCAAGCAGCAGCAGTCACTTAAGACGAATCCAAGAAACCCATCTCCCGAGTTCCGGGGATGGGTTTTTTCTTGCCTGCTCCCCGGACCGCCCGGGCAATGAGAAGTACTTTCGAGGAGCAGATGAAACCGCCATTTGACATAGCCGCCGACCTGGACACCCCGGTCTCGGCATATCTCAAGCTGAAGCCGTTTCGCCCCCGCTTTCTGCTGGAAAGCGTGGAGGGCGGAGAGCGCCTGGCCCGCTATTCCTTCATCGGCTTTGGCGACTGCCTGGAAGTCCGTCTCGACCAGAACGGTCTCAAGGTGGACGGCCAGCCACAGCCCGTTCCGACGTCCCAGGCCGAGCTGCTGCTGGCGTTGCGCGCGGCACTGGCGCGGGCTCCCCAACCGTTGCCGGGCATTCCGGGTTTGCCGTTGCTGGGTGGTCTGGTCGGGGTCGCGGGGTATGACCTGGTGCGGTACTTCGAGCGGCTGCCTTCCCATGCGAAGGCGGACACCGCAGCGCCGGTTGCCCACTATCTCGCCCCGAGATCCATGCTGGTCTTCGACCACCTGACCCGCGGCGTGGCATTGCTGCATGCGGGCAGCGAGGCAGAGCGCCAGAAACTCCGCACGGAAGTGATTCGCGCCCTGCGCGGCGGCTTGCCTGCCCATGGCCACAAGGCGACCTATTCCGAACCGGTCCCCAGCCTCTCGAAAGACGACTACATCGACCGGGTGCTGAAGACGCAGGAATACATCGCGGCAGGCGACGTCTACCAGCTCGTGCTGTCAGCGCGCTTCTCCGGCCGGTGCAAACTGGATCCTTTCGAGACCTACCGGGCATTGCGCCTGCTGAATCCCTCTCCTTACATGTACTTCTGCGACCTCGGCGACAACGTGGTCGTGGGGTCCTCGCCCGAAGCGCTGGTGCGACTGATCGGTGGCCGGGCATACCTGCGGCCCATTGCCGGGACGCGCCCGCGTGGCCAGGAGGATGCCGAAGACCAGGCGCTCGAAGCCGAGCTGCGCGCTGATCCCAAGGAAAATGCTGAACACGTGATGCTGGTCGATCTTGCGCGCAACGACCTCGGGCGGGTCGCGAAAGCGGGCACCGTGCGGGTCGAGCCTTACAAATCCATCGAGCGGTACAGTCATGTGATGCACATGGTGAGCGGTGTCACGGGCGAAGTGGCGCCGGGCCACGATGCGTTCGACCTGTTTGCGGCGGCGTTTCCCGCTGGCACGCTGGTGGGGGCGCCGAAAGTCCGGGCGATGGAAATCATCGATGAACTCGAGCCGGTGCGCCGTGGACTCTATGGCGGCACCGTTGGTTACTTCGGCACCGGCGGCGACATGGACCAGGCCATCACCATCCGCACGCTGGTTTTCAGCGGGGATACCTACAGTTTCCAGGCAGGCGCCGGCATCGTGGCCGACAGCAGGCCGGAGATGGAATACCAGGAGTTGCTGGCAAAGAGCGCCATCCTGCGTCGCGCACTCAAGCTGGCCGAGGAGGGTCTATGAATACGCCGCGGCTGCTGCTGATCGATAACTACGATTCCTTCACGTACAACCTCGTGCAGGCGTTCCTGATGCTGGGCGCGGACGTCCGCGTGCATCGCAATGACCAGCTCACCCTCGAGGAAGCATTCGCCATCGAGCCCACGCACCTGTGCATCTCGCCGGGGCCGGGTACGCCGTATGACGCGGGCATCTCGATGCAGATGATCGAGGCCTTTGCCGGCAAGGTCCCGGTGTTCGGTGTGTGCCTGGGGCATCAGTCCCTGGTCGAGGTGTTCGGGGGGAAGGTGGTGCGAGCAGGCCGCCTGATGCACGGCAAGACCTCGATGGTCACGCATGACGGGCGCACGATTTTCCGGGGCATCTCGCAGCCCTTCCAGGCCGGGCGGTATCATTCGCTCATCGCTCGCCCGGATTCCTTGCCGGACACACTGGAAGTCACGGCGCAGACTCCGGAAGGCGAGATCATGGGGGTGCGCCACAAGACGTTGACTGTCGAAGGCGTGCAGTTTCATCCCGAAAGCATCCTGACTCCCGAGGGACCGGTGCTGATGGGCAATTTCCTCAAGTTGCAGTCCGGCCAGCGCACAGCGGAGACCGACCATGGCGTTGCGCGACACGCTTGAACAACTGCTCGATCGCCGCAGCCTGACCGAAGCGGCGGCCAGCGAGTTGCTGGTGGCGCTGACCGATCCGGCGATGTCGCCCGCGATGGCCGGTGCCTTGCTCGTCGCCCTGCGCAGCAAGGGTGTAACGCCCGATGAAGTACGCGGCTTTGCCTCGGCGATGCGCCGCCTCGCGAAACGGCCACATATCCAGCCGGGCGCACCGCTGGTCGATGTCGTCGGGACAGGTGGCGATGGCTCCGGGAGTTTCAATCTCTCGACTGGCGCAGCGCTGCTCGTTGCAGGAATGGGCGTGCGCGTGGCGAAGCACGGCAACCGGTCGATCTCCAGTCGTTCCGGCAGTGCGGATCTCATCGAGGCGCTGGGACTCACGCTCCCGCTCGATGAAGCCGCGGCGGGCCGCTGCCTCGAGGCAACCGGGTTCACCTTCATGTTCGCCCCGCACTTTCATCCGGCGATGAAGGCAGTGGCGCCGGTCCGGCAGGCGCTGGGCGTGCGGACGGTGTTCAACATCCTCGGGCCGCTGACGAATCCCGCCGAACCGCAGTTCCACCTGATCGGTGCGTTCAATCTCGAGACGGCGCAGCTGATGGCCGATACGCTGAGCGGCATGAACATGCAACGAGCGTTTGTGGTCCATGGCGAACCCGGATGGGACGAGGCGACGCCTGTCGGTCCGTTCACCCTGTTCGATGTGCAGCAGGGCAAGGTCACTCGCTCGGTTCGCGACGCAGAGGCCTTCGGGTTGCCGAAATGCCGGGCGCGGGATCTGCAAGGCGGGGACGCCACCTTCAATGCGCAACACCTCCGCTCGGTGTTCGCAGGCGAAGAACGCGGCGCACATCGCAATGCGATCGTGCTCGGCGCGGCGCTCGTGCTGGAACTCATCGGCCGGGAATCGAATCCGCAGGCAGCGGCACGAGCCGCCGAAGCCGCGCTGGATGCCGGTGCCGGAACCGCACTCATCAGGAAGCTCATCGCATTCAATGCAAGCCAGTCGGACCAGTCTGCTCCGCGATAGCATTCTGACCTGCAGCCTAGAGCCTACAGCCCAGAGCCCCCCCTTCCATGTCCGGACTGCTAACCGAAATGGCCCAGTCGAGTCTCGCGAGGCTGCATGTCGCGCGCGCGCTCGAGCCTGAAAAAGCCCTCTGGAGCCGCGTGGCGGACATGCCGCCCGCTCCCCGCCTGCGCCTGTCGCCGGAAGGTTTCGACCTCATTGCCGAATGCAAGCTCCAGTCGCCGTCTGCAGGGGATCTGTCAGCCCACACCACCAACGTCGAACAGCGTGTCGCGGCGTACGCCCTGGGTGGAGCGACAGCCGTGTCGGTCCTTACCGAGCCGAAGCGCTTTGGCGGTCATCTCGATCATCTCGCGCAGGCAGCACGGGTCCTCACCCCGCTCAAGGTGCCGGTGATGCGCAAGGATTTCCTCGTGGATCCGTACCAGGTCATGGAAGGGCGGGCAGCGGGAGCAGGTGGCGTACTCGTGATCGTGCGCATGCTCGACCGCGGCCATATCACCGAGCTGCTCGACTGTGCGGCCATGCTGAAGATGTTCGTGCTGGTCGAGGCCTTCGATGCCACGGATCTCGCCTTGATCAATGAAGTCCTCCACGCGCGCAAGGGTCGCGACGAGCAGATCCTCGTGGGAGTGAATTGCCGCGATCTCGAGACGCTGGCCGTTGATTTCGGCCGGCTGGATGAACTCGCGGACCAGTTGCCCGCGGCTTACCCCAAGGTGGCCGAGAGCGGCGTGGGAACGGCGGACGACGTCCGACGAATCGTCGAACAGGGCTATTCCCTCGCGCTGGTAGGCAGCACACTCATGAACTCGGATCGGCCCCGCGAACTCGTTGGTGAAATGCTGACGGCGGGGCGTGAGCGTGCCCTGACCCGCACGACCCCGCGCGATTAAACACATCAGATTCCGATGTCCATTCCCACCCCCAGCCTGCAGCCTCCGGTCTCCGGCCCTGCCTTGTTCATCAAGATCTGCGGGATGACGACTGCAGCGGCGATAGAGACGGCCGCGGGCGCAGGGGTGGATGCAGTGGGATTCGTTTTTTATCCCCCTTCGAAGCGCTGGATCGAGCCCGCGCAGGCTGCGAGACTTGCGGCGCAGGTACCCAAGGGCATCCTGAAGTTCGCCGTGATGCTGCATCCCTCGCAGGCCGAAGTCGATGCCGTGCTGGAGGCCTTCACCCCGGACGTGCTGCAGACGGATCTCGCGGATCTTGATTACCTGCGGTTGCCAGCGAATTTGCCGGTGCTGCCGGTCCTGCGCAGTGGGCACGCGTTGCCCGATCAACTGCCAGCGCGCGTATTGTTCGAAGGACCCGTGAGTGGTGCCGGTGCCACTGCCGACTGGTCAGGCGCACAGTCGCTGGCGCAGCGCTGCGAACTGATCCTCGCAGGGGGCTTGCGGCCGGAGAATGTCGGCGCTGCGGTAGTCGCGGTGAGGCCGTTCGGTGTCGACGTCAGCAGCGGCGTCGAGAGCGCACCCGGCGTCAAAGACCTGCGCCGGATCCAGGAATTCATCCATGCGGCGCGCCAGGCGCACCGTGATACTGATAATGCAATGAGAGTGATGCCATGAGAGCCGATCTGCAATCGTTGGACAGGCAGGCCCTGCTGGCCAATGTGATGAACGATGTCTATCCTGACGAACACGGCCGCTTCGGCCCGTTCGGTGGACGTTATGTGCCTGAAACCCTGGTCCCTGCGCTCGACCGGCTGCAGGCAGGCGTCAAGCGCTACCTGCACGACCCCGAGTTTCTTGCGGAATTCCACGCCGAGCTCAAGTCGTGGGTAGGCCGCCCGACGCCGCTCACGCATGCACGCGAGCTGTCACGACGCTGGGGGGCGGACATCTGGCTGAAGCGCGAGGACCTGGCGCATACCGGCGCGCACAAGATCAACAACTCGATTGGCCAGGTGCTGCTTGCCAAGCGACTGGGTGCGAAACGAGTGATCGCCGAAACCGGCGCGGGCCAGCACGGCGTCGCTTCTGCAGCCGCTTGTGCGCGCCTCGGCCTGCCCTGTGTCGTCTACATGGGTGCGGTGGACATGGAGCGACAGGCGCCGAACGTCGGGCGCATGAAACTGCTCGGCGCCACCGTGGTTCCCGTCACCAGTGGTGACAAGACCCTGCGGGCTGCCGTCGATGAAGCGCTGCGTGACTGGGTGTCTGATCCGAATGGCACCTACTACTGCCTCGGCTCGGCCATCGGCCCACATCCGTATCCCTACATCGTGCGCGAACTGCAATCGGTCATCGGCCGCGAAGCACGCGAGCAGATGCTGGCGGCGACGGGTGCCTTGCCTGATGTCGCCATTGCCTGCGTCGGCGGCGGATCGAATGCCATAGGCCTGTTTCATCCCTTCGTGAAAGACCGCGGCGTGCAGCTCCTGGGCCTCGAGGCCGGCGGAATGGGCACCGGTCTCGGCCAGAACGCGGCGTCGCTCGCGTATGGCAAGCCCGGAGTGCTGCAAGGCTGCTACTCCCTGTTGCTGCAGGATGAGGATGGCCAGATCCAGGAAACGCACTCCGTCTCCGCGGGCCTCGACTATCCCGGCGTCGGCCCCGAGCACGCGTTGCTGCAGACGATCGGTCGCGTCCGGTATGAAGCGGCGACCGATGACGATGCCCTCGCGTCGCTCGCGGAAGTCTGTGCAGCCGAAGGCATCCTGCCCGCGATCGAATCGTCCCATGCCTTTGCGGGAGCGAAGCGCTGGGCGCAGCAGAATCCAGGGAAGCGCGTGCTGATCGGGCTGTCGGGTCGCGGTGACAAGGACATGCCCACCCTGCAGCGCACGCTGCTGAAGGGAGTACTGTGATGCTGCCGCGTGACACGATCAGTTCAGCCATTCGCAACGCGCGCGCCAAAGGACAGCCTGCCATCGTTGCCTTCATCACCGGCGGCTTTCCGGATCGCAAGACTTTTGCCGGCCATCTGCATGCCGTTGCAGCGGCCGCTGATGTCGTCGAAATCGGCGTGCCGTTCACCGATCCGATGGCTGACGGCACGACCATCCAGCGTTCGAGCCGGGCCGCTCTGGCTGCAGGCACGACCTTGAAGTGGTTGCTCGCAGAACTCGAGGCCCAAAGCCCGAAGCCGTCGGCTCCGATCCTGCTGATGAGCTACCTCAATCCGTTGCTCGCATTCGGACTCGATGAGTTGCCGGAAGCCGCGGCGAAGGCAGGGGTGTCGGGTTTCATCATCCCCGACCTGCCGTTCGAGGAAAGTGCTGACATGCGTGCGGCACTTGAGCCCAAGGGGCTTGCGCTGGTGCAGCTCGTTACGCCGGTCACCCCTCCCGATCGCCTCGCCATGCTGTGCAAGGCGAGCCAGGGTTTTGTCTACGCCGTGACGATGACCGGTACGACGGGCAAGAACGTCGCGGTGCCGGAAGAAGTGGTCGAGTACCTGCAACGGGTGCGGGCTGTCTCGCCGCTGCCGGTGTGTGCAGGTTTCGGTATCCGCAGCCGGGAGCAGGTGGAGCGTATGGGGGCCGCCGTCGATGGCGTGGTCGTCGGCTCTGCACTGGTTGAAGTGCTGGAGCAGGGTCGGGATCCGGCGGCCTTCCTCCAGTCATTGCGGGCCTGATCCATGGCACTGATCACCTGGTTCATCGACTTCATCCTGCATCTCGACGATCACCTGATCGAGCTGGTGGCGAACTACCATCTCTGGATCTACGCGATCCTGTTCCTGATCATCTTCTGCGAGACGGGCCTGGTAGTAACGCCTTTCCTGCCCGGTGATTCGCTGCTGTTTGCGGTGGGAGCACTCGCCGCGGTGGATACCACCGGAACGCTCAATCCGTTCTACGCCTGGGGCCTGCTGATCGTTGCCGGCATCCTGGGAGACGCAGTCAATTATCGGGTGGGCGCTTTCGTCGGGCCCAAGGCCTTCAGCGGCCACTATCGCTGGCTCAAGCAGGACTACCTGAGGAAGACGCAGTCGTTCTACGAGCGGCACGGCAAGATGACGATCATCCTCGCGCGCTTCGTGCCGATCGTTCGTACGTTCGCGCCCTTCGTTGCCGGTATAGGGCAGATGAAGTGGTCGGTATTCACCGCTTACAACGTCATCGGCGCGTTCAGCTGGGTCACGATCTTCATCTGGGGCGGGTACCTGTTCGGCAACGTGCCCCTCATCAAGGACAACTTCGGGATCGTGACGATTGCCATCATCGTCATTTCAGTGATTCCGGTCGTGATCGGTCTCATGCGGTCGCGCAACGAGACTTGAGAAGGTCCTCGTGCGGAAGATCCACACTGCCGAATCCCTCATCGAGATCGCGCACCTGCGCAACGTCCTCGTGGCGGCCGGCATCCGCTGCCAGATTCGCAATGACCGGCTCATGGGCGCGCTGGGAGAGATTCCCTTTGTCGACTGCTGGCCGGAGCTGTGGCTGGTCGATGAGGGCGATGCCCTGCGAGCCAAGGGCCTGATCAACGACGAGTTGCGGCCGGCACTTGCACGCGAGCCGTGGACATGTGCGCAATGCGGGGAGATCATCGAGGGCCAGTTTTCTGAGTGCTGGCACTGTAGCCCCATCGGCGAGGGATGAAACGATGCCGGATGCTGTGGCCTTCACTATCGCTGCACGCTTCAACGGTCCGACCGGCATGGGCAATGGCGGCTACGGCTGCGGCCAGATCGCGGCGCTCATTGGCGACCAGGTGAAGATCCGGTTACGGAAGCCGATTCCCCTTGAGCGATCACTGGAAATCATCCGGTTCACCAGCGACTCCTGGCAGGACCAGTGGCAGGTGCGGGACGGCGAAACCGTCGTCGCATCCGTCGTCAAGACCGCTGTCCCGATGACCGCCCCGGCGCCGCCGTCCTACCTCGATGCGCTGGCCGTCTCCAGGCACTACGCTGGCTTTCATGGCCATCCCTTTCCGACCTGCTTCGTCTGCGGCCCGGACCGCGCGCGCGGCGATGGCCTCCGTATCTTTGCCACGGAACTCCCCGGCACCGATCGGGTGGCGGCGCCATGGATGCCGGATGCTTCGCTGGCAGGCGAGGGCGGGAAGGTGCGGCCTGAATTCATCTGGTCGGCGCTGGATTGCCCCGGCTACTTTGCCTCCGTGCCGTTGGGAGTGCCCGCTGTTCTGGGAGAGTTCGCGGTCCACGTGAATCGCCTGGTCCACGTCGATGAACCCTGCGTAGTGGTTGGCTGGAAGACCGGTGACGAGGGTCGAAAGCATCGTGCCGGCACCGCGCTGTTCGATGAAGACGGTGAGCTCTGCGCAGTCGGAGAGGCGACCTGGATTGAACTCGCCAAGACTGGTTGATTCCGGAGCGCAGGGCCTCCCGCCGCAAGTTGTTCCCGGAAACGTCGTGAATCCATCATGCTGCGCTGTCCCTGCTACGCATGAGCCCGGGGTGACCATCCTTGGCCACCCGCGATGCGGGCGAAACATGTTTCGCGCAAGGCATCCGCATCGCCCCTGGAGACTTCGCAAAAACATCCGTGTTCTTGACGATTCCGGGAACAACTTCCGACGGAAGTTCCCGCTGCTGGGGCGACAACGAAGCCGTGTGTTCCGGGTATCGCTAGATGAGTTGTGGGCGTGGGGCGAATGTCGCGTGAGCTATGCCGGGTATCTGTTGGTAAGTTGATGAGGTCCCACCAAGGCGCGTTGCGAAAATGGAGACAATTTATACCTTGTACGTAAGTGACTTGTTGGACCATCCAAATACCGAATGACCGAACATCGGCACCGGTTCGGGCACCTGATCCGGGTTTGGCATACGCGCGACAGATTGTTTCGATTCACGCTAATGCTCGCACAGCGCATATGGATAGCGAGACGGTGCCCTACAGCTTTTTCAATTCTGCCAACAATGCCTCTGTATCAACATGGGAGCTAGGGCGTAGTGCAGTTATGGGAACCCACCGACGTGATACGGGATCTTGAATCTTCCAGAAGTCTCGACCATTGGTGCTTGCGGCCCTGCCCTTCCGACCAAGTTGGCCTTTCGCCGCGGCGCCAGCAGGAGACAGATTTTCATACAGCTTGCCAGCGAAGCGAATGCCGAACTTTTCGACCGTTGCGCGAAAGGTTTTGCCTAGATATTCCGCTTGCAGGGGAGCGCCGACCGGTAATTCATCACCGCGTGATGACCGCCAGACTTCCGGCGCTGCTTGCACGCTGGGCTGCCGAGATTCAGTTTTTGTCGGAGGGCCGGACTCGGGGATTGTGCTTCGGGAAAGAACACTGGATTCCCAATGGTCAATAAGCTTTTCAACAACGGAACTGGTGTCATCGACTAGTGGGACCGCCAGTCGCTGAAGGCGCGCGAAGACATGAGAGCCAATAGAAATCGTAACTTGATCTGTCATGTGGAAATTCCCTTCTGAGAGGCCGCAGCAACTGTACAGTCACTCTACAGTTGCTGTCAAGTTGAGCAAGAACGCTGCGAGCGTTCGGTATTTCGGTTGCGTAATGGATTGTCAAAACGCTGGCACTACTCGTCTCCGGAGCTGACTTCAATCCGCTGAGGCTTCCGCCGGGGACTGTTCCTGGAACCGTCAAAAACACGGATGTTTTTGCGGAGTCTCCACGGACGGATTCACGACGTTTCCGGGAACGACTCCCGGCAGAAGCCTCAGCCTCTTAGAGGAGAACTGCAACGGCTCCCGCAACCACAAGCGCTGCGCCGGCTATCTCCCAAGGCTCGACGCGCTCGCGGAACATGTGGCGGGAGACGGCCCAGGCGATGAGTACATCGACGAGTTGCACGGTCTTGACGGCTGCGACGGAGGGGCCGGTTGCGAACGCGGTCAGCAGCAATGCGGAGGCAATCGAGCCGGCAGCGCCGGGGACGATCGACGGTCGCCAGGCCGCGAAGACTTCGCGTGAGGCACGCCGGTCCTGGCAGTACAGTAGCACGCCACCGAGCAATGTCTGCAGAACCAGGGTGGCCGACAGGGCGGCGGCGGCGCCGATCCACGGATCGCCACCCCATGACAAGGCCGCTGCGCGATAGCCGACGGCAGTGAATGCGAACAGCACGCCTGCTCCTGCACCGGCAAACGCAGCCGCCAACGCATTGCGATTCACGCTGACGTGCGTCATCAGCAACACGCCCGCCGTACCGATGCTGGCACCGAGCCAGTCGCCGGCCGAGAGGCGATCACCGATCAGCACCAACCCTAAGGCAGCTGACGCAAGCACTTCGGTCTTGAGCAATGCAGTCGTGACGGCGAATGCGCGCGACCGCATCCCGAGCACCATCGCGCCGGTCGCTGCAATCTGCGTTGTCGTGCAAACGAACACCCACCCCAAGAACGCCCACGACGGCTTCCCGCTCGGGCCGAACAGATACAGGATGAAGGCTGCCCAGACG
>JANNNQ010000234.1:0-10734 GCA_031398625.1 Pseudomonadota bacterium
GTTTCGTCGTACTCGCCGAACGCATTCGGCAGGCCGGCATTGGGATGGGCGCAGACGTAACAGTCGGCGAGCCGCGCCAGTTCCTCGACATAGGGACGAAGCTGTTTCGCGCCGAGTGCACAGTTGAGTCCCACGACCGTCGGCCGTACGTGCCGGATGGAGTTCCAGAACGCTTCCGGGGTCTGCCCCGACAGCGTCCGCCCGGACGCATCGGTGATCGTGCCGGAGATCCAGATGGGCAGCTCGACTCCGGACTCATCGAACACGGTACGGATCGCGAACAGCGCCGCCTTCGCATTCAAGGTGTCGAAAATCGTTTCGACCATGATGACGTCGACGCCGCCTTCAAGCAGCGCACGGGTGGCATCGGTGTAGGTTGCTGCCAGCTGGTCAAAGGTGATGCTGCGATACGCCGGATCGTTGACGTCCGGCGACAGGGATGCCGTCCGGTTGGCAGGCCCGAGGACCCCCGCCACGAACTTCGGTTTGCCGGTCGCCACGCTGCTCCGGTCGGCCGCTGCCCGTGCGAGCCGCGCAGCCGCGAGATTGAGCTCGACCACGAGTCCTTCCAGCCCGTAGTCCCCCTGCGAGGGGGCATTCGAGTTGAAGGTATTCGTCTCGATGATGTCCGCGCCGGCATCGAGGTACTGGTCGTGGATCCGCGCGATGAGCTGGGGCTGCGTGAGGGTGAGCAGATCGTTGTTGCCCCTGAGGTCGCTGCTCCAGCCGCGGAAGCGTTCGCCGCGATACGCGTCCTCGTCCAGCCGATGCGACTGGATCATCGTCCCCATGGCGCCGTCCAGTACCAGGATCCTTTCCTGCAGCAGACGGTGGAAGGCCGCTATGCGCTCGTCGCGGGTCATGAATGCGCCACCTTCGCGAGCGGCACCTGCGGCCGCACACCCAGCGCGTGGCAGATGGCATAGGTCAGCTCGGAACGGTTCAGCGTATAGAAATGGAACTCCCCGACCCCCTCGCGGGTCAGCCGCTCCACCTGGTCGATGGCCACACTGGCCGCGATCATGCGCCGCGTATCCGGATCGTCATCGAGGCCGTCGAAGCGATGCTGCAGCCACGCGGGCACGCTGGCGCCGCACCGGGCAGCAAAGCGCAGCAGCTGCGGAAAGCGCGTGATGGGCAGGATGCCGGGAACGATGCTCGCAGTGATGCCCGCCGCTGCACACTGGTCGCGGAAGCGCAGGTAGAGCTCCGGGTCGAAGAAGAACTGCGTGATGGCGCGGTCCGCACCGGCATCGAGCTTCGCCTTGAGATTGTCGAGGTCGAAACGCGGATTGGGCGCTTCGGGGTGCTTTTCCGGATAGGCCGCCACCGAGATCTCGAAATTCCCGACGCTCTTCAGGCCTTTCACGAGATCGACCGCATACGCGAAACCGTCCGGGTTCGGCTGGTAACCGGCTGCACCCGGCGAGTCGCCCCGCAGCGCGACGATATGACGCACCCCGCCCGTCCAGTATTCCCGGGCGATATCGAGGATCTCCTCCCGCGATGCGCCGATGCACGTCAGATGGGGAGCGGGCGTCAGCGCCGTTTCGTTGAGCACCCGCGACACGACGTGATGGGTCCGGGTCCGCGTCGAGCCATCAGCGCCGTAGGTCACCGAGACGAATCGCGGGCTCAAGGGCGCCAGGCGTTCGATCGACTGCCAGAGCGTCTGCTCCATCGTCTCGTCGTTCGGGGGGAAGAACTCGAAGGACACGGTCACGGGACGTTTGGGTGACATGATCAGGCCGCCTTTTGCAATGACAGGGGACGCCGGGCCAGCGTCAGAAGGAGATGGCTGGCACCGGTATCGACCGGCCGGAAACGTTCGCAGTCGAGGCCCGCCGCGCGCAGCCACTCACGCAGGCGGGCGAGCGGATTGCCGGCGACCGCCGTTTCCAGTTCGTCGAAATCGTCTATCAGGACGAGCCGGCCGTTGGGAGCGAGCACGCGAGCGGCCTCCTTGAGCACCGCTTGCGGGTCGGCTGCATGGCTCAATACGCGGCCCAGCGTGACGGTCGTGAATTCATCGTCTGCACACGGCAGGCGATACATGTCGCCCCGTCGCACGAAGCAGTGGTCGAACTCCTTGCCGTCAAGGTGCGTGCGCGCGAGTCGCAGCGCGTCGCTCGAAATGTCGACCCCCACTGCCCGCTCCGCGAGCGGTGCGAGGGTCTTGAGCAGGTAGCCCGCTCCCGTTCCGATATCCAGGACCTCGCCCAGCGGCTCGGCAGCGAGTTCATCCTTGAGCAGCGTGCCCACGGTCGGCCCGAACGCATCGCCCACGACGCCGTCCGCCGTGAGCTCTGCCAGCCGGTTCGTGGCCCGCCGCGCCCGCTCGGCCGTCACCCCTTCCCGTCGCTGCCGATCGACCTTGATGACCGGGTCTTGCGCATCGAGCAGCTCATGCAGCCGGAGCGCGGGATCGGAGGGATCGACCTTCAACCGGTAGTAAACCGAGTGCTCTTCCTTGATTCGCTCCAGCAGGCCCGCTTCGTCCAGGAGTTTCAGGTGGCGGGAGATCCGCGGCTGGCTCTGGATGAGGATCTGCGTCAGCTCGCCGACCGTCAGTTCGCCCTCAGACAGCACCGCCAGCAGGCGCAATCGGGTCGGGTCGGCCAGAGACTTGATTAAATTCAATAACTTGCGGAGTTTTCGCGTCATGGTCGTGGCTACCAGAAAATCAACATAAAGATTTCTTTATATCCATGGCCAGAGTGTAGCCACAGTTCCATGACGCTGGCTAGAGGCAAAGTCGCATGGCTATACTCGGGCCGCGATTCCACCGGACCCGCCATGAATCAGTTCCTCCACCGCTGCCTGTCGCGCACCCCCGTGCTCGGCCTGCTCATGGCCGCACTGGTGTTCCGCGCCCTCATCCCGTCGGGCTTCATGCCCACGCAGGGCGAGAACGGCCGCATCATGATGGAGCTGTGTTCCGGCTTCGGCACGAAAACAGTCGTGGTCGATCTGGGCGATGACGCCCCCACTCCGGGCAGCCAGCTGTTCGAACATTCGCCCTGCGGCTTCACCGCCGCTGCCCTCGCTGCACCGCCGGTCGCCCCGATTTCCTTCCCGGTCTCGCTGACGCTCTTTGACCAGCTCGTCGTTGCCGACACTCCCGTCGCGACGGCACCGTCAATTCAACGAACCCAGTCTCCCCGCGGTCCCCCGCTGATCTGATCGTCGCGTGATTCCGCACGTGCGGCCCCAGATCCACGTGCCGTTTCTGCATTCGATCCGGGAGACCTTCATGCTTCGCTTCTCGGTTTGCGCAGTGGCAGCCCATGCCGCCCTGCTCGGCATTCCGTCATTCATCACCCACGCCGCCGAAGAACCCGTCAAGACGCTGGGCGTCGTGACGGTCACGGGCACCCGTCCCACGTCACTGCCCACGCAGATCCCGACCACGATGGAAGGCGTCACCCGCGACGAGATCGCCGCGACCATCAACGCCACCGACAGCGAGGATGCGCTGAAGTACTTCCCCAGCCTGCTGGTGCGGAAGCGCTACATCGGTGACTACAACCATGCCGTGCTGTCGAGCCGTGCCTCGGGCACGGGCAACAGCGCGCGTTCGGCGGTGTATGCGGATGGCATCCTGCTGTCGAATTACCTCGGCAATGGCGCGACCTACACGCCACGCTGGGCGCTCGTCACGCCGGAGGAAATCGAACGCGTCGAAGTGATGTACGGCCCCTTCTCTGCCGCGTATCCCGGCAACTCGGTGGGCGCCGTGGTCGACTACGTGACGCGGATGCCGACCACCCTCGAGGCCCACGCGAAGGCCACCTTCTTCATCCAGCCTTCCTACGATCTCTACACCACCAGCGACGACTACAACGGCCACCAGGAAAGCGTTTCGGTGGGCAACCGCAACGGCAACTTCTCGTGGTGGGTGAATTTCAACCGGACGGACAGCCACGGCCAGCCACTTACCTTTCCCACCAAGACGGTGAGCACCGGAACCGTTGTCAATGCCGGCACGCCCGTCACCGGTGCCGTGCTCGAACCGGATCGGAGCAACAATCCCTGGTATCTGCTCGGCACGGCCACCGAGTACACCACCGTGCAGGACCACGCGAAGATGAAGTTCGCTTATGACTTCTCCCCTTCGCTCCGCGCGAACTACACGCTCGGCTACTGGCAGAACGATGCCGATGGCCGGCCCGACTCCTGGCTGCGCGATGCCGCTGGCAATCCCGTGTACAGCGGCACCGTGAACATCGACGGCCGCTCGTTCGCCGTGAGTGCCACCGACTTTGCGCTGTCGAACGACGAGAACACCCACCTGATGCACGGCCTCTCGGTCAAGACCAACTCGCGCGGCGTGATCGACTGGGAAGTGGCTGCCAGCCGGTATGACTTCCACATGGACGAACTGCGCCGGGCGACCGTCGCGCTGCCCGCAGCGGCAAGCGGGGGTGCCGGCACGATCGCGGACCAGGACGGCACGGGCTGGAATGCGCTGGCGCTGAAAGGCACCTGGCGGCCGCTGGGGCCGGGCGGCGCGCATATCCTCGATTTCGGGATCCAGCGCGAAACCTACGACCTGCGCATCCTCACGTCGAACACTTCCAACTGGCTGAGCGGCACGCCTGGCTCACTCAGCAGCGACGTGGGTGGCAACACCGGCACGATGAGCCTGTATGCCCAGGACACCTGGTCGCTCGCCAATGACTGGAAAGCGGTCATCGGTGTCCGCGCCGAAAAGTGGGAAGCCGAGGACGGCTACACCCGCAACAGCACCAGCAGCACGGCTTACGCAAGTCGCAGTGAAACCCACTACTCGCCGAAGTTCGCCCTCGCGTACCAGGCGACGAGCGCTTCGGTGCTCAAGGCCTCACTGGGCCGCGCGATCCGCTTTCCGACCGTCAACGAGCTGTATGGCGCGACGACCGGTGTCCTCACCGTCGTGAACGATCCGGACCTCAAGGCTGAGCGCTCCTGGACATCCGAACTCTCGCTCGAGCAGAACCTGGGTGCCGCGTTGCTGCGCGTGACCGGCTTTTACGAAATCGTGAAGGATTCGCCCTACTCCGAGCGCACCGTCGTCAACAACGCGC
The DNA here is from genome assembly GCA_031398625.1 of Pseudomonadota bacterium. GTDB lineage: Bacteria > Pseudomonadota > Gammaproteobacteria > Steroidobacterales > Steroidobacteraceae > CAIUGU01. The sequence goes on from JANNNQ010000234.1 coordinate 5,067, forward strand.
AGGTCACTCGCACCACCAACGTCGGCAGGATCAGGACGCCCGGTGTCGAGATCAGCCTGCTCGGCAACGACGTGTTCCTCGCGGGCCTGGACCTGTCCGGCAGCGTGACGTGGGCCGATTCGAAGATCCGCGAGAACGACGGCTTCGTCACCGTTCCGGGTGACACGATCGGCAAGTACCAGCCCAGGGTTCCGGTGTGGCGGGCAACGGCGCTTGCGAGTTACCGGATCAACGACCGGTGGACGACCTCACTGGGCGGGCGCTACAGCGGCACGCAGTACTCGACGCTGGACAACAGCGATCCGAACGGCTTCGCGTACCAGGCGGCAAGCCGCTATCTCACGTTCGACCTGCGCGTTCGTTATCGGATTGCAGAACAGTGGTCCGCAGCCATCGGTATCGACAACCTGAACGACTACCAATACTGGAACTTCCACCCGTACCCCCAGCGGACGTTCACCGCCGAACTGCAGTGGGATCTTTAGTCTGCCGGTCCATTCGCCAGCGCTACCAGGGCCTCGCCGTAGCGCTGGAGCTTGACCTTGCCGATACCGGGAATGTCGGCCAGCTCACTCGGCGCCGTGGGACAGCGGCGGGCAATCTCGGCCAGCGTGGCATCGTGCAGGATGACGTACGCCGGGACTTCCTGCCGCCGTGCTTCTTCCAGCCGCCACGCCTTGAGGCGCGCGAGCCGCTGCAGGTCCGGCAGCACGGCGTCCGGCACGGGCACGATGCGCTTGGGCCTGGGCCGTGCCTTCGGCCGCTCCGCAACCTTGCGCATCTGCACGCGGCTTTCGCCCCGCAACAGCGGCCTCGCTGCGGCGGTTAGCTTGAGGGCACCGAACGCAGCATGATCCACCCGCGCGTAGCCCATCGCCACGAGCTGCCGGAAGACATTCTTCCAGTCAGCTTCGCTTAAGGAAGCACCGATGCCGAAGACGCTCAGGCGTTGATGGTCCCAGCGCTGCACGCGCTCGCTGTCCTTGCCGCGCAGCACCTCGATCACGTGCACTGAGCCGAAGCGCTGCTCGGTGCGGTAGATCGCGGAAAGCGCTTTCTGCGCCGCATCCGTCGCATCCCACGTCTGCGGGGGCAACAGGCAGGTATCGCAGTTGCCGCAGGGGCTGCTCGATTCACCGAAGTACTCGAGCAGGCGCACGCGACGGCATTGCGCGGTTTCGCACAGTCCGAGCAAGGCATCGAGCTTTGAACCCGCCACCCGCTTGTAGGCTTCGGTGGACTCGGAGCCATCAATCATGCGGCGCTGCTGCACGACATCGCCGAGACCATAAGCCATCCACGCGTCGGCCGGTGCGCCATCGCGACCGGCACGTCCCGTTTCCTGGTAGTAGCCCTCGATGCTCTTGGGCAGGTCGAGATGCGCGACGAACCGGACATCCGGCTTGTCGATCCCCATGCCGAAGGCGATGGTTGCCACCACGACGATGCCCTCTTCCCGCTGGAACCGCGCCTGGGCCTCGCTCCGATCGGCAGCTTCCATGCCCGCGTGGTACGACAGCGCGTTGACACCTTGCTCCCGCAACCATCCGGCCGTCTCATCCACGCGCTTGCGTGACAGGCAGTACACGATGCCGGCGTGGCCCGCATGTTCCGCGCGGATGAACGCCAGCAGCTGGGACCTGGCATCACCCTTGTCGACGATGGTGTAGCGGATGTTCGGCCGGTCGAAGCTCGACACGAACACTCGTGCGTCCTCAAGACTCAAGCGCGCGATGATCTCTGCACGCGTCTGCGGATCGGCCGTGGCAGTCAGCGCAATCCGCGGCACAGCGGGAAACCGTTCGTGCAACAGCGACAGCTGCAGGTAATCCGGCCGGAAGTCATGACCCCATTGCGACACGCAGTGGGCCTCATCGATCGCGAACAGCGCGATCTGCGTGCGCGACAGCAGCTCTAGGCAGCGCGCCGTGGTCAGGCGCTCGGGGGCGATATAGAGGAGATCGAGCTGGCCACTGGCGAATGCCCGCTCCGTGTCACGCGCCGCGGCCGCATCGAGCGAGGAATTGAGAAACGCCGCGCGCAGCCCGAGCTGGGTCAACGCCGCAACCTGGTCCTGCATCAGCGCGATCAATGGGGAAACGACCACAGCCGTGCCCGGCCGCAGCAACGCGGGCACCTGGTAGCAGAGGGACTTGCCGCCACCGGTCGGCATCAGCACCAGCGCGTCGCCGCCGGCGACGACCTGCTCGACGATCTCCCGCTGGGCGCCGCGAAAGGCCGGGTGCCCGAAGATGGAGCGGAGGATCCCCAGTGCGGGATCGGCCAGTGCGGGATCGGCGATCTTCACCCCAGCCGCCCTTCGACCGGCGGCAGGACGTCGATGAAATCGGTCATCCGCTTGCGCATGGCCTCATCGGGTAGTCGAGGCCGACGAAATCGAGCGGCTCGGTGCGCATGGCCTGCTCGATGAGCGGGTACTGCTCGGGAAACGTGGTCGTCACGCCGATGTACTTGATGCGACCCGCCGTCTGCATCACTTCCTTGAGCTTCTGCACATCCTCGGACCGGGCAACCTGGGCGACCGTCGCAGAACTGCCAAGGCCTATCACCGGTACCCGCTCGCCACTGGACGGAATCGCGCGCTGGAGCACCGCTTGTTGTGCTGCCAAAAGCGCCCGCGGGTTCATCGCGAGGGCTGCGCCTGCGCCCAGGGTCATTCCCATCCATTGACGACGGCTGATCACAAGTTCGCTCCCGGTAGTTGCAGGGGATCCTAGGCAGTGCGGTTTTGCCGTTCAACGGGGCAGCAGGTGAAGTTTTGTCAGCCTGCCCCGACCCGCATGACGGGGTACATCGCATCCGGTATCTTGCCCCCCGATTCTCGAACACATCATGAACGTGGAAGGAGATCGCCCGTGAAAGCCACGCTGAGAACGACCCTGTCGGCCTTGCTGCTTGCCGCTGCCGGCGTTGCCGGAACCGCACAGGCGCAAGTGCCGGAGAACATCTACCAGGAAATGAAGAAGATCGGCCAGATCGTGGATCCGGCCTGCACCGCGGAACTCTATCGCGGCTTCATGCCTGCCAACGACTACAACAGCAGCGCGAACCCGCTGTATCCGGGCATCAACCTGGCCCGTGACGTGTCCTTCGGCGCTCATCCGATGGACCTCATCGACATCTTCAGTGCAGCGTCCGGCCCCGCCAATCGCACTGTCCTCATCTACGTGCCCGGCGGCGGCGGCAACAAGATCGAGCAGCAGAGCAAGAACTCCAATGCCTTCTACGACAACATCGGCCGCTGGGCCGCGAAGAACGGCATGGTGGGCGTGCTGATGCAGCGTCATCCCGGTCCGAACTGGGATGACCCCGCCAAGGACGTCTCGACGATGATCCAGTGGCTCCAGGCGAACATCGCGAAGTACCAGGGCAACCCGGACCGCATCTTCATCTGGGCACAGTCTGCCGGCAACGGCCCGACCGGCACGTACCTGGGCCGTCCCGAGCTGCACGGTCCCAAGGGCGTCGGCCTCAAGGGCGCGATCCTGATGGCGGGCGGCTTCAACATCGCTCCGCTCAACATGCCCCAGCCCGGCCCGCCCGGCTTCGCCATGTTCGGCGGCCAACCTGGAGGCCCGCCTGCTGCCGGCAGTACCTGCGGCCAGGGGGCACCGAACTCGGCAGCCGGCGCCATCAAGGGTCCGAGCGGCATGACACCTCCTCCTGCTGCTCCGGCCGGTGGTCCTCCCGCGGGTGGTCCTCCTGGTGGTGGAGCCGGCGGCCCGCCGCGTGTGGACGAAGCGACTTTGATCGCCCGTTCGTCGCTACCGGGACTGCGCCAGAGCAACGTGAAGCTGTACCTCGTGACGCCCGAACTCGATCCGGGCATCAGCGGCAAGCCGAGCGTGTTCTACCAGACCCTGCATGACGACCTCTGCAAGCTCGGTACCGAGAAGTGCCCGACCCTGGTCTATGCCCCGCGGCATAACCACATGTCGGTCGTGTACTCGCCGGACTCGCCGGACACCTCGATCACCAAGCCGCTCCTTGACTGGATCAACAGCGTCAAATAGCGAATCACCCGGACGCCCCCCCGCTCCTGGGGGGCAGCTAGTCGTCGATAAACATCAGCCACCAGCCTGCCACACCAGCAGCCGGTTGTTGGCAGGCATGGCGTTGTCCTCGACCAGCCGCAATCCCGCCTGGCTCGCGAGCGCATCGACGGCCTCGAAATCGCGGATCGCCATGTGGGCGCCGCGCTTCTGCAGCCAGCCGTTGAAGGATTCATTGCTCGGGCTGGTGAAGCGCCCGTTGTAGTTGAAGGGCCCGTACACGGCCAGTAGCGCCTGCGGCGCCAGCACCTGTGGCAGCAGTCCGAACAGCCGCTCTACTTCCGGCCAGCTCATGATGTGCAGCGTGTTCGCCGTGAATACGGCATCGAAGCGGCCAGCCGGCCACCGACCCTTCACTTCCAGTTCAATGGGAGCCGGCGTGTTGGGCAGACGGGCTTCATCGAGCCAGGCGGAGATACCGGGAAGGTTGTCCGCGACGTCGGAGGTCTGCCAGGAGAGCTGCGGCAAGGCCGCCGCGAAATACACCGCGTGCTGCCCGGTCCCGCTGCCGATCTCGAGTACCGACCGCCGATCCCCGAAGTGCCGTTGCAGCACTCCGAGGATCGGTTCGCGATTGCGGTCGCAGGCTTCGGCGTAGGGCTTCATGGCCCCCGCCGTCAGGCCTTTGCTGCTGCCTTCGCCTTCGCCACGTCCGCGATGACTTCGTCCGCCACCATGCGGGGCACCGGATCGTAGTGCGAGAACTCCATCGTGTACGACGCCCGGCCGCTCGTCATGCCGCGCAGGTGACCGATGTAGCCGAACATTTCCGACAGCGGGACGGTTGCCACGACCGCGATGTTCGCACCGCGCTCCAGCTGCTCCTGGATCGTGCCGCGGCGGCGGTTGATGTCGCCGATCACGTCGCCCAGGTAGTCACTCGGCGTCACGGTCTCCACCTTCATCACCGGCTCGAGCAGGATCGGCCCGGCCTTCTTGATGGCTTCGCGGAACGCCGCCTTCGCCGCGATTTCGAACGTCAGCGCGTTCGAGTCGACGTCGTGGTAGCTGCCGTCATGCAGCGTGGCGCGGAAGTCGACCGTCGGGAAGTGCGCGAGAACGCCGTCTTCCTTCTGGATCTTCAAACCCTTCTCGACCGCCGGAACGAACTCGCGCGGCACCGAGCCGCCCGTCGTCTCGTCCACGAACTCGAAGCCCTTGCCGCGCTCGAGCGGCTCGAACTTGATCCACACTTCGGCGAACTGGCCCGAACCGCCGGTCTGCTTCTTGTGCACGTAGTGTTCGTCGATGCTCTTCGTGAACGACTCGCGGTACGCCACCTGCGGCTCGCCCATCACGCCTTCGACGCCGAACTCCGTGCGCATGCGATCGAGCGTCACTTCGAGGTGCAGCTCGCCCATTCCGCGCAGGATCGTTTCGTTCGTCTCGCGATCCGTCTCGAGGTGCAGCGAGGGATCGGCACGAACCATCTTGCCGAGCGCCGCGCCGAACTTCTCGGCTTCGGCCTTCGTCTTCGCCTTGACCGAAACGCTGATGACGGGATCCGGGAAGCGCATGCGCTCGAGCACGACCTGGTGGTCCGTGTCGGCGAGCGTGTCGCCCGTGTCCGTTTCCGCGAGCGAGACCAGCGCGAT
>JANNNQ010000243.1:0-1732 GCA_031398625.1 Pseudomonadota bacterium
CAGTGAGGCGCACCGTCCCCATCGGTTCGGCCCGGCGCTCCTTGATCACGGCCGCGGCGTTTTCGACTTCGATCAACGCGGCCCGGGCGTGCCGATAGAACTCGTGGCCTACCTCCGTCAGGTGGAAAGCGCGCGAGTTGCGCGAGATGAGGCGCACTTGCAGGGCCTGCTCGAGCGCGGCCACGCGCTTGCTGAGCGTCGACTTCGCAATTCCGTGTCGACGTGAGGCCGGTGCAAAACCCCCGGCTTCGACGGCCTGGGCAAAGAGCAGCACGTCGTTGAGGTTCATCGCTTGATTGTCCATGGACGTGGAAGCTGCGTTTCCGCTTGCACGACTAGGGAAGGTCTGAACAACGTGAGAACGCGAGCGCGTTCGCCCCGCCGAGCCGCGGCGACCGAGCATTCAGGCTCACGCGGTAGCGATTCGAGCGGCCCTTGCCGCGTTCGACGTGCTTCATGCGCTTCGCGGACAGACTGCTGCCATCACCATCAGATGTCGTCGCGCCATCCACAGGTTCGACAGCGCGAACAGCGTGACAACGTGCGCCGTGTTCTTGGCCAAGCCGCGGAAGCGAACCTTCATCAACCCGAACTGGCGCTTGATGACCCGGAACGGGTGCTCTACCTTGGCTCTCACGCTGGCCTTGCGGTGCTCGCGCTTCTGGGCCGCAGTCTTGCGACGTCCCTCGGGCAGCTTGGCGATGTCGCTCGGCCGGGCGGCGATGTGCCACTGCAGGTCCGCGCGCTCCACCCGCGCCTGCGCGCCCCGGTAGCCCGAGTCGGCCCACACCTGCTGCTCCTTGCCGTGCAGCAGGTCGGCGATCTGCTCGACGTCGGCCTCGTTGGCCGCCGTGGTGGTGACCGTGTGCACCAGGCCGCTGTCGGCGTCCACCGCGATGTGCGCCTTCATGCCGAAGTGCCACTGGTTGCCCTTCTTGGTCTGGTGCATCTCGGGGTCGCGTTCGCCCTCGGCGTTCTTCGTGGAACTGGGCGCCGCAATGATCGTCGCGTCCACGATGCTTCCCTTCTTCAGCAGCAGACCCTTGCGCGCCAGGTGTGCGTTGACGGCCTTGAAGATGTCTTCGGCCAGCTCGTTGGCTTCGAGAAGGTGGCGAAAGTTCAGGATCGTCGTCTCGTCGGGGATCGGCTCACCCAGACTCAAGTGCGCGAAGGCGCGCAGCGAGGCGATCTCGTACAGCGCTTCTTCCATCGCAGGGTCGCTCAGCGCGAACCAGTTCTGCATCAGGTGCACCCGCAGCATCGACTCCAGCGGGTACGGCCTGCGGCCGCGGCCGGCTGCCGGGTAGTGCGGCTCGATCAGGCCGAGCAGCGCCTTCCAGGGAACGACCAGCTCCATCTCCTCGAGGAACACCTCGCGCCGCGTCTTCTTGCGCTTGCCGGCGTGCTCCGCGTCCGAAAAACTGATCTGGCCCATCGCTGTGCGCTCCACTAACGACCTGCGCTGCTCATGCAAGATGCGTGCACTTGTTCAGACCTTCCCTAGGAGCCAAGCAAGACTGCGTTGACCCATTGAACTGACATTCAGGGATAGCGCGTGTGTGGCCACGTCGAGATGCCCGATCCGATCGAACCAGCCCTCTGGGAACCCCTCCATCGAGCGGACGTCCTCCAGCAGGCTGCGCCTGCCTCCGTCCGCCGCTCATGTCGAACGTTAAACTTCAAGAAGAACATATCTATGGCTAATCTTCCTATCTTTAACGCTGCCGATTGG
>JANNNQ010000254.1:0-11382 GCA_031398625.1 Pseudomonadota bacterium
CTGCGCGATGGGCGCTTGCCGCCGGAAGTTATTGTCAGGACCGCGCACAAGTACGTCCCTGTAGCTGCTTCGGCAACCACCATCCCTGGTGGATTGACGATCCTGACAAGAACTTCCGGCGTCAACCGCCCTTCATTCCCCTGCCGCTGCTGTGGCTGCGCTGCGAGCAGCGCCATGCCGGGAAGCCTGCGCCGGCAAGAACGGTGGGACTGCGCTTGATGGCGGTTCGATTCACACGATCTGGAGGGAATTTGAGTGCTGGAAGGCGACCAGAAGGGGTATCCAGGCGAGGGGATTTGCGGGGCACCGCCCATCGACGATAACCTGCCGCGCGATACAAGATGTCTTCCGCGAACTGACTGCTGTCAGGCAGTCAGGTTGAATTTCCTATCCGCATCCGTTCCGCGTTGCCTGCCATCTCACCTTTCCAGCTTCGTGAGCGTCAGGACGGTCTCGACCTTGCCGCGGCGAACCTGCTCGGCGCGGACCGGGGTATAGCCGAGCGAAGGCGCGTACCAGATCTTGCTGACGCGGCTCGAACCTTCACGGGAGCTCGAGTAGATCACCGTGTCGACTTCGCCTGCCGCGGTCTTGAGCCGCTCGGTGCCTTCCTTCGTGTAGCGGTACGACTTGATTTCATTGCGATCGATGAAGGCGAGCTGACCCGGTTCCTGGCCTGCAGCCAGCTGGCGCATGACGAAAATCTGGACCGACATCCGGTCCTGCAATCCCGGGGCAAGCGCGAGCTCCAGCGGCTGGTCTTCATGTTGTCCGCGTGCGAGGCGCGCTGTCCAGTCGAACTCGAGCCGGGTGTCTTTCGAGGTATCGCTCGAGCCATCATCCAGCAGGTAACTGGACGGCTGCAACCCGCCATCCACCAGCGCAAACGTGCTGGCCTCATGCACTTCGTTGCGAATGACGAGGCGCGCCATGCCGCGGGCGTTCGACCGCGATTCATAGACGAATTGGCCCGGCGCCGTATTCCGCAAGGCGAAAGCGATCGTTCCGGCGTTGATGCCGCGGTACTCGACGCTGTAGGTGGCAACAGAGGGCAGAAGGACCTCCGCCCCTGCATCGGCAGCGTGGACGTAAAGACTCACGCTGCCGGCCAGCAGGAGGCTTGACGCGAAAAATCCGGTCCGCAATGTCATCGTTGTCCCTCGTTGCCCTGGGGTCAGCCGGCAGCCTCGCGAATCACCGGGGCCGCCAGCGGCGTACCGTCAAGCCAGGCCTGCCCGGCCCGATACTCCAGCCTTCCCCGGGCAAACCAGTCGACAGCCTCAGGGAAGATCCTGTGCTCCAGCCGCTGAACCCGCGCTGAAAGCGTGGCTTCGGTGTCGCCGGGCAGTACCGGGACCCGTCCCTGAATGACTACGGGCCCCCCGTCGAGTTCCTCGGTCACGAAATGCACGCTGGCTCCATGCTGCGCATCGCCTGCGTCGAGTACGCGGCGATGGGTGTGCAGGCCGCGATACAGCGGCAACAGCGACGGGTGGATGTTCAGCGTCCTGCCGCTGAAGGCTGCGGTGAAGGCCGGACTGAGGATGCGCATGAAGCCGGCCAGGACGAGCAGGCGCGGCGCATACGATTCGATGAGGTCGGCCAGCGCGACATCGAAAGCGGTGCGGTCGCCGAATGCGCGCGGTGAAAGGGTGGCGACGGGAATACCGAGGGCGCCAGCGGTAACCAGACCCGCCGCATCCGCGCGATCGCTGATGACTGCGCTGACGACGATCGGAAGGTCGCATCGCGACGCCTGCTCGGCAATGACCCGCATGTTGCTGCCGCGACCCGAGATCAGGATCACGACCGGCACGGGACCGGCGGCCGGCGTAATGCCCGTCATCGGGCCATGATCATGGACGGATCACGACGCCACCCGTGCCACGCCGGATCTCGCCGATGACGAACGCGGTTTCGCCGCTGGCCTGCAGGCTGGCCAGTGCAGCATCCACGTGTTCCGCCGCGACGGTCACGGTCATGCCGATGCCGCAATTGAACGTCTGGTACATCTCCTCGGTCGCGATGTTGCCGGTCCGCTGCAGCCATTCGAACACGATCGCGCGTTGCCAGGTCTGGGCACTTACGATCGCTTCCATGCCATCCGGAATCACGCGGGGCAGGTTGCCCGTGATGCCGCCGCCGGTGATGTGCGCAAGGCCATGAACCGGCACTTTCTTCAGGAGCGCGAGCAGGGACTTCACGTAGATGCGCGTAGGTTGCAGCAGCGCATCGTAGAGCGTGCCCGATCCCAGGCGGGTTTCCGGCGTGGCCCTGGCGACCTGCAGGAGTTTCCGGATCAGCGAGTAGCCGTTCGAATGCGGGCCTGAGGAAGCGAGGCCGATGAGGGCGTCGCCGGGGCGCGTGCGGCTGCCGTCGATGATGGCGTCCTTCTCGACGATACCGACGCAGAATCCCGCGAGATCGTAGTCCCCTGCCGCGTACATGCCCGGCATCTCCGCCGTTTCGCCACCAATCAGCGCCGCACCCGCCTGGACACAGCCTTCGACGATGCCCTTGATGACCGCCTCCGCTGCATCGAGCGCAAGCTTGCCAGTGGCGTAGTAATCGAGGAAATAGAGCGGTTCCGCGCCCTGTACGACCACATCGTTCGCACACATTGCAACCAGGTCGATGCCGATCGTGTCATGCCGGCCTGTTTCGATTGCGAGGCGCAGCTTGGTGCCGACGCCGTCGGTGCCGGAAACGAGGACGGGTCGCCGATACCGCTCGATCGGGATTTCGAACAGCGCGCCAAATCCGCCGAGGCCTGCCAGCACCTCCGGCCGCATCGACCGGCGGACCAGTGGCTTGATGCGCTCCACGAGCTCGTCGCCTGCGTCGATATCGACACCGGCATCGCGGTAAGTCAGGGAAGAGGACGTCATGGGCTTCATCCGGCGGGAGGGAAGGATCGTGTGGTATTTTACACGGCCTCGCTGCAGCGACTTCATTTCGTTATGGCGGGCAACCCGAAGCGGCGGGGTCCAGCCTTGAGGAAACCATGCAAGCGATGACTGCACTGCGGAGGTCCGGGCTTCGGGTCGCGATGACCCTGTGGGTCGTTGCGGGCGCGTTGGTCGCAACCTCATCTGCGCCTGCCGCTGTGGTCGCGAACCTGTATGAAGCCAATGTTCCTGCCTCCGGCCGGGGTGATGCGGCGCGCAACGCCGCTTTCGCCACTGCCTTGCGCATGGTTGCCGTCCGCGCCAGCGGTCTGCGCGATGCCGGCGAACGACTCAGTCCTGCTACCGTTGCCGATGCGCGGCGCTATGTGCAGCGTTTCGGCGACAACCCCGATGGCACCTTGCAGGTCGGCTTTGACGGCGATTCGATCGATCGCATTCTTGCCCAGAACGATCTGCCGGTCTGGGGCCGGGAGCGCCCGCTGACACTGGTGTGGTTGTCGATCGAAGACGCCATGGGACAGCAGAGCTGGGTAGGGCTCGATGCCATCCTCCCCGAGACGCGGGTCCTCCAGCAGGTGGCCGAGCTGCGCGGGCTGCCCCTGGTCTGGCCGGTAATGGATATGGAAGACCGCATGCTGGCCGGTGCCCTTGGTAATGGCGAGCAGGCGGCATCGCGGCTTGCGACGCTGGCCTCCCGCTACAGGGCCGATGGAATCCTCGTGGGCCGGGCACGGCGGGCCGCTACCGGCGACATGACTGTCCGCTGGAGCCTGCACTTCGGGGAAACCACGAACGAAACGACGGGCTCCTTGCCGGAAGGCGTGCAATTCGCGGCCGATCAGCTCTCGCGGCTGTATGCAGCCGCAGCGGGGTCAGTCCAGGATGTGCTGGTCGACGTGACGGCCATCGGCAACCTGCAGGCCTACGCAGAAACACTCAATTACCTCGAAGGCCTGACGCTGGTCCGGTCGGCTGCAGTCGACCACATCAGCGGCGATACCGTTCGCTTCCGCCTGCAGGTACGCGGCGATGCCGGGCTGCTCGCGCGCGCCATCCGGCTGGGTTCGCGGCTGGTTCCGGAGCAGGGCGGGGCCGAACCCGTGCCTGGCCGGCTGGCTCTGCGTTACCAGCCCACCAGCCTTCGACCCTGAGTTCCGCTGAGGCTGCCTTGAGCCTGCGTTTCCTTCCCAACGCGCTCACGGTGCTGCGCATTGCGCTCATCGGACCGCTGTCGCTGGCGCTGTTCGACGGCGACTATCCGCTGGCTCTGTTCCTGTTCGCAGCCGCCGCTGCCACTGACGCTGCCGACGGGCTGCTGGCGAAATGGTTTGGCTGGACCACGGAGCTCGGCAAGATCCTGGATCCGCTGGCAGACAAGCTGCTGTCCCTGATGGTCTTCATCACGCTGAGCATGCTGGAGCTCGTGCCCGTCTGGCTCGCGGTGCTGGTCATCGGGCGCGATGTCGTCATCGGCACGGGTGCCCTTGTCTTCAGGTACCGCTTTGGTCCGCTGGGCGGTCATCCGACGCGGGTGAGCAAGTTGAACACCCTGTGCCTGATCCTCTTCGTGCTGGCGGTGATCGGCGCGGCGGCCAGCCCGCTCGTCCCACCCTCCGTCGTGGTGGCCCTGGGGGCGCTGGTCATGGTGACGACCGTCGTCAGCGGCCTGAACTACGTCCTGCTGTATGGGCGCAAGGCTGCGGCCGCCCAGCGTCAGCGCGCGGCGCTGTAATGCCCCGCGACCCCGACCCAAGGCAGCTGCCGCTCGGCGTGCGGTTGCGCGACAGCTCGATCTTCGCCAGCTACTTTGCCGGGCGGAACCGCGAGCCCGTGGCGTCCCTGATCACGCTCGCACCCGGCTCGCGTCCGGTCGCAGTCTGGCTCTGCGGGGCGACTGCCACCGGCAAGACCCATCTGCTGCAGGCGCTCTGCGTGCGGGCGGGTGAAAAGGGACAGTCCGCAGCCTACTTGCCGTTGCGGCAGGTGGCCCCGCTCGGGGCCGGAGTACTCACCGGTTGCAGTGACCTCGACTGGGTCTGCCTGGATGACGTGGGGGCCATCGCCGGCATCGATGAATGGGAGCAGGCACTCTTCGCCCTGCATACGGAACTCGAGGAGTCCGGTGGGCGCTTGCTGGTCACGGCGACCGTTCCGCCTGCAGGTCTCCGGTTCACCTTGCGCGACCTGGCGTCCCGGCTGTCAGGCGGTTTGGTGTTGCGATTGCATGCCCTCGATGACGCGGAACAGATTGCGGCGTTGACGCTCCGGGCCGCACAGCGGGGTCTGGAACTGCCCGAGGAGACGGCGCGCTACCTCCTGAACCGACTGCCACGCGACATGCATTCCCTGGGAGCGTTCCTCGACACGCTGGACGACGCCTCCCTGGCGGCACAGCGCCGGTTGACGGTGCCGTTCGTCAGCAGCGTCCTCAAGGAACAGGGACAGGCCGGGTGACGCGCAGGTAAAGGACCAGGGCTGCAAACAAGAGCAGCGCGAGAAAGAGGCAGGCGCCGGACCACAACCGCTCGGCAGGATTTGCCACCGCCTCCACGATCCCGAGGATCAGGCAGGGCATCACGCACAGCGTGCCCCATGCATGTGTATACCGCTTGCCGCTGAGCAGGCCAGGCCAGGGCAGGAGCAACGGGACGGCGGTCAGCAGTGCGACGATCACACCCCCCGTACCCGGGCGGGTGGTGAGTTGCCAGCCGACGGCGACGGCCAGCAACAGGCCATGAGTGAGCAGGACACCCCGATGAACCCACGCAATCGAATTCACGATTGGGCAGGCCGAAGCTGGACGCTGAGTCTTGCAACGCGTTGTCCGAGCAGTTGCGCGAGGACTTTTTCTTCATCGGACAACTGGCCGTTCACGGCCGCTCCGGCAACATGGCTGGCTCCATAGGGTGACCCGCCGCTGGCAGTCCGGGTCAGTGCAGCCTCCGTATAGGGCAGCCCGACCAGGTACATGCCATGGTGCAGCAGCGGCAGCATCATGCTGAGCAGCGTCGTTTCCTGGCCGCCGTGCATGGTCTGGGTCGAGGTAAAGACACCGGCCGGCTTCCCGGCGAGGGCGCCGCCCAGCCAGAGCGAACTGGTGCCGTCGAGAAAATACTTCAGCGGGGCTGCCATGTTGCCGAAGCGCGTCGGGCTGCCGAGAACCAGTCCGGCACATTCCTGCAGGTCTTCGTTCGTCGCGTAAGGCGGCCCGCTTCCCGGGACGGCAGGTTCGGCAACCGCCACCACGGCCGACACGGCCGGGACGGTTCGCAATCGGGAGCGGGCGCCCGGGACGCCATCAATCCCGCGCGCGACATGGCGGGCGAGTTCGGCGGTGCTGCCATTACGGGAGTAAAAGAGAACGAGAATGTCGACCATCGAATGTTCCTGCAGCAGTCAGCGGAAGGCGCGCCAGTGTAATGCAGCGGAGTGACGGGAGTGCCCGAGGCCGGGGCTCGCAACGGGTGCTTGACCGCAGGCTGGTCCGTTGCTAGCGTCCAATGAAAATTTCCCGCGGAATAACGAGTTGCAATGATTACTGGGTCCGTCAGAAATCGCTGTGCCGCACTCTTTCTGGTCGTCCTGCTGGCGACCTTGAGCGCTTGTGCCGGTATCCCCGCTCAGGAGATGAGCAACGCCCGCCAGGCAATCCGCGCGGCGCAGGACGCTGGAGCCGCCTCCGCGGCGCCCGGCGAAATAGAGAAGGCGCAGGCCTACCTCGGGCGCGCCGAGGCGAGCATGCAGCAAAGGCTGTTCCGGCAGGCGCGTGACGAAGCCAGCGAGGCACGCAGGATCGCGACAGCAGCGCTCGAAGCGGCGCAGGCAGCATCGCGCACCACCCCTTGAGCGTGCAGGGTGCTGCTAGACCCTTCCCGGCTGGATTGCAGAATTACTGCCCGGCGCTGCGTCGTAAGCGGCCGGGTGCAGGGCGTTTGCTTCCGGGCCAGCACGCGCAATGAAGCGATCGCGCTTGGGCTGACGGGCTACGCCCGCAATCTTGCCGACGGTCGTGTGGAGGTACTGGTCGAAGGGCAAGAGGAAGCGGTTCAAACGCTGATTGCCTGGCTGGCGCATGGACCGCCCGCTGCACGCGTCGACGCAGTCGAAATCGCTGCCGTCGAGTTCACCCTGCCGCATGCCGGTTTTGCGGTCTTCTAGTCATGGCGCCCGCCCGGCTCCGAGTCTCCTGCCTGTCGCCTGTCGCCTGTCGCCTGTCGCCCTTCTCTCAATACTGCCAGCGGTTCGCGAGCCGGGTGAGCACGAGGTCGGAGTAGTTGCGGCGCCCGACACTGCCGTTGTACCGCGCCAGTGCCCGCGTGTAGTCGCCTTTCTCCCGGTCCAGGTAGAACTTCAGGATGGTGCAGCCCATGCGGATGTTCTGGGGAATGCGGACGAGCTGCTCGTTGCGCATGCCGAGCTCGCGCGGCCAGAACGGCATGATCTGCATCAGTCCCACTGCACCGGCTGAGGACACCGCCCAGCGGTCGAAGCGGCTCTCGACATCGATCACGGCCAGCACGAGGGCTGGCGGCAGACCGAGCCGGCGTGACTCGCAGTGCACGTGGTGGAGGATTTCCTCGCGTTCGCTGTCGTTCTTTACTGCCGTGCGGAGGCGTGGCTGCATGGCGGTGAACCAGACCGCGCGATCAAACTTGTCATCGAAGCATTCCTCTTCCTTGAGCGCGCGGGCAAGGAGTGCCCCCAGCTCGGGATCCTGCTGGCGATCTGCAAGACTCGGCACGGAGGTCAGCAGCAGGCCGGATCCGGCGATCAGCAGCAGCGGAAACAAGGCTGCTCGCGGCATGCGTCGCGCGCCTTAACGCTGCATCCGGCTGCGGAGGAACGAGAGGGCTTCCTGGGCCGGAAACTCCTCACTCGCACTGGCCCGGCGGTGGCGGTATTCCAGCACCCCGCGGTCCATGGATTTCTCGCCCACCACGATCCGGTGCGGAATACCAAGCAGTTCGTCGTCGGCGAATTTCACACCCGGCCGTGCATCGCGATCGTCGTACAGGACCTCGATGCCCGCCGCGGTCAGCTCCGCATAGAGCTGGTCGGTGAAGTCGCGGACGCGCTGCGAGCGATGCGAGTTGATGGGCACGAGCGATACCTGGAAGGGAGCAAGCGGTTCGGGCCAGATGATGCCGCGCTCATCGTGGTTCTGTTCGATGGCCGCGGCTACGACGCGCGTCACGCCTATGCCATAGCACCCCATCCACAAGGTCACGGACTTGCCCTGTTCGTCGAGCACGGACGCCTGCATGGCGTCGCTGTACTTCGTGCCCAGCTGGAAGATATGGCCGACCTCGATGCCGCGGGTGATCTGGAGCCGGCCCCGGCCAGTCGGGCTGGGATCGCCGGCGACGACGTTGCGGATATCGACTGCTTCGGGCTCGGGGAGGTCGCGGCCCCAGTTCACGCCGGTCAGGTGCTGTTCCGCTTCATTGGCCCCGCAGACGAAGTCCGCGAGCGCAGCGGCCGAATGGTCGGCGTAAATCCGCGCCGTCAGGCCCTTGGGCCCGATGAAGCCGGCGTCCGATCCGGCAGCCGCCACCAGGGCGGCAGAGGCGAGCTTGAGCGGACTGGCGACGCCGGGGAGTTTCTGCGCCTTGATGACATTGAGTTCATGATCGCCGCGCATCACCAGCGCCACGACGCCCCCGTCCATGCCTTCCACCAGCAACGTCTTGAGGCAGCGTTCTGCAGGCACCTTGAGGAACGCAGCAACCTCCGCAATGGTTTTCGCCCCGGGCGTCAGGACCTTGGACATCGCCAGCGTCGCTGCCGCCCGGGGAGCGGCCGGCGCCACGGCGACTGCCAGCTCGAGATTGGCCGCGTACGCATCGCCATCCGAGGACGCAATCGCATCTTCCCCGGAATCCGCCAGCACGTGGAATTCCTGCGAGCGATTACCTCCGATCGAGCCGGTGTCCGCATCGACGGCACGGAAGCGCAGTTGCATGCGGGTGAAGATCCGCGTGTAAGCCTCGTGCATCCGGTCATAGCCGGCGGCCAGCGATTCGGGATCGAGATGGAACGAGTACGCATCCTTCATGAGGAACTCGCGCGCCCGCATCACCCCGAAGCGCGGCCGGATCTCGTCGCGGAACTTGATCTGGACCTGGTAAAAATTGACCGGCAGCTGCTTGTAGCTGCGCAGTTCCTTGCGCGCGATGTCGGTGATCACGTCCTCGTGCGTGGGGCCATAGCAATACGTTCTTTCGTGCCGATCCTTCATGCGCAGGAGTTCCGGGCCGTACTGCTCCCAGCGTCCCGACTCCTGCCACAGCTCCGCCGGTTGCACGGTCGGCATCAGGAGTTCCAGGGCGCCCGCGCGATCCATTTCCTCGCGGACGATCCGCTCCGCTTTTCGCAGGACCTTGAGGCCCATCGGCATCCACGTGTAAAGGCCGCCCGCCAGTCGGCGGATAAGGCCGGCTCGCAGCATGAGCTGGTGGCTGACGACTTCGGCATCGGCGGGAACATCGCGGAGCGTGACGACGGGATAGGCGGAGACGCGCATGATTTCGTGTGGGTCGGGACTTGATGGCGGACCGTAAGGGGAGCGGCGGCGCCTGCGGCGAGCCAGTCATCCCGGGCCGTCATGATAGTGCCTGGTGCGGCCGGCTTGCCCGGCATTCTTGTGGCCGGCCCGCTCCGTGTTGTCCCATCCGTCGCCGCCAGCCTAAGATGCCCGATGCCCCAGGAAATCCTTGAAGACGATGACGCCACGGCGCCGCGCCGCAGCCGGGGGGTGTACCTGCTCCCGAACATCCTCACCACCGGCACGCTGTTCGCCGGTTTCTACGCCATCGTGGCAGCCATCGACGGCAACTTCGGCCGGGCCGGCATCGCGGTGTTCGTGGCCATGATCTTCGATGGTCTGGACGGGCGGGTGGCGCGCTGGACCAACACCCAGAGCGAATTCGGCAAGCAGTACGACAGCCTGTCCGATATGGTCGCGTTCGGGCTGGCACCGGCCATCGTGGTCTACCAATGGGGCATCGAGGGCATTTACGAGTACGGCCGCCTGTGGGGACGCCTGGGCTGGCTCGCAACCTTCTTCTATGCGGTGGCCGCGGCCCTGCGTCTCGCGCGTTTCAACGCGCGGGTGAGTTCCGCGTCCGACAAGAAGTATTTCGAGGGGCTGCCCAGTCCTTCCGCGGCGGCAACCGTGGCCGGCTTCATCTGGCTGGCGAGCGATTTCGGGCTCTCCGGCTTGCCTGCGCTGGTGCTCGCGTTCCTGGTCACCGTGGTGATCGGCGCGCTCATGGTCAGCCAGTTTTCCTACTGGAGCGGCAAGGATCTCAACCTGCGGGGCCGGGTACCCTGGGCCTACGCGGCACTGGTGCCGTTGGCATACGTCGTCATCTCGCTGCGTCCGCCGGAGACGCTGTTCGGCCTCTTCGGGCTGTACGCTGCCTCGGCACCGCTCTACTGGGCCTGGCGCAAGCTGCGTCGCCGCCGGCACCATCCGCCGCCGCCACCCCAGATCGAACCCGGTCTCTAGGCAGCTACGCGTCACCTATGGATTCACGCCGACTCCACTTCCTGAAGGCCCTGGAAATCGATGTCTGGGAGCGACGGCCGCTGCCACCGCAGACAGAGGTCGCCGCCGTGCCTGCGACGGCGAGCTTTCCGGCCAGTGCGCAGCAATCTCCCGTATCGCTGGCGGCAGTCCCGGACTGGGCTGAGCTCGAACAGGCTGTCAGCCACTGCACCCTCTGTTCGTTGAGCAAGACGCGAACCCGGACGGTGTTCGGTGTCGGTGACCGGCAGGCTGACTGGATGGTGATCGGCGAGGCGCCTGGCGCGGATGAAGACCGCGAAGGCGAACCGTTCGTGGGGCGGGCCGGCCAATTGCTCAACTCGATGCTGCGGGCCATTGGTCTTGGTCGCGAGCAGGTCTTCATCGCCAACATCCTGAAATGCCGACCGCCCGGGAATCGCGATCCCAAACCGGAGGAGGTGGCCTGCTGCCTGCCGTACCTGCGCGCCCAGATCGAACTCGTCAACCCGCGCATCCTGCTGTGTGTCGGCCGCATCGCCGCGCAGAACCTGCTGGCCACGGATACGCCGATCGGCAAGCTGCGTGGCAAGCTCCACCAGCTTCCCGGCAGTCCACGGCCCGTGGTCGTGACCTACCACCCCGCCTACCTGCTGCGCAGTCCGGGGGAGAAGCGGAAGGCGTGGATGGACCTCGTTTACGCGCTGCAGGTCGCGGCAGCGCAACCGGCCCGGCTCCCGCTCTCATCATGAGCGCGGAACCCGATCATTCCTTGCGGCCGGACGTCCTGTTCCGGCCGATGGTCCTGGCCGACACCGGCGCCGTGATCGCGGTCGAGCGCTCGGCGTATGCGTTTCCGTGGACGGAAAGCATCTTTCGCGACTGCATCCGGGTCGGCTACGTCTGTCGCGTCGTGGAGGCGGGGGGACGGGTAGGGGGTTATGGCGTGATGACCATCGGTGCGGG
>JANNNQ010000280.1:0-5456 GCA_031398625.1 Pseudomonadota bacterium
GAGAAACCTATGCAAACCGGTGCCATCACAGGCTACATCGACGTGGCGCAACTCGTGCTCTACGCCTTCTGGATCTTCTTCGCAGGACTGATCATCTACCTGCGGCGCGAGGACAAGCGCGAAGGCTACCCGCTTGCCTCGGATCGCACCGACCGCACTGATCGCGTGCGCGTACAGGGCTTCCCGGCGATGCCCTCGCCCAAGACCTTCAAACTCCCGCACGGCGGAACCGCCACGGCGCCGAATGTCGCAAAGGACCTGCGCGAGATCCATGCGGAGCCGGTCGCGCCCTGGCCCGGCGCACCGCTGCACCCCACCGGCGACCCGATGCAGGATGGCGTCGGACCCGCTGCCTACGTCAAGCGCGCCGACGGTCCGGACCTCACGCTCGAGGGCCTGCCGAAGATCGTGCCGCTGCGCTCCGCTGAAGGGTTCGACATTGCAGGCAGTGATCCAGATCCCCGAGGCATGGAGGTCTGGGGCGCCGATCGCGTCACCGCAGGCGTGGTGGCCGATGCCTGGGTGGACCGGTCGGAAAATGTCATCCGCTACCTCGAAGTGGCGGTATCAGGCTCCAACCGTCGCGTGCTCGTGCCGTTGACGCTGGCGAAGGTCGACGGCGGCCGGCGCACGGTGACGGTGCGTTCCGTCCTGGCAAAGCATTTTGCGGTCGCTCCGCTGCTTGCCGACCCGGAAACCATCTCGCTGACGGAAGAAGACCGCATTTGCGCGTACTTTGCTTCCGGAAATCTCTACGCCGAACCGTCGCGTCTTGGTCCCTGGATCTGAAACGGAGCTGTCATGAGCGACGATTTCGACTTCGAACCCGTCCGTGGCCTGCCGGAGAATCTGCCCGCAGGGGAGCACATCCTGTGGCAGGGAGCGCCGCGCTGGCAGTCACTGGCAATCGATGCCTATCACTGCAAACGCCTCGCACTGTACTTTGCGGTGCTCCTGGTGTGGCGCCTGTCACACGGCCTGGTGGGTGACGAGACCGTGGCGAGCGTCCTGCTGGCTACGGGCGGCCTCGCTGCGCTCGCCGCAGGGGCGGTGGGACTCCTCGCCCTGCTTGCCTGGGCAAGCGCGCGCGCGACGGTCTACACGCTCACGAATCGTCGCGTCGTGCTGCGCCATGGCATCGCCGTGCCGATGACCGTGAACATCCCGTTCACTGTCCTCGAAGCGGGGGCCGTCAAGCATGCGCGCGATGGCACAGGCGATCTCGCGCTCAAGCTCCAGCGCAAGGTCCGCATCGGCTACCTGCTGAACTGGCCGCATGTCAGGCGCTGGCACTTCGCGCAGCCCCAACCGGCGCTGCGCTCGATACCCGCGCCCAACAAGGTGGCAGGACTGCTGGCCACAGCCCTGGCACAGACCGCCGACATCCAGGTGACCGCGCCCGGGAGCCTTGTTTCCGGTTCTGCTCCGGAGCCTGGCTTGCAGCCCACCACCCAGGTAGCAGCCTGATGCGCTACGCACCCAGCAGTGCCGGTGGAGCATGCCGTCATGAGTGATTCCTTTACCCGCCCCTTTCCACGTGGCGCACTGATCGGTGCGGGCGCGTTGCTGGGATTGTCGCTGCTGCTGGTCACCGGTTCGCGGATCAACGGCGTCGGCGCCACCCGCATGCCGGAAGCGGCAGTCGTGAGCACCCTGGATCTGCGTTTCGCAGATCGCGAGGATGGCGCCGTCGTGGCCACTGCCGCGAGCGATGGCCGGATCGTGGCGGTTTTCGCACCGGGCACGAATGGGTTCGTCCGGGGGGTGATGCGGGGCCTGGCGCGCGAGCGACGCCGGGACGGAATCGGTGCAGAGCCCCCGTTCCGCCTCATCCGCTGGACGGACGGGCGCATGTCCCTGACCGATCTCGCCACCGGCGTCAACATCAATCTCGAGGTTTTCGGTCCGACCAATGCTGCCGCGTTCGCGCAGCTGTTCGGCGCTTCGGCATTGCCCGCCACTGCGGACACAGGTATCTGAAGGAGTTCGTCTGATGAGTGCCTCTGCATCGCTGCCCGCCGCGACCATCGCAACCAGCGAGGACGCTACCCGCCAGGCCGAAGCGAATACGCTCCTGAGTCCGCGGTTCTATCGCACCGACTACGCTGCGATGGAACGGATCGACGTGACCCCCGTGCGGGCGGAATGGGACCAGTTGATGGCCGAGTTCCGCAATGACGTGAACCGCGATCACTTCGAGCGCGATGCGGAATTCAGGGACGAGGTGCGCACGCTCGAGCCGGCACTCAACCAGGAGTTCCTGGACTTTCTGGTCAGCTCCGTGACGGCGGAATTCTCGGGTTGCGTGCTCTACAGCGAGATCAGGAAGAACGTTTCCAACCCGGACATACGCGAGCTGATGGGACACATGGCGCGCGACGAGAGCCGGCACGCGGGCTTCATCAACAAGTCGCTGAAGGACTTCGGGCTGGGCGTCGATCTCGGCTTCCTGACGAAGGCGAAGAAGTACACCTACTTCAGGCCGAAGTTCATCTACTACGCCACGTACCTCTCGGAGAAGATCGGGTACGCCCGCTACATCACCATCTTCCGCGAGCTTGAACGTCATCCCGAACGGCGCTTCCATCCGATCTTCCGCTGGTTCGAGCGCTGGTGCAACGACGAGTTCCGCCATGGCGAGGCGTTCGCGCTGCTGATGCGCACCGAGCCACACCTCCTGCGGGGCCTGAACAAGCTGTGGATCCGCTTCTTCCTGCTTGCGGTGTTTGCGACGATGTATGTGCGGGACCACGCCAGGCCCGAACTGCACAAGGCCTTCGGCCTCGATCCCACCGAGTACGATTTCACGGTCTTCCGCATCACCTCCGAGATCTCGAAGCAGGTCTTCCCCCTGACGCTGGATATCGAGCATCCGGCGTTTCGAGCGGGACTCGACCGGCTGGTTGCGCTGACGGTGGCAACCGAGACCGCGAAGCAGAAGGGGGGGGTCGTGAACCTGCTCCGGCGCGCGGGTTACGCCGCCGCGGCTGCGACGATCTTCCTCCGCCTGTATCTGCGTCCCGTAGAGCACAACGCGCTCCCTGACCAGGTGCGGCTGGCGCCCGCCTGGTAGTGATGACCGCCTACGGCATCCCGGTGCTTTTTGCTCTCGCCATCTGGTGGGCCAGTACGGGCGTGATCCTGCTGCTGGTACGGTTGCCCAGGCGCACGTATGCGTTGAGCTTCATCGGCGCCACCCTCGTGCTTGGATTCGCACTGCAGGGACTCTCGTCCACCAGCGAGGACGCCGGCGTACAGGGTGCCTACCTCGCCTTTCTCTGTGCAGTTGCCGTGTGGGGCTGGCTCGAGATGAGTTTCCTCCTCGGGTTCATCACGGGACCGCAGCGCACGGCCTGCAGGCCGGGCTGCGCCGGGGCCGCGCATTTCCGTCATGCGACGAACGCCGTGATTCATCACGAACTGGCCATCCTTGCGGGAGCGCTCGTCGTCCTGGGCATCACCTGGGAGGCGCCGAACCAGATCGGCTGCTGGACCTTCCTCCTGCTGTGGGGCATGCGCCTCAGTGCGAAGCTGAACCTGTACCTGGGCGTTTCCAATCGGGGCGAGCAGTTCCTGCCTGCGCATCTCAAGTACCTCGCGAGCTTCTTCGGCATGCACTCGATCAACTGGCTGTTTCCGTTCGCGGTCACGGCCGCCACCGTGCTGACCGTGCTGCTCTATGCGCGAGCCGGAGCGGCCACGGCGTCGCCGTTCGAAGTCGCAGGCTACACGCTGGTGGGTACCCTGAGCCTGCTGGCCTTGATCGAGCACTGGTTTTTGGTGCTGCCACTGGCGACCGAAAGACTCTGGCAATGGCGAACGAGGGCGACGCCGCTGCCCCTGCAGACAACAATCAACGTGAGCCCGAACATCGGGCCGAACCTCGGGGAGAAAGCTTCATGATGGATGCAGAGACAGCCACCAGCCCTGCCCTGCTTCACCAGATCGAAGGCCCGGAAGACCTGCGGCGGCTGGCACCGCAAGATCTCGCGCCCCTTGCAGACGAATTGCGTGACTATCTCGTTCGCACCGTCTCGCGTGCAGGCGGTCACCTCGCCGCTGGCCTCGGTACGGTGGAGCTGACGGTGGCGCTGCACTACGTGTTTGATACGCCCCGGGATGCCCTGGTCTGGGATGTCGGTCACCAGTGCTACCCCCACAAGGTCCTCACCGGCCGCAGGGACCAGCTGGCGACGATCCGGCGGCGCGGGGGGCTGTCGGGCTTCCTGCGGCGTGACGAGAGCCCGTACGATGCGTTCGGCGCCGGCCACTCCAGCACGTCCATCAGCGCTGCGCTGGGGATCGCAATGGCGAATGAACGCCAGAAAAACGGGCGCAAGAGCGTTGCGATCATCGGGGATGGCGGTATCACGGCCGGGCTCGCGTATGAAGCGCTCAATCACGCCGGCACGCTCGATGCGGACCTGCTGGTGGTGCTGAACGACAATGGCATGTCGATCTCCCCGAACGTGGGAGCCCTCTCGGGTTACCTCAGGAAGCTGGGCAGGACCCGCGGACGTTCCTCACCCTTGAAGCGCGCGACCACCACGGGTCCGGGACATTTCTTCGAGGACCTGGGCTTTCACTACTGCGGCCCGGTCGATGGCCACGATCTCCCCGGGCTCGTGCGTGTCATGCAACAGATGCGCGACCTCAAGGGCCCCCGCCTGCTGCATGTGGTGACGAGGAAGGGTCGCGGCTATGCCCCGGCCGAAGCCGACCCCGTGAAGTACCATGGCGTGACGCCTTTCGATCCGGAAATCGGGCTCGTGGGCAGCCCGGCCAAGGGGGCGCCCACCTATACGCAGGTGTTCAGTGACTGGCTCTGCGACATGGGGGCGAAGGACGAACGCATGGTCGCGATCACGCCGGCCATGCGGGAAGGTTCGGGCCTGGTCCGCTTCTCGGAGCTGTATCCGGACCGCTATGTCGACGTCGGCATCGCCGAGCAGCATAGCGCCACGCTCGCAGCCGGACTCGCGTGCCAGGGGCAGAAACCGGTCGTCGCGATCTACTCCACGTTCCTGCAACGGGCGTATGACCAGGTGATCCACGACATCGCCCTGCAGAGGTTGCCCGTGCTCTTCGCGATCGACCGTTCGGGACTCGTCGGGCCCGATGGCGCAACGCATACCGGCGCCTTCGACCTCTCCTATCTGCGCTGCCTGCCGGAAATGGTGGTGATGACGCCAGCCGATGGCACGGAGCTCATCGCCATGCTCAACACCGGGTATCACCATGATGGCCCGGCGGCCGTGCGTTACCCGCGTGCCGCGCTCCCCGCTCCGCTGGCCGAACGCACGCCGCGCCTCCTTCCGGTCGGCAAGAGCGAAGTAAGACGTCATGGCACCAACGTGGTGCTGCTGGTATTCGGAACGTTGCTGGCGACGGCGCTCGAGGTGGCAAAGACCCTGGATGCCACGGTCGTCAACATGAGGTTCGTCAAGCCGCTCGAC
>JANNNQ010000281.1:0-1894 GCA_031398625.1 Pseudomonadota bacterium
GACCGAGGCGCGGCAGGTAGACCCAGTCAGTTTCATGCTCGGTAGGGCCACTGCGGAGTGTATAGGGGAACGGTCGGACCGGGGACGGGGTATAGGGACGGAAGCAATATTTTCAAGGCTATTCGCCGCAAAACACGGCGATGTAGGTTTCGTAATCTGGGACGATCCGTGGGACGACTTATGCAACTCGCGGCACAGCCGTGGGCAGAGTCGCGTCCGGAACGCCGGATGAGTCCTGGACGGCCTGGGTAAGGCACATTCAGGTTGGCAAATTCCCGGTTGAGTGTCCCTTTCTTGGTCACGGAGCCGTGTGTGGCGCCTGGAGCCAACCTCGAGGGCGGGTTTGGTCACCCTTGGGGGCGATTTCCTTTCAACCTTGCAACACAAAAAATTGAGCACTTTTGGTTGCATAGGTCGAATCGAAAAATCTAGAGAACGGGGCTCGACGCTGGGGCGATCTTTTATCACGCTTCCGGGAAGCGCCTGCGGTGTGCTCGCGCCCCGACGTGCTCGACCCTGAGCGGATGGTTCGAAGAGAATAAGGTCCGATGAAGAACAACCCGCGATTGACACGCGCGACCCGAGGAATGGAGCGCCGGCTGTTTCTGAAGGCGCTCGCGCTGGGGCTCTCCTTGCCCTTCGCCGCCAAGCTCGCGCGCATGGCTACTGCAGCGCCTGGGGGTCCCGTGAAGCGGTTCATGGTGATGTACATTCCGCACGGCATCGCGGCCGAGCACTACAACCCCAAGATGGGCGCGGATGGGGTCAGCTTCGATCTCGACCAAACCAACGAGAGCATTCTCGGGCCGCTGCAGCCGTACAAGCAGTGGATCAACGTGTACAACGGCCTGTCGTATCCCGACACGGGCGGTACCCACGAGGGCATCGTCAATTGCCTTTCGGGCGTGAATACGGGTGACGCAACAACGCCGCGTATCACGGTCGAGCACGTCATCGCCAAGGGCATCGCGGCCAAGCCCCTGATTCTAGGCGCTTGCTCGCATCAGCCGTTCGGGATCGATCTTCACGGCAAGCTGTTTTGGGACGGGACGACCTATGTCGACCCGCAGAAAAACCCCGCGAAAGTTGCCGACACTTTGTTCGGGACCGCGACTCCCGTGGTATCGGATGCCGAGCTTCGCAAGAAGATTCTGGAGCTGAACCAGGCCGAGGTTTCAGACCTGCAAAAATCGGTAACCGGGCTCACCAACGAAGAGAACAAGCTAAGCGCTTTCCTTGCCGGTCTCGAGGCGGTGCGCAGCGGGAGTGGGGGTGCCATTTCGAGCTGCACGGGCAAGCCCATGCTGCCCACGGTCGAGAAGGTCCGCGCGGCGAGCGCTGGCATCGTCGTCGATTCGAGCGGAGGCAACGATTACTTCTACCAGGAGTCGAACTTCAGGTTGCTGCTGCAGGCGCAGCTCGAGCTCTCGGCGCAGGCCCTCATCTGCGGCGCTGCGCCAGTGATCGGGCTCATGCCGCTGTACGCCACTTGCGAGTTCGATTTCAGCTTCATCGGTGGTGCCTCGACGGGCGGCTGGGGTCATCACAACGGTCTGTCGCACACGATGCCGCAATCGACGGGCCAATATAACTCGCCGATCTCGATCGCCAACGCGGGTTCGCCTACGGTGCGAGCGGCCTTCGCCAAGGCGCAGCGCTGGTTCTATCAGCAGCTAGTCGACAACTTGGTCAGCTTGCTGGCGAAGACCTCGGATCCTACCGCGGCCGATGGCAGCATGGTCCTCGACAACACGCTCATCTTCGTGATGAGCGAGATTGGCGATGGCCAGAATCACAACCGGGTCAGCCAGGTCCTGTACCCGCAGATTCCGGCCTATCTACACACCGTCACCATCGGAAAATGCGCCGGCGCCATCAAGGCGGGGCAGGTTTT
>JANNNQ010000376.1:0-1506 GCA_031398625.1 Pseudomonadota bacterium
GAAGCAGGACATGCAACTGACAAACCAACAGGCCCGAATCTTTCGTCTTCTTTCCATTTTGATGAATTTAGTAGCGACGACAGAAAGCTGATCAGGCGTCCCCGACAACCGGGACGCTGCCGCAGGTTTGTCCTCCCCGTGGGCATGTGAGCGCGGGAGAACAAAAAATGAAGCGCATGTTGTTTAACGCGACCCACGCAGAAGAGCTGCGTGTCGCGATTGTCGATGGGCAGAAGCTTATCGACCTCGACATAGAAACTGCAGGAAAAGAGCAACGCAAGAGCAATATCTACAAAGGCATCATCACCCGCATCGAGCCCAGCCTCGAAGCGGCCTTCGTCGACTACGGCAATGAACGCCACGGCTTCCTGCCATTCAAGGAAGTCAGCCGGTCCTTCTTCCGGGACCCCGACGCCGATCCCGCCCGTGTCAGCATCAAGGAAGCCCTGCGCGAAGGCCAGGAACTGATCGTCCAGGTCGACAAGGACGAACGCGGCACCAAGGGCGCCGCCCTCACCACGTTCATCAGCCTCGCCGGCCGCTACCTGGTCCTGATGCCCAACAATCCCCGCGGCGGCGGCGTGTCGCGCCGGGTCGAGGGCGAAGAGCGCAATGAATTGCGCGACACCATCAACCAGCTCGAAGTCCCCCAGGGCATGAGCTTCATTGCCCGCACCGCCGGCATCGGCCGCTCGGTTGAGGAACTGAACTGGGATCTCGGCTACCTCATGCAGTTGTGGCGCGCGATCGAAACCGCGGCCAAGCAGCAAGGCGGTGCCTACCTGATTTACCAGGAAGGCAGCCTGGTCATCCGCGCGATCCGCGACTACTTCCACCAGGAAATCGGCGAAATCCTGATCGACACCGAAAGCATCTTCGACCAGGCCAGGCAGTTCATGGGCCACGTGATGCCGCAGAACGTCAACCGCGTGAAGATGTACCACGACGACGTTCCGCTCTTTTCGCGCTTCCAGATCGAGCACCAGATCGAAACGGCCTACTCGCGCCAGGTGCCCCTGCCTTCCGGCGGCGCGGTCGTCATCGACCACACGGAAGCCATGGTGGCGATCGACGTGAACTCCGCGAAATCGACCCGCGGCGCCGACATCGAGGAAACCGCATTGCGCACCAACCTGGAGGCGGCTGACGAAATCGCCCGCCAGTTGCGCCTGCGCGACCTCGGCGGACTGGTCGTGATCGACTTCATCGACATGGAATCCTCGCGCAACCAGCGCGACGTGGAAAACCGCCTGCGCGATGCGCTCAAGTACGATCGCGCCCGCGTGCAGACCGGCAAGATCTCGCGCTTCGGCCTGCTGGAACTCTCGCGCCAGCGCCTGCAGACTTCGCTGGGAGAAACCAGCCACATCGCCTGCCCCCGCTGCCACGGCACCGGCCATATCCGCTCCATCGAATCCTCGGCGCTGCACATCATGCGCATCCTGCAGGAAGAGGCGATGAAGGAGAACACGGCGGCGATCCACGCGCAGGTTCCGGTGGATGTCG
>JANNNQ010000381.1:0-1517 GCA_031398625.1 Pseudomonadota bacterium
CCGAAGCGCGACAGATGTTGAGCGAAATCCACGCGTGGTTCACCGAGGGGTTTGCGACTGGGGATCTGCGAGACGCCAAGGCGTTGCTGCAAGAGCTGTCAGCGGTCAGCGGTCAGCCGTCAGCGGTCAGCCAAGAGGAGCCGTAAAATCCTTGGGGCTTACGACCAAACCTTCCTATCCTTGAAGTGCCACCCGGTAAGCATAGTCGGGAGACGGGCATTTCTCCCTTCCTTCTCATTCGCTAGTATGGCGCGTAACAATTTCAGGTTTTTTTCGGGGACTTCCTTGTGAATATGCAGACTCTTACTCCTGAATCAAGAAAGAAAAAAGCAAAAAGAAGCCCAAGGCGAAAGGGAACGGCAACCCTCAATCATCGCCCGATGTCTACGCAGACATCCGCGTATGTCGCCAAGCAAAAAGCTGGCGTTTGTATGCTGCTCCATTACGGGCAGAGTTTCTCTTTTGATGAGCCGACCCTTCATAACACTGGCCAACGCCTCTACTGGATAGTGCCGGTGTGGTTTTCACCCGTCGCTGAAGGGCGGAAAGAAAAACTTGGAGAACTGAGGGTTGATGCGCAAACAGGAGAGGTGGTAGACGGCCAGGCACGTTGTCGGGCAATGAAAAACGCTGTCCATGCGCCCCCACATCCAAGCCAAGATCCGACTCCGCTTTCTTAGCCGTGCTCACCGTTCCGCACTATCGCCAAACCAATCCTCAGAATCGCAACTCCTGTGTGCCCGCCGCGGTAAGAATGGTCCTTGCCTACCAAGCCATTCGCGTAGAAGAAGTAGTAGTATGCGATCTACTGCGGACTGACGAAGCTGGCACCAGTCTCGCGGATTTGGATACGCTGTTAAAACAGGGCTTTCCGCACTGCCAAGTCAGAGTTGAAGCTTCATCTCTCGACTCTCTGCGCCAGTCGCTACGGGACGGAATTCCCCCCATCGCCATCGTCAACACCGCTCCGCTGCGGAGTTACTGGCAGAGAGCGTGCGTGCACGCTTTGGTGGTGATTGGTATTGAAGAACAGATTGTTTTTGTCAACGATCCGTTTTTTGACGATGCTCCCAAGCGGATTCCTGTCACGGAGTTTCTGGCTGCGTGGGGCGTGTATGGGCAATTCACTATCATCCTTAGTCTTGCCAAAGTAGAGGACCGAGCCCCTGACGCAGTTGCCAATCACTTTTTCCGCGGCCCACAATCACCTATACTCCATCCCCGATAGCGGGCGCACTTTCAACCCAACAGAGAGGAAACATCATGTCTGGAGCACTTGAAGGAATCAAAATCGTGGAACTGGCAATCTGGGCCGCTGGCCCTGCCGGTGGCGGTATCATGGCCGATTGGGGAGCGGACGTTGTTAAAGTGGAAGAACCGGAAGGTGGCGATCCTTTCCGTGCGTTTTTATCAACCGGCGTGGGGGCTGCGAGTGCGTCCTTGATTAACGGCTCTTTCGATAGCGATAACCGCAATAAGAAAAGCATTGCCGTGGATGTGCGGACACCGGAAGGCCG
>JANNNQ010000396.1:0-12708 GCA_031398625.1 Pseudomonadota bacterium
ACGTGGCCGAACATCATGGTCGCGCTGGAATTCAGACCCAGCTCATGCGCGACCTCCATCACTTTTAGCCATTGATCGCTGTTGCACTTCAAGGGCGCGATCGCATTCCGCACGCGATCGACGAGGATTTCCCCGCCGCCGCCCGGGACTGAACCCAGCCCGGCCGCTTTGAAGCGCATGAGCACTTCTCGCAGCGGCATTTTAAACACTTCGGCCCGGCCGCCGAAGCAGTGCACCCCGAGCACCTTCAGCGTCTCCGGGCTGAAGAGGATCTTGAGCATGCCGACCTTTTCGTTGGTCATCTGTGCGCGCGCGATGCTCTTGAAGCTCGTGTGCCCGACTTCGTAAGGGATTTTTTTCTCGCGCAGCTCGCGCTCCGTCATGCCGACGGACGAGATCTCCGGGATGGTATAGATACCGCTTGGCACGAGGTCCGGCCGATGCGGTTCCATCGACGGATCGAGGATGTGCTCGACCGCATCAGAACCCTGCACATACGCAGCACTCGCCAGGGCCGGTGGACCGATTACGTCGCCCGCTGCATAGATGTGCGGGATCCCGGTCTGGTAATGCGCATTGACAGTGAGCTGCCCGCGCGAATTGACCGTAAGGCCGATGGCTTCGAGATTCATCCCGTCGGTGTTGCCTGTCCGCCCGTTAGCCCAGAGCAGGAGGTCCGACTTGATGCGGCGGCCGGATTCGAGCTGCAGCACCACGTCGAGCTCGCGGGTCTCGAGCCCGGCGAACGTCTCGTTGTGCCGGATGACGCAGCCCTGCTCGCGGAGGTGGTACGACAGCGCCTCCGCAATCTCGTCATCGAGGAACGACAACAGCCGGTCCTGCGTGTTGACCAGCGTGACCTTGCAGCCCAGGTTGATGAAGATGGACGCATACTCGCAGCCGATCACGCCGGCGCCGTAGATGGTGACGGCGAACGGGGTGTCGTTGTAATGCAGGATCGTGTCGCTGTCGCGCACCCGGGGACGCGAGAAATCGAGCTCGGGCGGATGGTACGGACGGGAACCGGTCGCGATGATCACGTAATCGGCGGAGATGCGTTCGGGTGCATCCCCTGCCCCGCGGATTTCCAGCGTACGCGCGTCGACGAAGGCAGCCTGGCCGGTATAGAGCGGAACCTTGTTGCGTTCGTAGAACCGGCGACGGCCGATCACCTGCGCCTCGATCACGCTGTTCGCGGACGCCAGGAGCTTCGGGTAGTTGAAGTCGATGGCGTGCCGGACTTCCTTGAGCAGCGGATTGCTCCTCACGTCCTGCAGCGTCTTGATGGCCTGGCGCAAAGCCTTGCTCGGGATGGTGCCCCAATGGGTACACCCGCCTCCGATTTCACAATGGCGTTCGACGAGGGCGACTTTGCGGCGGTTCTTGGCGGCCATCATCGCAGCACCCTCGCCCGCCGGGCCGCTGCCGATGACCACGATATCGTAGTGATCCACGGCGCACATGCTAACAGGTTGATGCAAAAGTCTGTCCATGACTTTTGCATATCGAGCCAGCAAAAAGCGTGGTTTTTACTGGCTCCCGCATCAGCGCTGCAGGGCACTAGAACCCTGGAAAGAAATGCTGGAGAAAGATAGCCGGCTTGGTCGGCAGGTGCGCCTTCGGCAGGTAAGTCGCGTCGCGACAAGGAAGCCTCACGGCAGGCCAGATCTGACTTGCCGACAGGCTTACCTGTCACGTCCGTGACCTACTTGCCGAAGGCTCACCTGCCGACCAAGTCGGCTATCTCCTTTAACATGGCCGCGCCCGCTCACTCCCTCGGCAAGAGCTCGACGTTGCCGCGTTTTGGCCTTGCGCCGAACACCAGTCGGCCCGCACGCCGGATGCCCCAGACGAGCAGCGCAACGACGGCGAGGATGCAGAGTACCGGCAGCAGTATCGCGAGCAACGAAATCAGAATCGCACCGATATTCTCGCCAGTACTGACCGCGGAATTCCCCAACCCGCCGGTGGCAAGGCCAGTCTGGGCACGGACCAGCGCCGCGCTGCCTTTCACCAGGCCCGCGATTCCGCCTCCGGCAATCACGGCCACCGGCCACAACACCATCGGGGGCACATCCGCCATGGTCGCCGCACTCACGACGATGCCCGCCCCGATCGTGGCTGGAGTCGCCAGCAGATCGAGCAGGTGATCGACGCCGGGAATGTAGTACGCCAGCGTTTCAAATGCGGCAGCGGAGCCGAGGATCCACAACGCAGGCGCACTGGCCAGCCACTCGAATCCGGACGACAGCGGGATCCACCCGGCGCGTGCCGCCAGCCCCGCCACCAGGAACGGCAGGAACACGCGGAATCCCGTGGCCGCCGCGAGCCCGATCCCGAGAAGGATGGTGAGAAGAGGAGTGAGGGCGTCCAGATTCATGGCAGTAACACAGTACCGGATACGGAGGCCGACAGAGTCGGCCTCCCCTGACAAACCATCACTCCGCCGTCGGCACCCCGCCGCCCAGCGCCAGCGCGAGATCGACGGTGTTGATCAACGCGTCCCGCTGCGCTCCCACCAGCGAAATCTGAGACTGGTAGTAGTTGCGGCGGACATCGAGGAGATCGAGGTAGGCAATCTCGCCCTGCGAATAGCTGAGCTCGGACAACTCGGCAGCCCGCGCGAGCGCATCGACCTGCGCACTCGTTGTCTGGCTGATTCCACTCAGCAGCTCCTGGCCACGCAGCGCGTCCAGCACATCGCGGAACGCGTTCTGCACGGTGCGGGCATATTCGCCCTGGCGCTGCAGGCGAACGGCTTCGGTCCGCTGGACGTTCGCGCGCAAACGGCCGCCCTGGAACAGGGGCTGCAGAATACCGCCTGCCACGTTCCAGGCTTCTGCCGGCGTCGTGAACAGGTCGGACAGTTCGGGACTGGCCCAGCCGAAGGCTCCGGTGAGGTTGATGCTTGGATACAGGGCCGCGCGCGCAGCACCAATGTCCGCAGCGGCGGCCACCAGCGAGGCGTCCGCCGAGCGGATGTCGGGCCGTCGTTCCAGCACGGACGAAGGTACACCGGCGGGCAACGCAGGTGCCGATGGCAGGGCAATGCCTTCGGTGGCGATCGCCCGGGTTACGAGTGCCTGGGGCGAACGACCGAGCAGCACACCGAGCGCATGCGTCCGCTGTGCCACGTCGAGTTCGAACTGCTGGACCGCGATCCGCGAGGCGGCCGCTTCCGCCTGCGTGCGGCGGAAGGTGCTTTCATCGCTCTCGCCGGCATCGAAGCGGATCTGCTCGATCCCCACCGATTCATCGCGCGCCGCGAGCGTTTCACGGGCGCGCTGCAGCTGTTCTGCCGCAGCGAGCAGCGAGTAGTACCCGCGCGCCACATCTCCGGTGAGACTCAGGCGAACCGCATCCCGGTCGAACTCCGTCGCGAGCAGCCTCGCACGTTCCGCCTGCGCAGCCCTCGCGTAGCGGCCCCACAGATCCAGTTCATAGGCAACCGACCCCTGCACCGTATAGGTTGTGGCCGGTGTCCCCGCGTCCGGAGACTGATTGCTGAGCGCGCTGGTCTGCGCCCGCGACGCATTGCCTTCCAGATTGACCGTCGGCAGCCGGTCCGCAGTCGCCGTGTTCAGGATGGCGCGCGATTCCAGCACCCTGGCCGCTGCCACGACGAGATCGGCATTGTGTGCCAAGGCCTCGTCCATCAGTGCATCGAGCGCCGGATCGGCAAACACCTTCCACCACACGTCCTGCATCGGCGTTGTTGCGGCAGTCTCCGGCAGCGCCTCGGGCAACGGCAGTCCGGGACGATCGACATCGACACGCGAGACGATGCAGCCGCCGAGCAGCACCGAACCGATCAGCGACAGGGCAAGAGCCCGCATCAGGTGAAGCCTAGACATGCGGCACCTCCGCTATGGTGGTGGGCTCACTGCCCGCTTTCTTCTCCGAGCGATCGCCCCACGCGGCGATCCAGCGGAAGAACAATGGAATGAACAGGGTGGCGACGAAAGTCGCGACCAGCATGCCGCCGATCACGCCCGTACCGATCGAATGCCGGCTCGCAGCGCCGGCGCCCGTACTGATGGCCAGCGGCAGCACACCGAGGATGAAGGCCAGCGACGTCATGATGATGGGCCGGAAGCGCAGCTTCGCCGCTTCGACTGCTGCATCCGCGTAACTCATGCCCTCGGCATGCTTCATCATCGCGAACTCGACGATCAGGATGGCGTTCTTGGCAGCGAGGCCGATGAGCGTGACGAGGCCGATCTGGAAGTAGATGTCGTTCTGCAGTCCCCGCAGCGCCACGGCAGCCACCGCGCCGAACACGGCAAAAGGTACCGCCAGGATCACTGCCAGTGGCAACGTCCACCGCTCGTACTGGGCAGCCAGGATCAGGAACACCATCAGCACGGCGAGCAGGAAGATGCCCGCGGAGGAGCCGCTCGCTGCACTCTCCTGGAAGGAAGCACCGCTCCACGCAAGCGTATACCCGGCAGGCAGGGTTTCACGTGCAATCTGTTCCATGACTTCGAGAGCCTGACCGGAACTGTAGCCCGGTGCGGGATTGCCGAGGATCTTGGCAGACGGGAACACGTTGAAACGCTCCAGTATCTCAGGACCCGTATCTTCCCTGACGGACGCCACGGCGGTGAGTGGAATCAGCTCCCCATTGCCGGCCCGGACGTAGACAGAACGAATGTCCGCCGAGTGCGAACGGAACTCCGCGTCCGACTGCAGGAGCACGCGGAAGACGCGGCCCGACTTGTTGAAATCGTTCACGTAGAGCGCACCGAACGTGCTCTGCAGCGTGTCGAATACCTCGTTGACCGGAATCCCGAGCAGCTTGGCTTTCTCCCGATCCACATCGATGCGGATCTGCGGCACCTGGGTGCTGAACGTGGTCGACACCCCCGCGAGCTCAGGCCGCTGTGCGGCGGCAGCCAGCAGCTGCTGCGTAGCGGCTTCCAGCTGCTTGGTATCGCTGTTGGTGCGCGCCTGCACGAAGCCCTCGAAGCCGCCCGTCTCGCTCAGGCCCTGGATCGGCGGTGGTTCGAATGCGAGGACGAATGCATCCTTGATCGTCGAGGCATAGCCGAAAATGCTGCCGACGATGGCCTCCGGCGATGTTTCGGGGGTAGTGCGATCCTCCCAGTCGTCGAGTACCAGCCATAGCACCCCCGTGTTGGTACGCAGCTGGAACGTGAGCAGATCCAGGCCGGCAAAGCCAAGCGAGTCGGCCATGCCAGGCAGCGTGGATGTGTACTGCATCAGGTCGTCGACGACCCTGGAGGTACGAGAAAGCGAAGCCGCATCCGGCAGGATCGGCAGGGCCAGCACATATCCCTGATCTTCCTTGGGAGCGAGCGAACTCGGCACCATCCTGAACAGTCCCGTCGTAGCGACGATCAGCACGGCGAACAGGGCGAGCGCCAACGCGCCGTGACGGAGCAGATAGCGCACGCCGGTCGTGTATCGACCCGTCATCCGCGCGAACCATTGGTTGAACTTTTCCAGCCAGCCATGCCGGCGCGCATGTTCCCGCTTGAGCAGCGCAGCACACAGTGCCGGGGTCAGCGTAAGCGCGACAAAACCGGAGATGGTGACCGAGACGGCGATGGTGACGGCAAACTGCCTGTACATCTCACCGACCAGGCCGCCCAGGAATGCCACGGGCAGAAACACGGCGCACAGAACGAGCACGATTGCGATGACCGGCCCGGTCACTTCGCGCATCGCCTTCTCTGTGGCAGCAGCGGGCTCCAGGTTCTCCGTAGTCATGATGCGCTCGACGTTCTCGAGCACCACGATGGCATCGTCGACGACGATACCGATTGCCAGCACCATGCCGAACAGCGTCAGCGTATTGATGGAGAAACCGAGCAGGTACATGACCGACAGCGCGCCGATCAGGGACACCGGTACTGCCAGGATCGGAATCAGGGTCGCACGCCAGTTCTGGAGGAACAGGAAGACGACCAGGAAAACGAGGATCATCGCCTCGACGAGCGTCTTCAGCACCTCATTGATCGAGACCTGCACGTAGGTCGTCGTATCGTAAGGGATGGTGTAAACCATGCCTTCCGGGAAGCTCGCTGACAGCTCCTCCAGGCGATTCTTCACGGTTTCCCCCACTTCAAGCGCATTGGCGCCCGACTGCAGGAAAATTCCGATGGGCGTGGCTTCACGGCCGTTGTGCACGGACGTGAAGTCATAATCGCGCGAGCCGAGCTCGATACGCGCGACGTCCTTCAGCCGGACGACCCCTCCCGACCCGGTGGTCCGTACGACAATTTCTCCGAACTGTTCCGGCTCGGAAAACCGGCCCTGCGCCGTGACGGAAAACGTGAAATCGATGTCATCCGAGGCTGGCTCCTGGCCAACACGCCCGGCGGCGAACTGCGAGTTCTGCTCGCGGATGGCAGCCGTGACATCTCCGGTCGTGAGGCCAAGCTGCGCCAGCTTGTCAGGCTGCAGCCAGACGCGGATGGCGTAGTCCTTGGCGCCGAACATCTGCGCATTGCCGACGCCCGGAATGCGTTTCAGCTCGTCCAGGACATTGAGCAGCGTGTAATTGCTCAGGAAGAGCGAGTCGTAGCGGCTGTCCGGCGACTCGATGGTGATCACCTGGAGGATCGACGTGGATGCACGGAGTACCGTGACGCCCTGGCGCCTGACTTCCTCGGGCAGCAGCGGGAGCGCCGCCTGCACCCGATTGTTGACGTTGATTGCCGCGATATCGGGATCCGTACCGACCGCGAAGGTCACCGTGATCGAGAGGGCACCCGTACTCGAGCTCGACGAGCTCATGTACAGCATGTTCTCCACACCATTGATCTGCTGTTCGATCGGTACCGCGACGCTCTGCGCAATGGTCTCGGCGGTCGCGCCCGGATAGAAGGCGTTGACGGATACCGTAGGCGGCAGGATCTCGGGATACTGGGCGATGGGCAGCGCACGAAGGCTCGCGAGTCCCGCAATGACGATGAACGCTGACAGCACGCCCGCAAGAATCGGGCGCGCGATGAAGACTTTCGAGATCATACGTCGTCCCTCGGAGCCACCGGCTGCGCCGCAGCCTCGCGCGAAACGGGCTCTGGTGGCACCGCAGTCACCGCGATCCCGGGCTGTACCTTCATCACGCCTTCGACGATGTAGCGCTCGCCCACCTCGAGACCCCGGGTAATCACCACCTGCTCACTGACTCCTCGACCCATCTGCACCGGGCGGAAGTTCACGGTTTCGTTCGCATCGATGACCCAGACGAAGGAGCCCTGCGGACTGTTCATGACGGCCTTGCGGGGAATCGCGACGACATCGGGCAGCGATACTCCTTCGACCCGCACCCGCAGGAACTGGCCGGGCACAATGACCTGCTTCTTGTTGGGCAGCACGGCGCGGGCAATGACGGTGCCGGACGCGGTTTCGACTGCGTTGTCGATGAACGTGACCTGTGCAGGCTCGGGATACTCGACGTCGCCCGACAGCAGCACCGCCCGCAGTTCCTTCCTGGCCTCCGCATCGGCAAGACGGGACCGGAGCAGTGCTGCTTCCTCGTCGGGCACGGAGAACTCGATGTACAGCGGATCGACCTGCACCATGCGGGTCAGCAGGCTCGAGTCCGTACCGGCCTGCACCAGGCTGCCTTCGGACCGCAGCTCACGGCTCGTCAGGCCCGCGATCGGGGCGCGTACATCGGTGTAACCGAGATCGAGCTCGGCGGTGCGGAGGCGCGCCTCGGCGGATGCGACGCGGGCAGCCGCCACTTCATAGGCAGACACCGCTTCGTCTCGCTGGCGCTGGCTCACGGCGTTCTTGTCGTACAGCGGGACGAGCCGGTCGCGATTGCGCTTTGCCTCGTCGAAACTCGCGCGCTCGACCCCCAGTTCGCCGCGCGCCTGGGCAACGGCAGCCCGATAGGGCTCGGGATCGATCTGGAAGAGGACTTCGCCCGCTTTCACGGCACTGCCTTCCGTATAGCGGCGTGCCAGCAGGATGCCGCCGACGCGGGCGCGGACTTCCACTTCGCGCGAGCCCGCAGCCCGCGCGGTGTAGGTCAGCGACAGCGGCAGCGCCGCGGAAGTCGCTGTCTCTACCGCGACTTCCGGTTTGGGCATCTCGAACTGGGGCTGCTCGCTGCCGCAACCCGCCACAGCCAGTGCGGCTGCGACCAGCGACGCCAGAACCAGGGGACGGGAAACACGGGCGGGGATGGGCATGGGAAATTCCTCAGGGTCCTTGGGTTTCGCTGCCGGGTTCCTTGGGCAAACGGCAGGATTCATCGGCAAGTTGCAGCAGCGCGTGAATCACGCCATCGCGCTGCTCGGGAGTGAAAGGAGAAATGCGCAACGCCTCGCGCAGCATCAGGCCGTCGATGGCCAGCGAGACGATCGCCTTGCGCTCGAAGGAGCCCTGCCAGCCAGACAGCTCGGCGGTCACGTCGGCAAGGCACTCGCGGAACATCGCCACCAGGGCGGGATCGTTGGCAGCCGCTGCAAGAATGGCTGCGCCCTGTGCACTCCGCGATTCCGAACGACACAATGTGCCGAGCACACAGGCTTTGAGATCGGCGGCCGGTTCATCGGGCAAGCGCTCGCGGGCTTCCCGGCGACCGGTTTCGAACGAACAGAGGAAGCGCTTGCCCATCGCCAGCAGGAGCGCCTCTTTGGTCGGGAAGTGGTACAGCAGGCCGCCCTTGCTGACCCCGGCGATCTGCGCGACCTGGTCGAGCGTGAGGTTCGCGCCGCCAGAGCGCGCCACCAGCTCGCTGGCCGCATCGAGAATCCGCTCGCGGGCAGGGTTGGCGAGGGGCTGGGCAGACATGAACTCACCGTTTGGGAAGGGAGCGGCAGTTTACCGTCCAGCCGGTACAGTTCAAGTGAAATCTGGTGCGTTGCACATGATGGTTTGTTTGGTTGCTGCACTTTCCCCCGTCGAACAGCGACATGTCTGCCTGTCCGGGAGGATGGGAGTCTGCAGCTGCATATGACTTGTTTTGAGGCTTCATGACGGCCCGAAAACACCTGGGTGCCCGGCATTGAGGATTTCGCTGACTGGCACCGTCACTCACAGAAGATCTTCCGCGACGCAGCATCAGCACCCCTTTGTTGGTGCCCCTATGGACCTTCGCAGCGCCCTGACGGCATGATCCCGCTGCCCTGAACGAAGCAGATCGCCTGCGGGTCGCTCCTTCACGGTCAAGAAAAGCCTCAAGGATCCGGAGCTTCCCCTGACGATCACGCTCGCCTCACTGCACGTTTACCCGGTCAAGTCGTGCCGCGGCATCGATCTCGCCCAGTCCCTGCTCACCGCCACCGGCCTCCAGCACGACCGGGAGTGGATGATCGTCACCGCATCGGGCAAGTTCCTGACGCAGCGGGAAGAACCGCGCCTCGCCACCATCGATACCTACCTCGACGAGGAGGGGCTCCAGCTAGCGCTACCCGGTGTCGGCGACCTGTTCGTGCCGTTCAACAAACGCGGTGAAGCGATGACCGTCACGGTCTGGCATGACCGGTGTGGTGCCTATGACATGGGCAGTGAGGCCGCCGAACTGCTGGAAGCGTTCCTCGGCAAGCCTTGCCGCCTGGTGCGCTTCAATCCGGCGGGCCGGCGCCCGAGCAATCCGCAATGGACCGGCAGTACCGAGGCCCTGAACCTGTTTGCCGATGGCTTCCCGCTGCTCGCGATCTCGGAGGCGAGCCTCAAGGACCTGAACGGCCGGCTCACCACCCCCCTGCCGATGAACCGCTTCCGGCCGAACCTGGTGCTCGCGGGTCTCGAGCCTTACGGCGAAGACAGGCTGCATGAAATCGTGAGCGATGCGATCCGCCTGCGCATGGTGAAGCCCTGTACCCGCTGCAAGATCACGACGACGGACCAGAAAACGGGCACGGTGGCGGGAAACGAACCCTTGAGCGTCCTGCGTGGCTACCGCCTGAGCCGCGAGCTGAAGGGCGTGATGTTCGGCCAGAACGTCATCCCGATCGATGGGCTTGGCACGCCGCTCGGCGTGGGCCAGACCTTTGCACCTGTCTGGAGATAGCCCTTCAGGCAACCGGCGCTTCGACCACGGCTTCCTTGCGGCGGAACAGGCCCTTGATCTTCTGTTGCAGGTCATCGACCAACGTGAAGATCACCGGCACGACGAACAGGCTCAATCCCGTCGAGGCAATCAGCCCGCCGATCACCGTCACCCCCATCGGCGCCCGGAAACTGGAGTCGCCGGAAAGACCCAACGCCACCGGCAGCATGCCGGCACCCATCGCAATGGTGGTCATCACGATCGGCCGTGCCCGCTTCGAGCAGGCGTCGACCAGCGAATCAAATCGCGACAGGCCGTGTTCGCGCTGGGCCATCTCGGCGTATTCCACGAGCAGGATGGAGTTCTTCGTCACGATCCCCATCAGCATCAGCATGCCGATCATCGAGGAGATCGATATCTCGTACTGGAAGACGAAGAGACACACGACGGCACCGCCGATCGAGGGGGGCAATGCCGAGAGGATCGTCACGGGCTGGAAGGCATCCTTGAACAGCAACACCAGCACGGCGTAGATGCAGAAGATGCCGATCGCCATCGCAAAGAGGAACCCTGCCATGAGTTCGCGGAAGAACTCGGCTTCTCCGGTCACCACTTCCCGCACCGATCCCGGCAGCTGCTGCATCGCCGGCGTTGCGCGGGCCGCAGCCAGCACCGGCCCCAGGGACTGGCCATTGAGGTCTGCGGTAATGTTCACGTTGCGGCTGCGGTCATAGCGGGAGATCTGCGCCGGCCCGGAGCCCAGCGAGATCTCGGCGACATTGGCCAGGTGCACCGGCCCCTCGCGGCCCGGCACGGCAAGCAGGCCGATCTGCTCGATATCCGTGCGAGCGGCGTCATTGATGCGCACGCGGATCGGGATCTGCCGCGCAGGCAGGTTGAGCTTGGCGAGGCTCTGGGTCACGTCCCCGCTGGTGGCGATCCGCGTCGCGAGGCCGATGGATTCCGTGGTGACGCCGAGTTCCGCCGCCCGCTCGGGGAGGGGCCGCACGATGATCTCGGGTCGCACCAGGCTGGCCGATGACGTGACGATGCCGATATCGGGGATCGCCCTCAGGTCCTGTTCCACCGCGGTGGCCGCCGCGCTCAGTGCATCCGGGTCTTCGCCCACCAGCGTGAGCTGCATCTGGTTGCCGAACTGGTTGCCGAACGAGAAGCGGACGCCGGGAACCGCTGCGATCCGGTCCATCAATTCGCGCTGGACTTCCTGCAATCCCCGTTCGCGTTCGTCGATCGGCAGCAGGACGACCAGCAGGTTCGCTTCGTTTACCCCGCCCGCAGTGGCGCCTCCCCCGCCCGGTCCGTCTCCCTGCTGGGCGCTTCCGATGGTCGTGTAGATCCGCTCGATTTCCGGAATGTCGGCGATCCGCTGGCGCACGTCCTCCGCGACGCTGTAGGTCTCGTCGATGGCAGCTCCTGGCGGCAGCTCGAGATTCAGCCGAGTGAAGCCATCGTCGCCGGCCGGCGCGAATCCCTGCGGCAGGAGCGGCAGCAACGAGAGAGAACCGACCAGCAGCAGGGTGGCGACGGTGAGCGTGATCCGCCGATGCCTGAGGCACCATGTCACCCCCCTGAGGTATCTCTCCTTGAAGCGACTGGATTCCGGCCCCAGGTCGCGGGGATGCATGAATCTGGCCGCCATCATCGGCGTCAGCATGCGCGCGACCAGGAGCGAGAACAGGACGGCCACGGTCGCGGTGAACGCGAACGGCCTGAAGAACTCCCCGGGTACGCCTCCCATGAAAGCGACGGGAACGAACACCGCGCAGAGCGTAAAGGTGGTCGCCACCACGGCAAGGCCGATCTCGATGGCCGCATCCGTCGCGGCCTGCAGCGGGGTCTTGCCCATGCGCAGGTGCCGGAAAATGTTCTCCACCTCGACGATCGCATCGTCCACCAGCATGCCGACCACCAGCGACAGGGCGAGCAGCGTGAGCATGTTGAGCGTGTAGCCGAGGAGATCCATCGCCCAGAAGGTCGGGATGATGGCGAGCGGCAGCGCCACCGCGGACACGATCGTGGCGCGCCAGTCGCGCAGGAACAGCCACACGACGATGATGGCCAGCACCGCCCCCTCGACGAGCATTTCCATCGAGACATTGAACGACTCGCGGATGTAGCCAACGGTGGAAGCAACTTCCGTGAACTGGACCCCGGGGTTCGCGGCCTGCAGGCGCTGGACGGCAATCCGCACGTCCTCCGCCACCCCCAAGGCACTCGCTCCCCACGCCCGCACGACCTGGAAGCCGACGACCGGTTCGCCGTCCAGCAGCGCCAGCTGGCGGCGTTCGGCCGCCTGGTCGCGGATGTCGGCCACGGTATCGAGACGCACGTTGCGCCCGTCAGGCAGCAGGATCGACAGCGCCGCCAGTTCCTGCGCCGATTCGATCGTGCCGACCGTGCGGACGTTCTGTTCCAGCCCGCCAACCCGGGCCTCGCCACCCGGATACTCGGCCTGGATGCGTGCTAGCTGCCTGGAGAGGTCCCCTGCGGTAACGCCGAGTGCACCCATGCGATCCGGATCGAGGTCGACGCGGATTTCCCGCGAGACGCCACCGACGCGATTGACCTGGCCCACACCAGGTACCGCGGTGAGTTCCCGCATCACGGTGAGATCGATGAACCAGGACAACTCGGTGTCGCTCATTCCCTCCGCCGTCACGCCGAAGGTCACGATGGCTTCACCTGCGGTCGTCGCGCGGGAAATCACCGGC
>JANNNQ010000419.1:0-1960 GCA_031398625.1 Pseudomonadota bacterium
CTCCGCAACTTGCCGGAAAGAGGACTGGAAGCCGTTGTGCGATTGCCCGTTGGAGACGCTTGATGCGCTCCGCCTGTTGCACAGCTGATCAGCTCGCTGAGATGCCTAACTGCGACGAAGCATTCGCATCGCCGACAGGCAACCTGACGGACGCCTCGAACCCCGAGGAAGCGCCGGGACGCGGTGATCTGAGAACCAGCGGGCTTTCGATGCGATCGGCGATGGCGGCGACGATCGCGAGGCCCAGCCCGCTGCCATCGGCACTTGCGCCCGCGCGCTCGAAGCGTGCTGTGAGACGGTCCAGAGTCTCAGGTGGCAGGACGGGCCCGTCGTTTGCGACGATCAACTGGCCATCCGGCGTTACGGTCACGTCGACCGGGGAGGCGTCCGAGCCATGTCGCAGAGCGTTCTCCACGAGGTTTCGACACAGGATGCCGAAGGCGTCGGGATCGAGGTCCGACATTACCGGCGTCTCCGGCAGTTTCAACGCAATGCGGCCAGGCTCTACCGTTCGGGCAACATCCTCGACCACAACGTGTGCGGTGATCCTGAGATCGGACTGTCGATCCAGGCGAAGCTGTCCGCCTTCGGCGCGTGCAACCTGAATGAGGCGTTCGGATAGCCGCGTCAATCGCTTGAGAGTGGCTTCGATTTCGGCCGCCCGCGCCCCGGCGGCCTGGTCGCGGGTTTCCGACTGGAGCCGCTGGGCTTGCGCGATGGCACCGGCTAAGGGTGTGCGAAGCTCATGCGCGGCGTTTGCGGCAAAGCTGCGTTCGGCGTCAAACGCGGCCTTTAGCCGGTCGAGCAGCCTGTTCAGGGTGGCTGCCAC
Organism: Pseudomonadota bacterium; assembly: GCA_031398625.1. Taxonomy (GTDB): domain Bacteria; phylum Pseudomonadota; class Gammaproteobacteria; order Steroidobacterales; family Steroidobacteraceae; genus CAIUGU01. Next base: position 830 of record JANNNQ010000419.1, read on the forward strand.
AGGCGCAATTTCGGACGGAATGGTCCCGACCGGAACGGGTGACAGGTCCCGGGCACTGCGCGCATCCAATCGTTCGCCAAAGCGCCGCAGGGGTGCGAGGCTCGCCCTGACGGCAAAAACGATGGACAGCAGCGCCAGGGGCACCACGATCAGCAGGGGCAGCCCCAGACCCATCTGTATCTCGCGCGCGACCGACGCGCGGTGCTCAAGTGGTTCGGCGACCGTGATCCTGACCGTCCCCTGCAGCGCGTCTTCGTTATAAAGCCGGTGGGTTGCGGTCTGGCGGAAGCCCGGGCCGTCATAAGCCGAAAAAACTGCGGGATCCGCAGCGTGCGACTGAAGCAGGATGCGACCACCGGCGTCACGCACGATGTAGGTGAAGAGTTCGTCATGCTCACGGATGGCGCCAAGCCGCTGCGTGACTCCATCCACTTCGCGCCCGACGATATCCACGACAGCCAGCGGCAACAGGCGCTGCGCGGTTTCCTGCAAGGCCGAGTCGAAGACCTCGTCCATCTCACCCCGCAGGATCAAAGCCGTTACGAAGGCGGCAGCGATCCACAGCACGGTCAACAAAATGCCAAGGAACAGTCCGAGCCGGGCCTGAAGGCTGCGCGGCAGCCTCATGGCTTGCCCAAGCGGTAGCCCATGCCGCGCTCGGTCTCGATGAATTGTGGCCCCAGCTTTTTGCGCAGGCGGCTGACATGGACCTCGATGGTGTTGCTCTCCACCTCGGCGTCGAAGGCGTAGAGTTTGTCTTCCAACTGCGCCTTCGACAGAAGCTGCCCGGGGCGGGACAGGAGCGCCTCGAACAGCGCCCATTCCCGTGCAGTCAGCGCTACCGGCTTGCCATCACGGCGGATGCGGCGCGCGGCAAGGTCGATATCGAGTGCGCCATGGCTGACGATCGGGTTCGGATTGCCGGTGTAGCGCCGGGCGACCGAGCCGATGCGCGCCGACAATTCCGACAGGTCGAATGGCTTCACGAGGTAATCATCGGCCCCGGCATTCAATCCTTCGATCCGGTCCGACACCTGGTCGAGCGCGGTCAGGATGATCACGGGCGTCACGTCGCCGCGCGCGCGCAGGCTCTTCAGAAAGCCGATGCCGCGGCCATCGGGCAGCATCAGG
>JANNNQ010000425.1:0-3263 GCA_031398625.1 Pseudomonadota bacterium
GCTGGTACCTGCAGGGGGTGTACCAGTTCATGCCGAGATGGCGGGTAGGTTACCGCTATGACCAGTTGTGCTCGGGCAGCACCAGGATCGGCCTCGTGGAATCGGGCACGCTCACGGCGGCGGATTTTCCGCTGCTGGCGGCCAACAAGCCGACGCGCAATGCATTCATGATCGACTGGAGCCCGACCGAGTTCAGCCGGCTGCGCCTGCAGCTGGCGCGCGATACCTCGCGCCTGGGCCAGCCCGACAGCCAGGCGCTGCTGCAATACATCATGAGCCTGGGCGCGCACGGCGGGCACAAATTCTGAGGAGCGCCATGACCCATCTCAAACTCGTTCTGGGCGCGCTGCTGATCGCAGCCGCGCTGCCGGCCCGCGCCGCACTGAGTATCTTCGCTTGCACGCCGGAGTGGGGATCGCTCGCCGCCGAGCTCGGCGGCGACAAGGTCGCCGTGTTCAGCGCCACCACCGCGATGCAGGACCCGCACCGCATCGAGGCGCGTCCCAGCCTCATCGCGCGGGCGCGCAACGCCGATCTCGCCGTCTGTACCGGCGCCGAGCTGGAGGCCGCCTGGATGCCGCTAGTGCAGGCCCAATCGGGCAACCCGAAGATCCAGGCCGGCCAGTCCGGCTACTTCGAGGCGGCGGCCTACGTCGAGCTGATCGAGAAGCCGCAGGTCGCCGACCGCTCGATGGGTGATGTACATGCGTCGGGCAATCCGCACTTGCATCTCGATCCGCGCAACGTGGCCAGGGTCGCCGCGGCCCTGGGCGATCGCATGGCTGCGCTGGATCCGGCGCAATCAGCCCATTATCGCGAGCGCTCCCGCTCTTTTCTCGCGCGCTGGAACTCGGCGATCGCGGAATGGGAGCGGCGCGGCGCGCCGCTCAAGGGCGTCGCGGTGGTCGTCTATCACAAGAACCTGAGCTATCTCATACGCTGGCTGGGTATGCGAGAAGTGGGGAGCCTCGAGCCGAAGCCGGGCCTGCCGCCCACCGCCGCGCACCTGGCCGAGCTGCTGAACCGATTGCAGCGCGATCCGGCCCAGGCGGTGGTGCGCTCGGCCTACAACGACCCTCGCCCGGCGCAATGGCTCGCCGAGCGCGCCAGGATTCCGGCCGAACTGGTGCCTTTCACCGTCGGCGGGACCGAGCGCGCCAAGGACCTGTTCGAGATGTTCGACGACACTCTGGCGCGGCTGCTCGCAGTGACCAAATGAGCCTCGACTCGACAATTTTCAGCGTGTTCTGGCCCGCGCTGGTCGCCGGCCTGCTCGTAACTGTGACCCACGTGCCGCTCGGCATGCAGGTGCTCAAGCGCGGCATCGTGTTCATTGATCTCGCCGTGGCACAGGTTGCGGGCCTGGGGGTGATCGTGGCGGACTTCCTGCATTGGGAGCCCGCTGGCGCGGCGGTACAGATCGCCGCGCTCAGCGCCGCGCTCGCTTGCGCTCTGTTCCTCACCTGGACCGAGCGTCGCTGGCCCGAGGTACAGGAGGCGATCATCGGCGTGGTGTTCGTGCTCGCCTCGAGCGCCGCGATCCTGCTGCTCGCCAAGAATCCGCACGGCGGCGAACACCTCAAGGAGCTGCTCATCGGGCAGATCCTGTGGGTCACTCCGGCGCGGCTGCCCGTGGACGCGTTGATCGCAGGCACAATTGCCGCGCTCTGGTTCGGCTTGCGCGAGCGATCCGGTCGGATCGGCTTCTACACGCTGTTCGCCTGCGCCGTGACCGCCTCGGTGCAGCTGGTCGGCCTCTACCTTGTCTTCATCACGCTCGTCGTGCCGGCGCTTGCGACTTGGTACTCGATTCGGCGCCGCTACCTGGCGGCGTACCTGATCGCTGCGCTCGGCTACGCGTTCGGCCTGATTGTGTCCGTGCTCACTGACCTGCCTTCGGGGCCGACGATCGTCTGCGCGATGACAGCGCTGGGCGCACTCTTTTTCGCCTTCAGTCCGCGCGCTCGCTGAATTCTTTTTCGAGGCAGGTCCGGCACAGGCAAGTCCGCCCGGGCACCGGCTCGAGCGCCGGCAGCGATGCGCACCAGCACGGTTCCTGTCCCGCGCGCATGCCGCAGGTGAACGCCACGCCGCAGCCCGCGCAGCGCGGCTCAGCGGGCTTCTGGATGGTCTGCATCCCGTGCCAGTCCTTTCATCGCCAGGCGCAGGAACCGGAACTGCTGGTTCACATTGCGGCAGCCGTTGCAGATCGCGAGGTGCACGCGCAACGCGATCCGCTCGCCGAATGCGAGCTTGCGGTCTTCGCCCTGCGACAGCAGGCGGGTCGTCTCCTTGCACGAAAGCAGCATTATTTCTTGAACCAGTTCATTTCCAGGCACAGGCGCAGCGCCATGCGGGCCCGGTGCAGCATGACCCAGCAGTGGGTCGCGCTGATTTCCAGTTCCTTACAGATTTCCGAGGTGTCGAGGCCGAGGTGTTCGCGCAACATGAAGACTCTCGCCGTGCGCTCGGGCAGATCGCGCAGGCATGCTTCCAGCGCGGCAAGGAATTGCTTCTGCTGCAGCGAACCCTCCGGCTGTTGCCACGCGTCGGGGGGATTGTCCCAGTGGCCGCGTTGATCGAACAGCGCATCGAACTCCGTTTCGTCGCCGCCAGTCTCCAGATCGGCGGCCGGGCGGTCGCGGCTCTGGCGCCGGATCGTATCGACGATCTTGTGCTTGAGAATTCCCGTGAGCCAGGTGCGCAGGTTGGAGCGCCCGGCGAAACTTGCCTCCGCGGAGAGCGCCGCGAGCAGCGCGTCCTGGACTGCGTCCTCGGCGGCCGCGGCATCGCGCAGCTGCAGCGTGGCGTAGCGCAGCAGGTAGGGGCGCAGCGCTTCAATTTGACCCCGGAAATCAGGGGGTTGGGGGGAGACGGTCAGGGGGCTTGAAACAGGTTTTTGGGACCCCATTTTAGTCGTGGCTATTCTCTAAAGGAGGCATACATGGCCAATATGACGAGATTCGATCCGTTCAATGACCTCGTGGACGATCTGTTCAAGGGGTATTTCGTGCGCCCGGTGGCCTACGACGGCAGGAACACGCCCGAGTTGCCACGGTTGAAAGTGGATGTGACGGAAAGGAACGGCGCCTACCTAGTGACCGCCGACCTGCCCGGAGTGAAAAAGGAAGATATCCAGGTGGCGATCGACGGCTCGCAGGTAACGCTCACCGCCGAGATCAAGCGCGAGAAGGAGACCGCAGAGGGCGAGCGCGTGCTGCACATCGAGCGTACTTTTGGCAAGCTTTCGCGCAGCTTCTCGC
>JANNNQ010000428.1:0-2417 GCA_031398625.1 Pseudomonadota bacterium
GAACGTTACCGCGGCATCATTGTTGCGAGGCAGGCTCGGCCGTACGGAACGCACGTTCGACCAGGACTCCAGTCGCAATTTCAGCGGCCCCACCTGGCGCCTCGGTTATGAGTGGAAGCCCACCGGAAAAACAGCGCTGGAAATGGCTGTCTGGCGTGAACTGACCGGTTTCGAGGACTTCAGCGGCAACTACATGCGAACCACCGGGATCGGCATCTTTCCGGCGTGGTCGGTGATTCCCAAGCTCGTCCTGCAGGGCAAAGCGGCCTACCAGACCCGCGATTATCTTGGCGATTCCGCCGCAACTTCCTCCGGCGAAAGCCGGGAGGATCAGGAGCGGCTGTTCCAAATCGCAGCGGTATGGACGCCGCTCAGATTGACCAAGCTGATTTTCGCTATTGAAACGGGCGACAGGGATTCCAATCAGCCTTTGGCGGACTACGACTACCACTCCGTCGGCCTCTCCGCGATTCGCACATTCTGAAGGTTACGCACCCGATGAACCGGACACAGAAATGCAGCAAGCCCCAGGCACCCGGGATCAGCGCAATCGGTTCTTCCGGAAAAATCCGACGGCTTTCTTCCGCCGGAAAGCGCATGTTCGCGGCAGGTCTCTTGCTCTCATGCGCGGGAATGGCAAATGCAGCGCTGATCGAAATACCCGGGGTCCAGGGTGACCGGGGCTATGCGAATGACGGGAGGCAGCAGCTCCTGTCCTGGCAGGAAAATGCCCGCCATAACGCCCGATTGAATGCCTATGGCGTCCTGCAGGCAACCGCGAACGGGCTTGGACGATCTGCCCGTCCGGGGATTATTGATATGGCACGCGTGCACGACTTCAGCGCACATGTCGTGCCCACAGGGAACGGCAATCCAGCGCCGGATTCCGACCTTTATGCTGCAATCGATGCTCCCTATGGAGTCATCGAGTCGGCGAAGCTAGCGGCAAGCGATCCAGATCCCGAACTTTGGACCATACTGGTCATGGCTGCGGTCCTGATCGGTTACCAGATCCGGCGCAAGTCCAGAATCGGCGCAATCAGGGTCAGACCACTGCAGTACTAGGCAAGCCTCGCCGGGTACTCGCAGCAGCGACCTCATCGGTTCGCTTCTTGTCTCGTCTCCCATTGCCACGCGTGAGCGATTGTTGAAGATGCCGTTGGGATCCTCTCCGATCAAATCCGGGTCGGTGGGTACTGGCCGATTGAAATAACGCAGCAGAGCGAGCCTCCACGCAGGATCTGCTTATGTCTCGCCCCGCTCGGTTGCGTTTCAGCGAACGGGGGCGAACGCGCGGATCTTCTTGACCATCACGTCCACTTCCTGCTCGGAAATGAAGCCCTCCCAAGCTGGCATGTCCGCACTGCGCCCCACCGCCTGCCCGCCCTTAATGATGGCAATACGCATGCGCTGGTCGGGTACTTCGGCATGCCACTTGGGGTTGGTGAAATCCGGGCGAAGCGTCAGCGCGCCCGTCAACACCGTGGCCAGCCCTTTGCCGTCGGCACCATGGCAACGCGCGCAGACCATTTCGTACTTCTCTTCCACGATCTGCCCGATCGGCTTGCTCAAATGTATGCTGGCGAGCAGGGCCTGCTCATCCTTCCCGGAAGTCAGTCGCAGGATCCTGCCATCCGGCCGCTTCTTGCTACCGAGCGTGGGAAACAGCAAATCGCCAGCAGGGCTTAGGACGATGGCGGTCAGACCCTGCTGGCCCAGTTGGCTCGTGCGTGCCAGAAACAGTGGTTCGCCGCCCGTGACCGGATCGATGGCGCGGATGGTGCTGGAGTTGTTGTCGCCAAAGATATACTTGCCGACGAGCCGCGGATATCGGTCGCCGCGGTAGATCAGCCCTCCCAAGACAGCTCGATCCATAGAGGTCTGGCGGTAGTAGTAAAAGGGCGGTATCTCCTGGCCGTGCACCTTCTGCGGGCGTGAATGATGGGCCTCTGGACCTTCCATGAAGGGCCACTGCCCGTTCCCTCCCTTCGGGACACGGTGGAGTTCTTCCCAGCGCTCCCAGCCCACGTCGCCGAGCCATACGTCCCCGGTGGTCGGATCGATCCAGGAGCGGAACGGGTTGCGAAACCCGATTGCCCAGAACTCTTCCAGGGTATCGGGCCGACCGTACCAGGGGTTGTCCTTCGGGATGAAATAGTTGGCGGTAGCGCCCTCCCGGGGCTGCTTGCGGATCGGGGCGCTGCGATCGCCACCGCGCTGGTCCACGTCGATCCGAAGAATGCCACCGCCCAGTCGGCCGTCGAGTTGCTGTGATTCGTTCGTCACGTAGTCGCCGATCGTCAAGTAGAGGTATCCCTCCGGCCCGAACATCAATGTTCCCCCATTGTGCATGCCGTTGGGGGGTCGTTTCTGATCGATCAGGATGGTGCGTGACTGCAGTCGCGCTTCCGGCGTCT
>JANNNQ010000020.1:0-27550 GCA_031398625.1 Pseudomonadota bacterium
GTGATCGCGCAGCGCCTGCATGCGACAGCTGGTTTCGGACCAGACACGATGCAGCTCGCTGCGCTTCGCATCGAGGGCCACCTCGCCCATTACTGCAATCCGCACGCGATCGTCGACGGTCACCTGGCCGATCACATGCGACACGGAACGGAGCCCATGGCGCGCCAGCAGTTGCATCGTGCGATCGACGTCCGCCCGGCGCACCTGGAGGACGGCGCCCAACTCCTCGGAACACAGCACGGTGAGGGGATCGGTACCCAGGTTGTGGACATCGACGTTGACGCCACAGTGACCCGCAAACGCCATTTCAGCGAGCGTAACAGCCAAGCCGCCATCCGACCGGTCGTGATAGGCCAGCGCGAGCCGCTGTTCCTTGATCTCGACCAGCGCCGTGAAGAAAGCACCCAGCAACGCCGGATCGTCGCAGTCCGGTACCGTCTTCCCTATGCGTCCGTAAACCTGCGCGAGGCAGGAGCCGCCGAGCCGGTTGCGTCCCTGGCCCAGATCGATCAGCACGAGACAGGTGTCGCCCTGGTCTGCCTTGAGTTGCGGTGTCAGCGTCCGGCGGACGTCACGGACGGGTACGAATGCGGAGATCACCAGCGACAGCGGCGCCAGCATGCGTTGCGAATGCCCATCCTGCTCCCAGACGGTTTTCATGGATAGCGAGTCCTTGCCGACCGGAATGGTGATCCCGAGGGCCGGACAGAATTCCTCGCCCACCGCCTTGACCGTGGCATGCAGGTCGGCGTCCTCACCCGGTTCACCGCACGCCGCCATCCAGTTGGCGGACAAGCGCACCTGGTCGAGCGACACGATGTCTGCCGCGGCGATGTTGGTGATGGCCTCCGCAACTGCCATGCGGCCCGACGCGGGCGCATCGAGCACCGCCAGCGGCGATCTCTCACCCATGGCCATGGCTTCGCCCGTCACCGAGACATAGTCGCTCACCGTCACGGCGACATCCGCCACGGGCACCTGCCACGGACCGACCATCTGGTCACGGCTGATCATGCCGCCCACCGAACGGTCGCCGATGGTGATGAGGAAGGTCTTGTCGGCAATCGCCGGCAACCTGAGCAGCCGGTGGACTGCATCCTTGAGGTCGATGCCCATGGTCGAGAACTCATCGGCCGCCGCGGGTACCCGCTTCACGTCCCGGGTCATCCGGGGCGGCTTGCCGAGAATCACGTCGAGCGGCACATCCACCGGGGACTCGGACAGCACCGGATCAGCGACCTTCAGCCAGCCGTCATCGGTGATGTCACCGACCACCGCATAGGGGCATCGCTCGCGAACACACAATGCCGCGAATCCGGTGATGCGGTCGGCGGGAATGACCAGCACGTAGCGCTCCTGCGCTTCATTGCACCAGATCTCGAGCGGCGACATGCCCGGTTCGTCCGAAGGAATACTGCGCAGATCGATGCGGCCACCGCGATGACTGTGGGCGATGGCTTCCGGCAACGCATTCGACAGTCCGCCGGCACCGACGTCGTGGACCAGCAGGATGGGATTGTCATCGCCCAGTGCCCAGCAGCGGTCGATCACCTCCTGTGCGCGGCGCTGGATCTCGGGATTGCCCCGCTGCACGGAGGCGAAATCGAGATCCTCGCTGCTCGACCCGCTACCAACGGAGGAAGCGGCACCGCCTCCAAGTCCGATCAGCATCGCCGGCCCGCCGAGGACCACCAGCCTGGCACCCGCGGGAATATCCGACTTTTCCACATGGTTGCGGCGGATGTTGCCGAGACCGCCGGCGATCATGATCGGCTTGTGATAGCCGCGCAGGGCCGCTCGCCCCGGCGCCGTGACGGCTGCTTCGTAAGTCCTGAAGTAACCGAGGATGTTCGGCCGGCCGAACTCGTTGTTGAATGCCGCGGCCCCGATCGGCCCCTCGAGCATGATGTCGAGCGCCGAAGCAATGCGCCCCGGCTTGCCCGAATCCTGCTCCCAGGGCTGTTCGAATCCCGGAATACGCAGGTTGGAAACAGAGAAACCGGCGAGTCCTGCCTTCGGCTTGCCGCCACGGCCGGTCGCCCCTTCGTCCCGGATTTCCCCACCCGAGCCGGTCGCTGCCCCCGGGAACGGCGAGATGGCAGTCGGGTGGTTGTGCGTTTCTACCTTGATGAGGATATCGATCGGCTCTTCATGGTAGCCGTACTCGCCCGTGACGGAGTCGGGAAACCAGCGCCGCCCGACGGCACCCTCGATCACTGCCGCATTGTCGCGATAGGCCGAAAGCACACCCCGGCTGTTTTTCTCGTGGGTGTTGCGGATCATCCCGAACAGCGACTTCGGCTGCGCCTCCCCATCGATGACCCAGTCCGCATTGAAGATCTTGTGCCGGCAGTGCTCCGAATTGGCCTGCGCGAACATCATGAGCTCGACATCGGTCGGATCGCGCCCCAGGCGCGAGAAGCTCGCGACGAGATAGTCGATCTCGTCCGTGGACAAGGCCAGACCCAGCGCCGTATTGGCCGTGACCAGCGCTGCCCGACCTTCCTTCAGCACCGGAACATGCTTGAGCTTTCCCGGCGGCGTCGCGGCGAACAAGCGCTCGGCAGCCGCCAGCGTTTCGAGTGCCGCTTCCGTCATGCGGTCGTGAAGCAGCGGTGCGAGCCCCTGCAGCTCACCTGCCTCAAGGACGCCATCGATCTCGTAGGCAATGCCGCGTTCGATGCGCTCGACCTTTTCCAGCCCGCACACGTGGGCGATGTCGGTTGCCTTGCTGGACCACGGTGAAATGGTGCCTGGACGGGGTACCACGACGATGAGTCCAGCGCGGGTGCCGGAACCGGCAGGCTGGCCTTCCCGCGGCCCGTAGGTCAGCAGCGCTTCCAGAACGCGGCGCTCGGCCGGCGACAGCTCCTGCCTCACCTTGACGAAATGCACAAACCGGGCGGCGATCCCGTGGACTCCGGGGTTGCGGAGCAGCGCCAGCCCTTGCAGTTTCTCGAGACGAAAGCCGGAGAGCGCCGGAGCACCGGAAAGTATCAACATTTTCAATACTTTATATCGGGCATCAAAGCCGCGGCGGGGTGCCGCGGAAGGGGCGGGAATGATAACTGAAGGCAGCGCGGATTGATCGGGCCCTCGCGGTTTCGCGCTGGCGCTTCGCCCTTGCCGTCGTTACTTGCGGGTACCGGGATCTCCGGGCGCGTACATCGGGATGGGAAAGGGCGTAACGTTCGAGCCTTCGACGCTGCTGACCTTGCTCACGCCCTGCTTGGGCACTTCGTCGATGCGGACGATCGAGTGCAGCGGCAGGTAGGTCCGCTTTACTCCGGCGAATTCAGCCTGCACGCGCTCTTCGGACGGATCGATGACCACCGCCGAACGCTCGCCGAATATCAGCTCTTCGACTTCGATGAAACCGAAGAGGGAGCCGTGGCTCACTTTGTGCGCGTAGATCTCGTAGACCTTGCCCTGGTTCGCGAAAACGACCTTGAAAATGTGACTGGTTGCCATACCCCTCCGAAGACTTCGTTGTTAGGCTGCAGTCATATTACATAGGCCTGTAGGAAGCGTCAGCCGCGGCGGGGAAACCCTGACTGCGGCGTGCGCCATAAGGCCAGCAGGATGAGGACGAGCGGTTTTCGGGAAGCGGGTTTCGGGACCCGGCGCATGACGGATCGGCAATGTTTCTCAGGCCAGGGTGGAAGTGGCCAGGGGAAGTGTAAGGTGGCGTTAAAACTTCGGGTCATCAGTGACCAGTACCGGCAGCTGGGCAAGCGCAGCTCACGGCTGTTCGGCGTGCACGGTGGCCGCATCGGTAGGGCTGCCGACAATGATTGGGTCCTCCCCGATCCCGATCGCTATGTATCCGCGCACCACGCCCAGGTCGCCTTCCGCACCGGCGACTGGATCCTCGAAGACCTCAGCACCAACGGTGTTTTCGTCAACGGTTCGGACACGCCGTTGTCCGTTGCGGGCGCCCACACACTGCACGATGGCGATCGCTTGCGGCTCGGCGACTACGAAGTCCTCGTCAGCATCGACGATCGCAATGACTTTCCGCCCGATGCCAGCGGCCAGATGCCGGCGCCGCCCCCGCGCAAAGGTGGCGTGAGTGTCGCCGACGATCTGGGCGAAGAGCTCGACATCAGCGCCCTGTTGATGAGCGACGCCGATCCGGCACCCGCCCCTTCACGCGCCACGTTCGAACTGTCCAATGCCTATGGCGTTGAAGTCCCCGCCAGGGCTGTCCCGCCCGGTACTGCGTCGCTGCTCGGCAAACTCACCGATGAAGGCCCCCAGCGCACGGTTGTCCCTGGCAAGAATACCCCCGAGTGGCACATGGCCACGCGACCGATCGACCGGCGCAAGCTGGCAGCCATCACGAGTACCGTGCGTGCCGAGGTCGATGCGAACGTGCGGCCCTCCCACGGCACCCGTGAACTCGACGCGGGTGTCGAAGCGTTCTGCCGCGGCATCGGCATTGATCCGGCGACGCTGCCGACGGAGACCCAGGCAGCCATGCTGACACTGGCCGGCCAGATGCTGCGCGAGGTCGTGCTGTCCCTGATGGACTCGTTGCAGTCGCGCTCCGACGTCAAGAACCGCCTCCGCCTCAACCAGACGACGATCCAGCCCGGAGACAACAACCCGCTGAAGTTCTCCGCCAGCGTTGATGAGGCCGTCCGCAAGCTCCTCGACGGCCACAACAGCCGCTACCTGGGCCCGATCGAGTCGATTCGCGACAGCTTCAACGACCTCAAGACGCACCAGTCCGGACTCAATGTCGCCATGCAGTCGGCCGTGGATACGCTGCTCGACCGGCTGGAGCCCACGGACCTGCAGGAGCGCTTCGATCGCGGCCTGAAACGCGGCTCGTTGCTCGGCGCGGCCAACAAGATGAAGTACTGGGACCTGTACGCCGAGTTCTTCCAGGTACTGAACCAGCGCGACGACTCGGGCTTGCCGTCGGTGTTCTCCGAGGAGTTTTCCCGCGCCTACGCCGAATACGCAGCCGATCCGAAGCCCACGAAAAGGCGTTGACCGGCAGCGTCCGTGATGGCTGTCTGGTTGCCCTGCGCCCACGGTACGATCACCCGCTCCATCATGTCGTAGATCAGGTTGTTGGTGCCGCGCTCCCGCGTATCCGGATCGCACGTCAGCACGACGACCGCATTGAGGTCCGGCACCACGAACAGGAACTGTCCGCCATAGCCCCAGGCAAACCAGGTCGAGTGGCCGGCGAAAGTCGTGTGCCACCACAGGTAGCCGTAGTCATGGCGCAGGTTGAAACTGCTGTTCAGGAAGCGGGGCTGCCATGATTCGGCGATCCAGGCTGCCGGCAGGACCTGCCTGCCATTGAACTCGCCGCCGTTCAGATACAGACGCCCGAAATTCAGCAATGCCGAGGGACTCAGGGCCAGGTTGTTGCCGCCGAAATAGATGCCCTGCGGGTCGCGATCCCAGCCGCCCACGCGCATCCCGAGTGGCGTAAACAGATGTTGCTGGGCGAACTCCCGTAGCGGCCTGCCCGTGGCTTTCGTCAGGACTGCAGCGAGAACATGGCTGTCTCCCGTGCTGTAGGTCATGTAGGTGCCCGGTGCATTCTCGATCCCGCGACCCAGCGCGTAGCCCACCCAGTCGCGGCTGGCAACCCATGCGCCATAGTTGCGAATGCTGGTGGAAGGCAGGCCGCTCGACATCGTGACCAGGTGACGCACCGTGATGCGCCGACGCGGATCTTCGGCAGGCAACTTCGTGAAGTACTCGGGCAGGTAGCGGCTGACGGGTGCATCGAGGCTTTCGAGATGCCCTTGTTCGAGGGCAATGCCGGTCAGCGCATTCAGGATGCTCTTCGATGCGGACTTGATGTTGATCGGACGGTCACGCGCACTCCCGTTTGCATACGTTTCTCGATGGATGCGATCTCCCTGAAACAGGATGAAGGAAGACAGCTTCGGGACAGCAGCAACCGCGGCATCCAGTTCCGCCCCGGTGACGACCGGCAGCAGGACTGTCGCGGTTTCAGGCGCGCGCGCCACGGTCGGAAGCGCGGACGCCGGCAGCGGCGGCGGCTCCTGGGCGCAGGCTGCGCAGCCAAGCAGCAGGCCAAGGAATGGAATGGACACCCGTTTCAGCATGCGACGATTTCGCCAGTAACGCAGCGCTGAATCAAGCCGCGCGCCCAAACTCTTCGAGTACCTGGGCCTCGAAAGCGAGCACTTTCTGCACACTGGGGCGGGCCTCCACCCGCTCGAAATGAGCGTGGGCATTCGCGAACGCCGACACGTCAACGGGCGCCTGCATGCCGCGCCGGAAGCACCAGAAGAAGTAGGCGTCTGCGGCTGTGAATTCATCGAAGAACCATTCCTTGCCGGCCAGCATTGCATCGGCAATGCGGTAGTTGTCCTGCAGCGCCCTGCTCGCGCACCGGCGCACGCCATCCTCGGAGCCGGGGAGATCGCAGAACCGCTGCGGAAACACGTTGGGCGTGATGCTCGGATGGATACCCGAAGCGCACCAGGCCAGGAACGAGATCGCGCGGATCTCCTGCGCAGGAGCAGCCGGCAGCAGGCGGGCGTGGGGAAAAGTCCGCGCGATCCAGATCTGTATCGCCACGTTCTCCGTCAGCGGCTCGCCATCGATCAGCAGCGTCGGCACCTTGTGCTTGGGATTGAACCGCAGGTACTCAGGCAGATTCTGCTGGCCCTTGCGGAGATTGATCTTACTGACTTCAAACTCCGCTCCCGCCTCCGTCAACGTGACGTACGGGACCAGTGAGCAGGTCGTCGGCGCATAGAAAAGCACAAGATTCATCATCCCCCCTGCTGGACCAGAACGAAGCCCGGTTCTGGAACATGGCACCTTGCAATGCCGATTCTGCCCGATCCGGTGCGGAGAGCGCGAATCACGTCCGCCCGTCCATCCAGCTACCAGCGATACACAGCCCTTAGGATCGGTTGCGGATGACAGCAATGCACGTCCGACTCATCCGCCGACTCTTCCGCCAAACCCCCGGGCTGGCGCCGCACTATCGGGGGGAGGCGCCGGACTTCCTCTTCAAAAAACGACAAATGTCTTTACATGATCGCCGCCTGGGCTCGCGACGATCGATGTCCGACATTGCCCTCAGGATCCTGTCGATCCCGCCTGGTCGATCGACCAGAGGAGGGGATGCTCGGGTCCTCCCGGCGGCTCACCTTCCCTGAACGCTGGAAAGCCGCTGTCTCGGTCGTTGCGCTTTTTCCAGCGCACGTCGTCGCCGACGAGTCGCACGGTGTAGCCGCGCCGTCGAACCGTCGCCGAGGTGTTACCGCCGGCGCCATGCAACGTACGGGCATGATGGACGGTCACATCGCCGGGAGCCATTGCATGGCAGATCGTCGGGTAGGTCTCCGGGTTACCCCACACGTCCGGGGGCGGACCCTCGAATGGCTCGTCGTTCCAGGCTGCCAGTGTGGCGAAATCCAGCGGCTGATACACCTTCAGTGCCCGGTGCGATCCCTTGACGAAGCTCATCGCGCCGGTCTCATGCGAAACCGGATCGAGGCCAAGCCAGACCGAGCAGATCTGCTCGCCGGCGCAAGGAAAGTAGGGATAGTCCTGGTGCCAGGGCGTGACGGCGCAGGTATTCGGCTCCTTGACCAGAAGCTGGTCGCTCAACAGCCGAACGCGCCGGGCCCCCATGGCGCGGGCGGCGATTCCGGCGATTCCTGAAGCCACGATGAATTCCCGTACGACATCGTGGCGCTTCCAGACCTGGACGTCGCTGTAGAACGATCCGGTGGCCTGTCCAGACCCGCCTGCGAGGTCGCGGCCAAAGCCATCCGCCCGACACATCAGCTCTTCAACCGCGATCATGAGGCGAGGAAGCCATTGCGACGCGAACGCGGATCGGATGCAAACCACTCCATCCTGATCGAATTCGGCTTTGGTGTTGAGCATGATTCAAAAGGAACAGCCAGCTCATGCCGCAATGCCTGAGACTTGGCAGGGAGATGCAAAACTCATTGCAGCTCCCTGTCAAGCGAACCAGGCGCAGTCAGTTCGCCTGTGGATTCCCTTTTCGTTCAGCCAGTAGGCGATTGCATAGGCGCTCATGACTTCGCGATCATCACGGCCATACTCGCCCGCCTCCAGGGTGCCGAGCGCACGCACGCGCCTCAACAGCCACGGAACATTGAACCCGATCTCCTCGAGCGCTTCGTGGCAGGATTCGAATTCCTCGCTCAAACTGCCCTCGTTGGCGACGTAGGTACGGGCGGAGACCCCTTCCCATGTGACCTTGCCGCGACGCTGCCGGATCGCCTCCGGCAGAACATCCGCGAAGGAGTCGAGAATGATCTTTTTTCCGGGGTTGAAGCCGTGTTCCGCGCACCATTTGGCGTAGGCGACGCCGCAGATGGTCATCCCCAGGTCCGTGAAGGGCGTTCTGGACGTAACCCCCCACCGCTCCTTGATGGCCGGCGCCAGGCGTGCGTCATAGGAGAAGTTCATGGTGGATCGATTGAGGTACTCGGCAGGCGCCGCATGCATGTCGCGCAAAACGCCATCAAGCGATGGCCGCCCTTCGACCCTCATGACGTTCCGGTCTATCTGGCTGGAGATCTGCATCGGCTCGAGCAGATGCTCACTCAATAGCTGATCGCCGCCTTCGCCGACAAGGATCGTGCTTGCCCCCGCCTCGCGCGCGATTTTCGCGAACGCCTCTTCTCGCCTGGCGATCAGGCAGATGATGGCAGGCTCGTCCAGCGAAAGGCGCTGCTCAGGCGGCGAGTAGGCGTAGAGATTGCGTCCATCGACCTCGATCCGCTCCGAGTCGAGCGCCTTCGCGGTATCGATCTGGATGCCGTCCTCGAACCTGAATTCGTAGAAAGGAAAGGAGAGGGAGATTCCCATGAGCCGCACTCCGGGGCGGCGCGCGCTCCAGGCGGTCAGCGTGCTGTCCATCCCTCCTGACAGTTCGAACACGGTCGGGCCAGCGTCCGTCCGGGTTTCGCCAAAGCGTTCCATCTGATTACGTAGTGCCTCGACGATCCCGCGGTAACTCAGCAGGTTTCCGGGAAGCGGTGCCTCGGCGAAATCAACAGGCGCATCAGCGAAACCGGAGCGTACGCCGCCGACACACCAATGGGTGGCCGCGCCGCGCCTTACCCTGGTCCATCCAACGACGGGTGACTGCAGGACCAGGTTCTGGTCGTTCTGGAGAACCGCCCCGACCACGGCGAAGGAAGCGATGAGCCCACGACGCGACAGTCCATTCGTTGCTGGCGCGGGCAGCCGCGTGCTGACGACAAGCCGCTCGTTCTGGCGCTGCCAATACAGGGGTATCGCGCATGCGCCCCCCTTCCAGCCGAAGACATCGTCCCGGCTCGCCTTGAACAAGGCGTCCGTCGGCTCCAGGCAGAAGCCGAGAGCCTGCATGTCGCCCGACATGGACTGACCCTCGCGAACACGCCGCACATAGGCCTCCACACGCTGGTCCGCCTCCTGGTCGAAAAGCGACAGATAGCAGTAGACGTGGCCGTCGAGCGTGAACTTCCGCCAGGCTACCTGCGGGCGAACCGCCAGCACGACCGGGCCAAGATCAACAGCCTCAAGTTCCGGCCGTTGCGCGAGAGCGGAAATCGACGAGGGGTCTGTACCACCAGTGCCGGGGCGTCGGTTCATAGATCAGCGTTCCGTCCGATGTGCACCATGCGTGCAGCTTCCGCGTGGGCGCGATGATTCCAATGGTGATGTTGAACCGGATGCCCGCCATCGAGCACAGACAGGCTGTCAGAAGTGCGCGTGGGTAACAGTCAGAAAAGCCTGCCAGGTGCTCCGTGGCGGCCACCCGCTTTGCGATACGTTCGAGCGTCCAGTGCTGCGACCTCGCTGATGGACCGAGCGATATCGCCAGAACGCGTGACCAGCGTTCGATGGTTTGGGGCGTGAAGACATGACGATGCCGGTGAAACAGGCGATACCATCGGCTCAGCCGCCGCAGCTGAGCTTCAGGCCCGGCCTGCACCCATCCAACGAGGTCCGCCGGCGGGATTTCCTTCTCGTGGGCACCGGCGAGGCCTACGCGAACCGCCGGATCTTCCAACTGGTCGACGCGCATCGAAGGTCGAAGCCCGAGCATCCACAACAGCACCTTGTTCTCGACCTGTTCGGGGTCGAGCATGTAGGTGGCGCCGAAACGCGGGCTGTAAAGAAAATGCCGACCATTGTCGGCAAGCGCACACCACAGGACTCGGACGACCGCGCCGTCCGAGTCCTGGGCCCTTACGGGTGGCTCCTGGGAGAGCCGACGACGCTCAGTGATACCAGCCGCTCGGGTTGCCTTCGCCGTAAGGCCCCGCACCGCTGTTGACGCGATCGACAGTTGCAAAGGGCGCAAGCAAGGCCCTGACGGCGGCCACGAATCTGGATACGAAAGTCATGAAGAATCTCCCTCCCTTTTTATGCCCACTTGCATAGTAGGAGCCGGAATTTCCAGGGTCAAGCTAGACAGGCCTCGGCGACCTTTCAGGGGATTGCCCTGCGAATGTGGTCGCTGAGCAGGCGCCATCGTGTTGGAATCACCCCGGTCCAGCGTCCGAGAAGCCGCCGGGCGGCGTCATCCGAAAGGCGATCGAAGTAGCGTTCGCGCACGGCCCGATAGACGCGCTGGAGGCCCTTGGTCTTCTCCGCAGGGAGGTGCCACAGCGCCAGGTTGAGCGCGTCTTCCGGGACGTCGCGATATCTTGGGATGGTCCAGATTCGGGCTATCAGCAATCGCATGGAGCGCCAGTTCCGGTCGCTGGCATAGGTGAGCACATGTTCTTCATTGAGAAAGTTGGGGGAGGCTCCACGATCAATGTAAGCGAGGGCCTCGCTAACCCTGTCGAGTAGTTCCGGTAATGCGGCGTGCGTGACCGTGAGGATTTCTCCGCCAATGTGGCTGGGGACGGAATCCTTCGGACGCCCCAGGGCCGCGCCGATCGCGGCGATCTGGGCCAGGGTGACGCCTTTGATCGAATCGTGCTCTCCGGTTGCCAGCGGCAGGCACCCCACCTGCCCGTCGTCCAGCACGAAGTCGAACGGGCGTACGCAGATCACGTCGGGGTCCAGAAACGTCACGGCCTTGCCAGGCGGGGCCACAATGGCTCGGAGGACGTCAAAAAGGTAGAGCGACGTCCTGAACCTCGTGTGCGGGGGAAGGCGGTGGATGGAGAGGGCTTCGATGCAGCGGACCTGGACATCGAGACGCTCGAATTGCCGCGCCGCCCACTCCGGAGGCGCAGCATTGGTTGCTAAGGCGCACTGCAGGGTCGGGTTGAAGCGACGGATCGTCCCGAAGGTTGCAATGGCGGATCGGTAATAGGTGTCCAGCCTGGTGCGATGGGAGCCCCTGGTGAAGGGCGTAAATTCAGTGGGGTCGACTGCGAACGGTATGACCATGAGAGAGGTGCGGCATTCTCTGGTATCCAAGGCGTCTAAACCTTTTGCAAGCCAGTGACGGGAGATGACATGGCGGCCATGGAGGTGGAGAGCAACGTTGAAGGCGAGTTCGAGCGCAATGGGTTCCTTTTACTCAAGGACGCCATAGAAGAGAAGGAGGTGCTCTCTCTCAGGGAGTTCCTGACTGCGGAGCTTGCGCGGCATGAGTCGATGGCGAATTCCGGTGTGGGCATCCAGACCGGAACGACACCTTGCAGGGCGATCTGGCCTGACTTTTACCAGGCCAACCCCGACTGGTTCAGGATTTTCTGCGGCGCGCGAATCGTGGCTACGCTGCACCGGCTGCTGGGGGATCCATTCGTGCTGACCCGCGACTCGATCGCCCATTGGGGGTATTTTCCGGATTGGCATACAGACACCACGACGTCGGAGTGTGCGGGTAAGTCATCACACCGGGAACCGGGGTGGCGGATGCTTACCGTCGGCATTTACCTGCAAGCGGGCGCCGGACTGAGCGTGGTGCCGGGAAGCCATCGGGCGACCGACCCTTTCGTCGAGATGCGGAAGAACCGTGGCACCGGCGGCCTGGCCGCCGACCCCGCGCACTGGACGCCGCCCGATACCTGCGACATTCCGGTCCAGCCGGGCGATGTGGTGCTCTTCGACATGCGGCTGATCCATCGGGCGTCCAGGACGCCCCCGCTGACGTCTGCCAGCGAACCCTGCGAAAAGATCGCGGTCTTCTCGCGGGTTTCCCGCAACAATCCTGGCCATGTGGCGGACTATTCGGATTATCGATTCAACGGTGCCGGCGTCGACGAAAGCAACCTTCCGCAACTTCGTGAACTGGCCTGCCAGCGAGGCTTTCTGGTTGCGTGATGCACCGTATTTCCCGGCGCTCGTAGCGAAGTCGCGCGGCCGGGCTGCGGGCGCCGCTGTCCGAAGGCGAAAGGACCCCGCCAGCGGTTAGTGGATCGCCAGCCCGGAGCCCCCCCTATGCTCGGCACTTCAGTCACCTCTGTTGTCGATCCCATGGCCGTCATCAACAAAGCCTTCTACACGCAGCTCGCCGACATCCCCGGTATCGCCATGACCAGTCGACAGGAGCCTTGACATGCATGCCCAGACACCCAAGCAGGACGCGCTGCACGCTATCGAACAGCTCCCTGACGACGTGCCCCTCGATGAGATCGTCTACCGGCTCTACGTGGTCAGCAAGGTCCAGCTGGGCCTGAAGGACATCGACGCCGGACGCACCTTGTCCACTAGCGAACTGGCCAGCGAGATCGAAGCCTGGTGAGTGCGGCTCGCTGGTCACAGCGGGCGCGGGCGGACTTGAAAGCGATCCACGACTACATCGCCAAAGTCCCGCCCCTCAACGCCAAAGCCATCGTGCGCGACATCCTCGCCCGTGCCACCACCCTTCCCGAGACCCCGCGCGTCGGCCGGCGCGTGCCCGAGCTCGATGACCCCGAGATCCGCGAGGTGCACGCGCACTCCCGGCGCATCATCCATCAGCTGCGCGGCTGAGTTCGAGGCCGATCACTTCGATAGACGACTCACGGCCTACCTTAAGCCCTACAAGAAGCTTTTGGTAGATGTCACGGCCAACCTCCTACGTTAGGGCAACGGCCTGACTGTCGATCGCGGACGAGGGGTGGCGGTAATCTCACACGCAAGTGCCAACGCGGCATTACCGTTCCCTGCCCAACCACAGCAGTAGCGAGTGCACGCCTCAGGACGCTGGTACTTCCCCTTCAGAAACGACCGGTACTCGGGAAGCATCGTTGCTGCTCCACCCATCACGGTTTCAAGAGGCAAACCGTAGGTGCGAGCGAAGTCCTCAGCGACAGTGTTGGTTACCGGATCGACATGGGGTACCGCTCCACTTCCATCCAGCGAGGGAATCTCTGCCGTAGGCACACACGGCAACGTGGTGCGCGACGGTACGTTCGATGGGTTCAATACATAAACTCGACTGCGAACGAGCGGCGCGGTCAAATAGACCGGGTCGTCGACAGTACCGGTCACCGTGAGTATGTCGTCGTAGCGCGTTATATGCATTGTGTAGATGGCGCGGTCGCTGCTCGGTGTTCCGTTGCGACGAACATACCCCTGCCGCGATCGGATCGTCACGGACTTAAGTGTGTTGCCAATCAATTCTCCGGTCGAAAATCCTCCGACCGGGCGGGGAGCATTCTCGGGTGGGGGTTTGCGGCCATCCATCCAGATATGCATCACTCCCCGATCAACGATTGCACCAATGACCCATGCGTTAACCCGCCCCGTGAGTGGATCGGTGTCTGCGGAGATATTCAGCCCCTGCAAGCCGGTCACAATATAGTTGGGGGCGTAAAACAGGCACTGTCGTTCCGGCAATGCAAGTTGAGATGCCGAATAGCTCAGCCCGCGGGTTCTTGCTTCATCGTTAACCGGCAGGCCAAGAAAGTCTCCGAGATCGGGGCCATCCCCTTCTTCCTGCCAATCTTCATGCGTCTTTTGCGTCCAGACGCCTGACAGATCGAGATCCGCCTGCGCGTACACCTGAATCGTAAACAGAAATCCCAGTATCAAAAAGGATGCGAATGTCGAGATGCGCATTTTCATGAATGGCGTCCTGTTTGGTTGATGCAGCCGGTCAGTCGAGCCCGCAAGGCTCAGGACTCCACTTCGATCCATCAGGCTCCTTTCTGAAATTCGGAGTCGTGAGATAGGGTTCGAGCAGATACTGCGGATCCTTGACGCCAACGGTTACAACGATCCAGGGATTGCCATCTGTTTCCACATGGACGTTCCAGTACTCAGTTACCACTGCGTCTGCGCTGTGCGGCACGCCATTCTTTCGCAGGTATCCCGGCAGCATGTTCGTGGTCTGGACCTTGAGTGTGCCCATTCCAGGTCCTTTCCGCACAGCAGCGCCACGTTCTGCCGCAACCGCGGGGCGTGGAACGTTGACCCATTCCGCTGTGGAATAGCCCTGACGGGAGCGTGCGCCTGGTTCGCCCTTGTTGAAGTGGAGCAGTCGAGTTTGTTGCCCGTTATCCATTTCGACCTTCAAGGTATTCTCATCCTGCCAGGTAATGTGCAGCCGCCCAGGGATATTCAGCATTGCCGCACCCCCATACGATTTGCACAGATCGCCGCTGGCAATGTCCTTGTCAGCGGTCCATTGATCTGCCGCATCGAACGCTGCCTTGGTAATGGGAATGCTGGCGTAGTCTCCCCTGGCGGGCGTAACCATTCGGAAGCGCCAAGCTTCTGTGATAATTGAAACCCAGTAGCCCGTAAGATCAATCGGTGCCGACGCTTGCGCAGATGTCGGAATCGGCGGGGAAGCGGGCGCCTGGCCCGCCACGGCAACCTGATCGAACATTCGGACTGCCAAGAGCACAATTCCGATGGCGGTGACACAGCCCCGTATACGCCTGGTGTTTGTCATGGATTTTCCTCCATCAGGCTTTCATAGACCGCTTCGACAAACGCGTTTGCGTCCCATGCTTTGTCAGAGCCATACCGCCTGACATAGCCAATTGCAGGATTTGCGGCGATGACCTGTTGCTTCGTCGCTCCCTTCTGGATCAGCGCCTGAACACGGTCTCGAATCACAGTGAGCATGTCGCGGTACTGCACAACATCGTCTCTCTCGTAGACCCTGCCCCGGGCCGGCACCACCAAGGTACCCCCGTCACGCCATGCCAGCGGTACTTGCGGAATGGCCTCCCATACAAGCTCGTTCAGCGCCTTGAGCAAGCCATTGATGCTCCCGCCGCGCGCAACATCGATCTGCGGGAATCGATCGGCATCAATCAACTCGCCGGCAACAATCACATCCGACCTCCGGAGGAAAACCGTAGTCACCCCATCCGAGCTCGCCGCGGGCCGATGGCGGATTTCAATACCTTCGTTATTCAGAAACATCGTTTTCAAGCTCGTAAAAAACGTTTCCGATGGCCAGGCGTCGCTCGGCGCATCAGACATGCGATTCATCACGTTCTCGTGGGCGACAATGATGGCTCCTTCGTTGAAGATGCCTCCAGTCTGAATGGCACCGAATCGTTCGCCGGCAGCGGCGATGGCTTGGTTGCCACCCACTTCCTCGGCATTCGGTCCCGTATCGACCAGATACCGGATGGGTTTATTCGATATTTTCCGGATCTCCGCCAGAACTGCTTCCGTCGCTTTGCCGTTTCCGGCGCCAATGACGAGAACTCCATCGTCCCCTGTCTGTAGGACGATGTTATTACCTGCCCCTGTTATGAGGTGGACATTCTCCCGGAGCGCGAGGACCTCGAGGGTTGTCTGCTGCGATGCATCGACGACGCCCCCAACGAGCAGTCCCATCCCGACCCAACAAACGGTCAATAGGCCCCTGCGCGAACACCAGTGACACTTCATTCCTTGCATAGAAATACCCGGCTCGGAACTTTGGAACCCTGTAAGCTTATTTGTAACTGCTTAATTAGAAATCAATCTACAATGGGAATGCAAGGGCGTCGCGTGCTATTTGGCGTCAACGCCAGTTGGCTGATCTGTTCCTTTCGACCGGCCGAAAATTCGGAGTGAGTGAAAACAGCGGGGTCCGGCAAGCCAAGTGTTACTTCGTTGACAGTTCGGGTGCCGCCCGCAAAGTGGGCAAATGCTTGAGGAGAAAAGCAATGGTCATTCGCAACACGAGTCTGGGTTTACTCATGGCTGCCAGTTTGTTCGTGGCGGCATGCGGCGAAGCTCCTGGAGAGAACGAGGAAACGACAGCGGTTCCCGCAGTAGCCACCACCGCTCTGGAACAGCAAGCTTTGGAGGAAAAGAATAAGGCCGTGGTTCTAGAGTTTTTCCGGGACGGTATTACACCGGATGAGCGCTACGAGCTCATGCATCCGGACTACATCCAGCACAATCCAGTGTTCAAGAAGTTTGGCGAACTGAACGCAACTAAGGGTCGCGAGGAGTTCAAACTGCTACAGCAATATCGGGCCCAACAACCGCCGGCTGCTCCTCAACCTAGCATCGCAGGGAGACCCGCGAATGATCCACGCTATCTGGTGATGGCTGAGGGCGATGTTGTTACGGTAATCCAAAAGCGATATCAGCCGGATCCTTTAAATCCGGGCGACTTTTACGAGTCGTTCTGGTATGACACCTGGCGCGTAAAGGATGGGAAACTATACGAGCATTGGGATCCTGCCACCATTGATGCCAGTAACATTCCGGATTTCTTGACCAAACCCGTGAATCCGTGAATCAGGGGTACAGAGAAGAACCCGAGAAGGAAACCCGCTATTGCTTGCCTCGCGGCCACCACTGGCACTGGCCGTTCTTCTTGTTGCGGCAATCTATTGGGGACGTTGCCAATCGAAACGAACAGGTCCGACAATGTTCGCACCCGGCTAGCTCGCTACCCGCTCTATTTCTGATGAGCGGCAATGTTGGACATCAACCCAAGATTTCCGCGACAAGGTTCTTCACAAATGCATGGTTGTTCGCTTCGCTGAACTCAGTTCCGTGCAGATACGCATGCATGAAGCGTGCTTCAAGCGTACCAAGCAGGGCGTGGGAAAGAATTTCCGCTCGCGGCTTTGCCATCCGTTGCGATTTAAACGCCTGCGTCATCCAGCCTGCCAGCTCACGTCTCATCGCAATCATTTGGGGTTCCCTATAAGGCTCTCCTTTCTTATCCGCTGGAGTCGGAACTCCCCCAGCGTGCATCAAGAATATGGCCGGGACGCCAGATGCCATGAATCGACATAACCCGGTCAGAATCTCGATCAGCTGATGGGTCGCAGGCACGCCCACCTTGTACCCAGACTGCAATATGGACCGCTCGGGGGGCGGCTGTGGACGCAGTGCTCGACGCAGCAGCTCTTCCTTAGAACCAACCCTGTGAAACAGAGCAGCAGGCGTCACCCCGAGACGCTTGGCAATAACAGCGACTGAAATATGAGGACCGAGTTCGAGGAATGTTGCCCGAGCTGTTTCCACTAGTTGTTCATCACTAACCTGCTTTTTTCTCGCCATCGTGGATCGTTTCTACTCTTTGCAAGAACGGGTCGTAGTCGCGCGCGAGGGGCGGCGACTATCCTAAGGCGCAAAGCAGACCGCCAACGCACCGAACCTAAGGGAAATAATGCCATACCTCACGAACATCGGCAGCGAATTGTCCGGTCAACAACTCAGCCAATGTCGCCGGTGCTATCTACGACGATGTTCGGGCTCGGCTCTGCGCGGCTCAAGGTGAGCCGCGCAATCCACTGTCCGCCTAGGCGGGTGGCAGGCTCCGACGCTAGAAGGTCTTCCTTATACGCAAACCAAGTTGTCGCGGCGCGCCGTAGTACACGCTGAACGGTGCGCGGGTATCGACTGCCGCTATGTACGTCTTGTCAGAACAATTCATGCAATAGGCCTGGAACTGCCACGTATCCAAATCGTAGGCGACTGATGCACCCAGCAAGTTCCGTTCATCGAGAGAAAAGAAGTCGTCCTGGAAGAGCGTCGTGTATTGCTTGTCTGTGTGACTGAGGTTGACACTGGGGCGCAATGTGCCTTGACCAATGTCCCAAGCGTAGGCGAGGCTGAAGGTGTAAGTGAGCTCCGGCGAGTACACATTCTGGATCCCCGACAAATTCACGTAATAGCTAGGCCCGCCGTTCACTCCCGCATAGTCGAAGCAGCCGGTAGTGGCCCCTGCGGCGCACTGTACCGCGCCAAACGTCTGGCCTGTCGGAATGAGTCCCGCCGGGGGCAATGCGCGCGAATCGATTATAGAGACATCGCCAAGCTCGGAATCGATATAGGCTGTATTGAAGCCGATGGTGAAACCCTGCAATAAGGCCTGCACCTCGAATTCGACGCCACGGATGGTGGAATCACCGATGTTCGTCACCTGGTTGGCGGCAGACGGCAGGCCGACAGGAGCAGAAAATCCTTGCTGCTGCATGTTGTCGTATTCCATCCAGTAACCACCCAGCTGGACCCTGACCCTATTGTCAAACAGTTCGCCTTTCCAGCCAATCTCGTAGTCATCGACCTGCT
The DNA here is from genome assembly GCA_031398625.1 of Pseudomonadota bacterium. GTDB lineage: Bacteria > Pseudomonadota > Gammaproteobacteria > Steroidobacterales > Steroidobacteraceae > CAIUGU01. Next base: position 18,412 of record JANNNQ010000020.1, read on the forward strand.
CCTCGGCGTACTCCCGGCCCGTACCGTTGATGCCTCCGGGCTTGTAACCTCGCGCGTAGAACGCGTAGAAGAATTGGTCACTGCCAAGACCGAACGGTGTCCAGTTCGCGCCCACCTTCCAAGTGACCTCGCTCCCCTCATAGGCGCCACTTGTCACCGGGCCGTAGGTGCAGTTGTAGTTGCCGGCCGGAACCAGGGCGAGAATGGCGGCCGAGCAGGGCGACGTCACCGTACCGGCCGTCGGAGTTGCCGTAGGTGCCCGCGAACCGCCACCCCGCGCGAAGTTGCTGTCGCGGCTGTAGCGAGCGCCAGCCTGTACTTGCCACTGGTTGTTCAACTGCCAGTTTACCTGCCCGAAAAGCCCGCCCATGCGAGCTACGCTTAGGTTGTCGTTGAAGCCATAGGACGTGAAATTCGGATCCGCGGCGCAGGGTGTGAATACGCCTGTGCCCTGATTGATGCCACACGTTGGATAGCGGACTCCACCGTTGATGGTCGGCGTATTGCGGTAGAACCAGCTTGCTCCCACGACCCAGTTCAGCGGCCCGTCCGGAGATAGAAGGTTGAACTCTTGCGAGTAGTAGTTGTTTTCCGGACCGATATCGACTTGAGTTGGCGTTGTCGTAGCGCTGCTGGCATCCGCATCCTCGATATCACGGATGTCGTTATGCTGATAGCCGGACAACGAGCGCAGCTCGAGACCGCTCGCGAACCTGTATCGGAGGTCCACACTGAACCGGTTTGCTATCGATGTGTCCTGCACGTGTAGAAGATTGTGGTTGATGATCCAGGGATCGTGAGCCGGATCGTCATAGTTCCAGTACTGCGAGCGAATGGGAGTGGTAACGCCGGGTTGGCCAGCGACGGGCGCATTGAAGATGCGTGGGTTCGGCTGGGTCGAAGGGCCGTCATGGTCAGTACTGTTGAACTCGGCGCGGACCATTGCCTCAAACTGTTCGCTTGGCTGCCAAAGCAGACTTACGCGGGCGTTGCGGTCCTCGGTCTTACCCGGCGACCGCATTGGAACGGCCCCGGGGAGACCAAGGATGGAGCCAATGTTGCGGAAATAGCTCTGCTTCTGTTCGGAATTGAAAGCAAGCCTGGCCGCCAATGTATCTGTTGCCGGTAAGTTGATGGCCCCGGCGAATTTTGTGTTCTCGTAGCTGCCATACACGGCTTCTGCATAGCCGTTGACGCCGTTGAAGTTTGGACGTTGCGAATTGATGCGGATTGCGCCGCCGGTAGACGCCTGGCCAACGAAAGTGCCCTGGGGACCACGAAGGACTTCGATCGTATCCACGTCGAAGTACGCGGAACCGATATTCTGGGTCTCCCCGGCCATCAAGCCGTCAGTGTAAATGCCAACGCCAACGGTAACGGTAGGTGTCGTCGCCGAATTACCGATGCCACGTATATTGACAACCTGACTGATCCCGTTCGTGTTGATGACCAGCGACGGTGTTGCATTCTGAAGGTCTGAGATGGTCTGGGTGCGGCTCTCGGCCAATGCCTCCCCCGTTAGGACGTCCATCGAAATGGCTGTCGTCTGTTCGGAGTTCGCTCGTCGCTCCGCAGTAACAATGATTTCCTCCAGCGCCGGCGCTTCAGCCGCTGCAGCAAATTCCATGGTACCCGCGGAGGCGAGGACCGCAAGAATCGCGGCGCGAAGGGCACGATGTTCGCGCGCGCGCGAAACCTCGGCAATTCTTTGTATGCGACTCATCGGTAGCCCCCTAAAGTGCGTATCGGTTGGTTCCAGCACGCTTCGATTTGTTAGTAACTGCTTAGTTATTATTGCCACTGTCTATACGCTTTGGCAAGGGGCGCATAGGCGCAAGCAACAGTGGGGCTACGCATCGCGTCTGCATGGATCAGAAGGCAGAGGACAGGGAGCCTGCGCAGTTCGCGGGTGGGTGGGGCGACCGACGTTTAAGTCGATTCAGGCGACAGTCGTGCTGCCAGCCGAGTCGAGAGGACCCCCATGCCGAGGGATTGGATCCATCCGTAGAAGCGCTCAGTGAAGGAGCGTGCTATTCGTCGGACGACTTGTCGCAGCCTTTCAATGAACAGAAAAACCCTGCTCCCAGTGCGATATGAATGCCTACAGCGACCGTGGTTTGGAGCGCAGATATAGCCAGCGCTTCGGTTTCCTCTATGCCGAAGTAACGAAAGAAATACACATGAAACAGCTGCAGCGCGCCGAATCCCAGGACCGACGCCGGCAACAAGGAAACCATCATTGTGAGTGGGACAGCTACGACATACGCCGCGAAGGGAACGGCGATACCGAGGCCAATCCCTAAGCCGATCATGCTCAGTACGACACATAGCAGAGCCAAAATGGCGAGGGCCAGCAGCGGGGGGAGGTGCCGCACCGGCTGCTTCAGCCTACTAAGTACGGCGAACAACTCTTCTACGAAAAGTCTCACCTTGACCGGGACCTGTATGGGCCAAACTCGATTTGGCAGATTCCTAGAGATCCACGCTGCGGCGGCGCACAAACCCGCTATTGCTATAAAGAAGCCGCCAAAAACGGCGGCGGCCGTTGGCAGAAAGTCGAGATGGCCTAAATCAGCCTCCATCAATAGCAAACCGATGCCAATCAAACCCACCGTACAAGCAGCCAGGCAGGTAAGCGCATTCAGCAAAAAGGCAGATGCAGTTAGCTCGCCGAGCGATGCTCGCAGAAGCCGCTGCGCCAACAATACGCGCATGGCGTCCGCGGTCGCACTCGACGGAAAGACGGCTCCCACGAAACCGCCAGCAAAGTAGAGGCGTATGAGCCTGGAATACAAGCCAGGGCGGGCAAAACCTGAAAGCTTGAGGATCTGAGCCCAGCTTGTGCATCGTCCGACTCTCGCAGTGGCCATTATGGCGATCGAAAAGGCGAGCCAGCCGGGAGAGACGTTAAGCCAAAGGTCGAGCGCTGCGCGCACATCCACTTGGTAGACAAGCCAGGCTAGTAGGGCAAGGGTGAGAAAGAATCGCAGCGCAAAAGAGTAGCGGCGGATTAGCGATCGTTGGGTGAATGGGGTCTCCACGTCTATGGACTGGCCATGAACGCCGGTATGCACGGTCATCCGCGTGATGAAATGGGCCAAGCCGCCCCCCTACGCTATCTAATAATGTTTTGCCAAGACTTACCTCATTTCGGGTTCGAACGGAAGACCTGTACATCAGTCGGCGAGTCACCAGCCCATTGCCTGACCCAGAAACTGCTTCATCAGTTGGCGGCTTCCTCGGCCATGGCTGAGGACACGTTTAGGGAACCTCTGAAATACTGCCATCTGAAACTGTCGACGCATTTTCGATCATGGTCTTTCAATCAGTTGCATCGCTGTTCGCCTAGCACATGCAGGTAAATCAGAGCTTCCTTAGATCATGCTTCTTGGTCGACTCAGGTCAGTGGACGAGCGGAGTCAACGTAATGCCAATGGGAGTCCAAAGTCGTTCCGTACGATTTTGTAGACCCCGTGTCGAGGGTGGGATTGCGGCTCGCCGTCCGTGGCCGCCGCCCCTGCTGGGCCATCGCTAATCGCCGCCCAGGCGAGCGATGAACAATGGCCAAAATTGCTCGCGGCAATTTTGTCGAACTCCACGGGTCCCGTGGGTTCCATCCCACCCGCCAAATTGTCAACCGGCGTCCAACATTGACCACCTACCGGCGCCCAACATTGACCAGGGGAAGCGCCCTGTTGGCAGCTTGATTTCGGCTTCCATGGCGAGTCCTAAGCGCAGATCTCAGCTTCTCTTCTTGAACCGGTAGCTGTCGTTGCCGGTCTCGATGATCTCGCAACGATGCGTCAGCCGGTCGAGCAGCGCCGTGGTCATCTTGGCGTCGCCGAACACGCTGCTCCATTCTCCGAACGACAGGTTGGTGGTGACGATCAGTGAGACGCGCTCGTAGAGCTTGCTGATCAGATGGAACAGGAGTGAACCGCCATCCTGCGCGAACGGCAGATAGCCGAGCTCATCGAGCACGATGACGTGCTGGTAGAGCAGCCGGCTGGCCAGTCTCCCGGCCTTGCCTTCGCGCTTCTCGGCATCGAGCTGGTTGACCAGATCCACGACGCTATAGAACCGCACCCGCCTGCCCTGCAGCACCGCCTGGCGTGCCAGCGCGGTCGCCAGATGCGTCTTGCCGGTGCCCGTGCCGCCGACGAACACGATGTTGCGGGCGGTCGTCAGGTACTCGCCGCTGTGGAGCTGGCGGATCTGGGTCTCGTTCACCGCCGATTCCTGGAAGTTGAACGCCTCCAGATCGCGCGGCATCGGGAACCGCGCCAGCCGAAGTTGATACTGGTAGGAACGAGCCTGCCGCTCGGCGATCTCAGCTTGAAGCAGTTGCTCCAGCCAGCGGGTCGGTGCCAGCTTCTTCTGGGAGAGGGCCGTCAGGCTCTCCTCCAGCGCGTTGGCCATGCCGCGCAGTCGCAGCGCCTTCATCTGTTCGATCAGGGGGGCTTGCATAGACGTCCTCCGGTGATGGGATGGGAACAAGGTTGACGACCGCACGTGGTCGCAGCAGCTGGTCGTAGCGATCGCAGTTGGCAGCCGGCTCTGTCTTGAGCTTCAGCGCCTCAGGTGCCTGCAGGGGCGCGGGGCGCTCGGGCTCGGCAGCCCGGTGCAGCAGGTTCACAACATACGCGCTGCTAACGACCTGCTCATCGAGCGCCGCGGCGCAGGCATCGGCGACGGCGTCCAACCCGTAGAGAGCCACCATCGACAGGATGTCGACGAACTGCCGATCCCCATCGCTGTGACGCGCCAGCCGCTCGCGCAGCCGCGTCATCGACCCCGGCAGGTTCCAGTCCTTGAACGGCGCGCCATTGCGCAGCGCTCCAGGCTTGCGCTCCAGCGCCGCTACGTAATGCCACGGGTTGTACAGCGTGCGCCCGCGCTCGAAGCAACGCGCATGCTCGCCGACGATCTGACCACTACAGTGCACGACGATTCGGTCAGCATAGGCGCGCACGCTCGCCACCTGGCCGACATACCGGCTCTCCACGCTGTAGCGGTTGCGCTCGAAGTTGACCAGACAGGTCGCCGAGATGCGGGCGCTCTTCTCGGCAAAGCCATCGAACGGGACAGGCAAGGCGCGGAGCGCCGTGCGTTCTTCTTCCCAGAGTTCAGCGATCCGGCGTTCAGGCTCTTCCGGATGGGCGCGCTCACGCGCCAGCTGCAGCGAGCGATCGGCCAGGTAGACGTTCAGCTCGGCCAGATCATTGAACCGCAGCTTGGGGGTAAACACCCACTCGCGCACGTTGCCCACCTGGTTCTCGATCTGTCCCTTCTCCCAGCCCGAGGCCGGCGTGCAGGCCGTGGGCTCGATCAGATAGTGATTACACATCGCCAGGAACCGACGGTTGTAGCGCCGCTCACGACCCATGAAGATCGCATCCACTGCGGGCTTGAGGTTGTCGTAGATCCCGCGCCGGGGCACGCCGCCCAGGAACGCGAACGCCCGCGCATGCGAGTCGAACACCATCTCCTGGCTCTCGCGCGGGTAGGCCGCCAGGAAGAACGCGCGGCTGTGGCACAGACGCAGATGACCGACCTTGACCACCTGCTCGACGCCGCCGAGCACGACGTGTTCGTGGCTCCAGTCGAACTGGTACGCCTCGCCAGGCGCAAAGCTTTGCGGGATGAACGCGGTCGCGACCGGACGTCGTGCGCGTTCGAACGCTCGCATGTGACGGCGCACGCCGTCCACTGCGCCCGTATATCCCTCCAGGCACAGCGCCTCGTACAATCGCTGCGCCGTGCGCTGCTCGCGCGAAGGCAACTTCTGCTCAGCTTCCAGCCACTCATCCAGCGTCGCTACATAAGGCCCCAGCTTCGGCTGTGGCTGGCGCTTGCGCCGATACTCGAACGCCTCTCCCTCCACGCGCAGCGCCCGCTTCACCGTGTTCCTCGAGAGACGCAGATCCCGCGCAATCGCGCTGATCGACTCCTCCTGCACCAGGCGTCGCCGCCGGATCTTCCCGATCGTCTCCACGCATAGCACCCCAGTTCTCCCTGCACGGCCTCAAGGTCCATGCAGGGTACGGGGTGGTCAATTTTGGACGCCGGTTACACCCCTTGCCTGGTCAGAATTGCACGCCGGTTAACAGCGGAGGCCGGCGGGATTCTTCTCGGCTACCGGCGCGGCCCACATCTGCACGTCATCGATGCGACCATCCCGGGCCCGTAGGATCTTCGGATGCGGTATGGCTTTCACCGTCGAGACCCATCACACGAGCACATCGCACTCGCCGGATGGAAGCGCAGTCGTCGCACCCTTGACTATGTCGGGGAATGGCACACACATCCCCAAGTGCGCCCCGCGCCATCGAGTATGGACCTCAGCGAGTGGGCGCAAATCCTGAGTCAACGTGCCGAATCAATGGCATTCGTCATCCTGGGCCTTTCGGATTGCTGGGTCGGTATCGGGCTACTCCGACGCATCGGTCGAGCGGTGCCGTTGAGAGGTGGTGCACCCGCATCTGGAATAGAGCGGTTATCCAGCTGAGAGAGACCGACATGAGGGACAGTCCATTTAAGTCTATTCATAGTGCTGCCACCATTGGCATCACTGCGATCACAGGGTATCTAGATTCGTAGGTGCCGCCGCCGCACGCGCGGGGTCGATCTGCAACACTCACGCTGCTCAGGGCGTAGCCCGCCAGAATTGAGGGTCTAATCTACTTGCGGCGTGGCAAGAAATTCAAATCCGACGGAGTGAGACGATGGTTGCATCGTAAATGCCCACTCTTTGGAAACGCCCAGAGAAAGCGCCTCCGAAATGGCCCGCATGAGGCTCTAAAACGAGGCTCTGCAGTGAGGCTTTCAGAAATTTCCGGCCTTTCGGCCGGAATATAGGGGACTTCTCTGTAAGTCATTGATTCTGAAGACTTATTGGCGGAGAGGGTGGGATTCGAACCCACGGTGGGCGTAAGCCCACGCCTGATTTCGAGTCAGGTACATTCGACCACTCTGCCACCTCTCCGAAACTCTGCAAGCCATTGATCCGAAAGGCCAGACTGTGACAGAAGCCGACCAATCGAAAGCGGCGCGTATTCTATACTAGCGCGCCGCGGAAGTGCTCCGGCTTTCGCGGCAAGCCAGTCACAGGAACCCGCCATTTGAAAGCTGCATTGGGCCTGATCGCCGTGCTGATGCTGGGGACGTGTACCCGGCCGGCCAGCGTTCTTGAGCAGATCCTCGCGGCGGGAGAATTGCGTGTGGTAACGCGCAACAGCCCCAGCACCTACTATCTCGGGGCGTCCGGACCACAGGGACCGGAGTTCGACCTGGCTACCCGCTTTGCCGGCGAAATTGGGGTGAAGCTCTACATCTATAGCGTGCCCACCGTCGTCGATGTCATGGACGAGCTGGCTTCCGGCCGGGCCCACATCGCCGCCGCCAGCCTGACGCGCGGCCAACCTGTTCCAGCGCGCACCAGCTTCGGACCGGCTTTCCAGGAGGTGAAGGAACACCTCGTCTTCCGCCAGAACACGGCGCGCCCGCGCAATCTCGACCAGGCCAATCGCGGCCATATCGAGGTGGTTGCGGGCAGTGCCCATGCAGCAACCCTTGAGCAGATGCTGCCCGCGCACCCGGACCTCGTGTGGGTGGAGAACCCGGAAGCGGAGACCGAAGAGCTGCTGTATCGCCTGGCTCGACGGGAGTTCGACTACACGGTCGCAGATTCGAACGAGTTCGCCATCAGCCGCGGCTTTCATCCGGAGATTCGCATCGCCTTTGACCTTACCCCGGCGAAGTCGCTGGCCTGGCTGGTGGATTCGCGCGACGCCAGCCTCCTGAACCGCACGACCGCGTTCTTCGCCGCCCTCAAGGCCGAAGGCCGGCTCGCGGCCGTGCTCGACCGCTACTACGGCAATACGGACCGCTTCGACTATCTGCAGTCGCGCGATTTCCTGAACCATATCCAGACGCGGCTGCCGGCCTACCGTGACTGGTTCCACGAAGCGAGCTCGCAGGTAGGCGTGGACTGGCGGCTGATTGCGGCCATCGGTTACCAGGAATCGCGGTGGGATCCCACGGCCACTTCGCCCACCGGTGTACGCGGCCTCATGATGCTGACGGAAGACACGGCACGCGGACTCGACATCGCGGACCGGCTGGATCCGCGTTCCAGCATCTTCGGGGGAGCCCGTTACATCATGAACGTGAAGGAGAAGGTTCCGGCGCGTATTCCCGAACCTGACCGCACCTGGATGGCGCTCGCCGCCTACAACGTCGGCTTCGGGCATCTCGAGGACGCACGCATCCTGACGCAGATGCACGACAAGAATCCGGACCGGTGGGAAGATGTTCGGGAACACCTGCCGCTGCTGACGCAGGAGCGCTGGTACACGCAGGTGAAGCGCGGTTATGCACGCGGCTGGGAACCCGTTCGCTTCGTCCAGAACATCCAGACGTACATGGCCATTCTCGACTGGGTTGCCGCAGACACCGGCCGACCGGCCGCTCGACCGCCAGAACCTGCGGAGCCGACCGGTATCTGATCAGCGGCGGGCGCGGAAGAAGCCCTTGAGCAGCGCGGCACATTCTTCCGCAAGCACCCCCTCCTCGCACTCAATGGAATGATTGAGCACGGGATTGCTGGCGATGTTGAACACACTGCCCGCCGCACCGGCACGCGGATCACGCGCGGCAAAAACCAGACGCCTGACGCGCGCATGCACCATGGCACCCGCACACATCGCGCAGGGCTCCAGCGTGACGTAGAGCGTCGTGTCGAGCAGTCGGTAGGAGCCGATCGCTTGCGCAGCGGCCCGCATCGCCACGATCTCGGCGTGCGCCGTCGGGTCATGCGCCGAGATCGGCCGGTTGGATCCCTCACCGATGACCTGTCCCTCCCGCACGATGACGGCGCCCACCGGCACTTCGCCCGCCGCTTCAGCCGCGCGGGCAAGTTCGAGGGCACGGGACATGAAAACGAGGTCGGTGGAATCCATGCGGCACGCAGGTATCTGAGCGGCCGCAACGATCCGGCAGTTCACCTGGCGAGTCAAGCTCAACCCGTCAGCCCGAGGCACGGCATCAAACGGACTCGAGCACGGTCGCGACGCCCTGCCCTCCGCCGATGCATTGCGTCGCGAGCGCAAACCGCTTGCCCTCGCGCTTCAGCAACTGC
>JANNNQ010000088.1:0-25470 GCA_031398625.1 Pseudomonadota bacterium
GACCTATGACGCCGGCGAGAAGCGGGAGCTGGTGCCGTACCTCGTCAAGGCGCCAGCCACCCCGTTGATCTCGGCGTACCTGAAGAGCATCCCGCGCGATCCGGTCCGGACGATCGATTTCCTTGTCAGCCTGAACCGCAAGCTCGCTGCAGACATCCGCTACCTCATCCGCCTCGAACCCGGTGTGCAGCTGCCCGAAGAGACACTGCATAAGGCGTCGGGTTCGTGCCGGGACTCGGCGGCCCTGCTCGTGCAGTTGCTGCGTCACCTGGGCTATGCGGCCCGCTTCGTCTCCGGCTATCTCATCCAGCTGGTCGCCGACGTGAAGTCGCTCGACGGGCCCTCGGGCCCGGAGCAGGACTTCACCGATCTCCATGCGTGGGTCGAGGTCTACCTGCCGGGCGGCGGCTGGATCGGTCTGGATCCGACCTCGGGCCTGCTCGCCGGCGAAGGACACATTCCGCTTGCCTGCACGCCAGAGCCCGTTTCGGCAGCGCCCGTGACCGGAGCAGTCGACAAGTCCGAAGTCGAGTTCCATCACTCGATGAAGGTCAGCCGCGTCTGGGAAGCGCCACGTGTCACCAAGCCCTATTCCGAAGAGCAATGGGCAGAGATCGAAAAACTGGGAGTGCGCATCGATGCCGGCCTGGCCGCGAACGATGTCCGACTCACGATGGGCGGCGAACCGACGTTCGTGTCGAGCGACGATCCGGATGGCGCTGAATGGAACACGACGGCCATGGGTCCCGACAAGCGCCGCCTCGCAGCGACGCTGTATCACCGGCTGCGCAACAAGTACGCCCCGCAGGGACTCACGCATTTCAGCCAGGGCAAGTGGTACCCCGGCGAACAGCTGCCCCGCTGGTCGCTCAACTGCTTCTGGCGCCGCGACGGCGAACCCATCTGGGCAAACCCGCAGCTGCTGGCGGATGAATCGGTCGACTATCGCGCCGATGCGGAGACTGCGCACGAATTCCTGGCGGAAGTGGCGCGCCGGCTCGATCTCGATCCTGCTTTTGTTTTCGCCGCCTACGAGGACGCGTTCTACTACCTCTGGCGTGAGCGCCGGCTGCCGGTCAACGTCGATCCCTTCGAGTCACGTCTTGAAGACAAGCTGGAGCGGGAGCGGCTCGCTGCCATCTTCAGCAAGGGACTCGATGCGGTCGTCGGCCACGTACTGCCCGTGAGCCGCGATCCTTCCGGGCGGCGCTGGCAGACGGGTCAATGGTTCCTGCGTGCCGAGCGTTGCTATCTGATTCCCGGCGATTCGCCGCTCGGTTACCGGTTGCCCCTCGACTCGCAGCCCTGGGTGTCGAAGTCGGACTACCCCTATGTCTACCAGCCCGATCCGAGCCAGCCCGTGTCGCCGCTGCAGTCCCATGCCGAGATTCGTCGTCAGTTCATCAAGACCCTGGCAGCGGGCCAGCATGAGGACGGTGCCGCTGCTGCCAGCGCGGGAAAGACGGACGCGGCGGGCCAGAAGCCCGAGTTCCTGAAGTCTGCCGCTTTCGTCACCCGCACGGCGATGAGTGCACAGCCGCGAGGCGGGGTGCTGTACGTGTTCATGCCGCCTGTAGACAAGGTGGAGGACTACCTCGAACTGGTCGCGGCGATCGAAGCGACAGCGGAAGCGCAGTCACGGCCGGTCATTCTCGAAGGCTATGAACCGCCGCGCGACCCCCGGCTGCAGCAGTTCCGCGTGACACCGGATCCGGGCGTGATCGAAGTGAACATCCATCCATCCGCCAGCTGGGAGCAGCTGGTGGATCGCACCACCCATCTCTACGAGGCGGCTCGCGAGACCCGGCTCACCACCGAGAAGTTCATGCTCGATGGGCGCCATACCGGGACGGGTGGCGGCAATCACTTCGTGCTCGGCGGCGCTACGCCCAACGATTCGCCGTTCCTGCGCCGGCCGGACCTGCTCAAGAGCCTGGTGGCCTACTGGCACAACCATCCCTCGCTGTCGTACCTGTTTTCGGGCCTGTTCCTGGGGCCGACCTCGCAGGCGCCACGGGTTGACGAAGCGCGCAACGACTCGCTGTATGAACTCGAGATTGCGTTCAAGCAGCTGCCGACCGGCACGCAGCCGGCGCCCTGGCTGGTGGACCGCCTGTTCCGCAACCTGCTCATCGACGTGACCGGCAATACCCATCGGGCCGAGTTCTGCATCGACAAGCTGTATTCCCCCGACGGGCCGACCGGTCGTCTTGGCCTGCTCGAGATGCGGGCCTTTGAAATGCCCCCGCATGCGCGCATGAGCCTGACTCAGCAGCTGCTGTTGCGCTCACTCGTGTCCCGCTTCTGGAAGCAGCCGTATGAGCCGGCCCGCCTGGCCCGCTGGGGCACGGAACTGCACGACCGCTTCATGCTGCCGTACTTCGTCGAGCAGGATTTCGGCGACGTGATCGAGGAGATGCACGGCGCGGGTTTCCCGATCAGGCAGGACTGGTTCGCGCCGCACTTCGAGTTCCGCTTCCCGAAATACGGCGACTTCGCGACCCGGGGCGTGGAGCTGGAGCTCCGGCACGCGCTCGAGCCGTGGCATGTCATGGGCGAAGAAGGCGCTCCCGGCGGGGCAGTGCGTTACGTCGATTCCTCCGTCGAACGCGTCCAGGTGAAGGTGGCTGGGCTTGCTCCCGACCGGTATGCTGTCACCTGCAATGGCCGCCGCCTCCCACTTCGGCCCACCGGCACCACGGGCGAGTTCGTGGCCGGCGTCCGGTATCGTGCGTGGCAGCCATCATCGGCATTGCATCCATTGATCGGCAGCCACGGCCCGCTGACGTTTGACCTGGTCGATACGTGGATGCAGCGGTCGCTCGGGGGCTGCCAGTATCACGTCGCGCATCCGGGTGGGCGCAGCTACGACACGTTCCCGGTCAATGCCTTCGAGGCGGAGAGCCGCCGGCTGGCCCGCTTCTTCCGCATCGGCCATACGCCGGGCGTGATGGCCGTGGCGCCTGCCGATTCGACGAATGCGGACTTTCCGTTTACGCTCGATCTCAGGGCATGACGACGACACAAGACCACAAAGACAGCGATGGCGGCCGACAGTCTGGAATTCTATGCAACCGACGCGCATCGCTATGACGAGCTGCGGGATCGTACGGGCGAGCTGCGGCCGCACTGGCGCCCGCTGATCGAGCGGCTGACGGCTGACGGGGCCCGTGCTGCGCGTCGTGGCGTCGAGCTGGCACAGCGGCTCATCGTCGAGAACGGCGTTACCTACAACGTCTATGCGGATCCGCAGGGCAAGGACCGTCCGTGGGTGCTCGATCCCCTGCCGCTGGTGCTGCCGGCGGCGGAGTGGCGGCAGATCGAAGCCGGTGTGGCGCAGCGCGCGCGGCTGATGGATGCCCTGCTTGCCGATATCTACGGCGCGCAGAGCTTGTTGACAGCGGGCACCGTTCCGCCGGAGCTGCCCTTCGGCCATCCCAATTTCCTCTGGCCCTGTCACGGTGTTACCCCACCCAATGGACAGTGGTTGCACCTGTATGCGGTGGATCTCGCCCGTTCACGCGACGGTTCATGGTGGGTGCTTGCCGATCGCACGCAGGCGCCATCGGGCACGGGCTATGCGCTCGAGAACCGCCAGATCGTGGCGCGTGTCCTGCCGGAGCTGATCCGCGATCTCGAGGTGCGGCCGCTCAATGGCTTCTTCGCCAACCTGCGCGAGCGCCTGCTCGGCTTTGCGGGGGAAGACGACGCGCCGCTGGCGGTCGTGCTGACGCCCGGTTCCTTCAACGAAACCTACTTCGAGCATGCGTATCTCGCGCGCCAGCTCGGCTTGCCCCTGGTGGAGGGTTCCGACCTCACCGTGCGCGGCGATACGGTCTTTCTCAAGGCGCTGACGGGACTCAAGCGGGTGCACGCGATCCTGCGCCGCCTCGACGACGACTTCTGCGATCCGGTGGAGTTGCGAGCCGACTCGGCGCTCGGTGTGCCGGGATTGCTGGCTGCCGCGAGGGCGGGGCGCGTGATGCTCGCGAATGCGTTGGGCAGCGGCGTGCTCGAATCCGCCGCCTGGCTCGGTTTCATGCCCGGCGCGGCGCGCCAGTTGCTCGGCGAATCGCTGCTGCTGCCTTCCGTCGCCACCTGGTGGTGTGGCGAGCGGCCTGCGCTCGCTCATGTGATTGCGAATCTCGATCGCCTCGTCATCAAGCCGGCTTATCCGAGCCAGCGCTTCGAGCCCGTGTTCGGTCGCGACCTGAGCGGACCCTTGCGGCAGCGGCTGATCGAGCGGCTGCAGGCGCGCCCGCATGCCTACGTGGCGCAGGAACGGCTCGATCTCTCGCAGGCGCCGGTCTGGCGAGCCGGAGAAAAGCCGGGATTCGCGGCCCGTGCACTGGGGATCCGCGTGTATGCCATCCGGACGGCGAACGGGTTTGAAGTGCTGCCAGGCGGGCTCGCGCGCATCGCAGCCGACAGCCGCATGGACGTCGTGTCGACGCAGCGCGGAGGCGGCAGCAAGGACGTGTGGGTACTCGGGCCCGCGGCCGATGAGTCGCCGCATCTGGCTGCGGGTGCCCGGCTGCGGGTGCGCCATGACGACCTGCCGTCGCGGCTGGTCGAGAATCTCTACTGGTTCGGCCGGTACACGGAGCGCTGCGAGGACAAGGTGCGGCTGCTGCGTTCCACGCTTGCCGTGCGCGTGGACCCTGATCTGTGGAAGCTCGCCGTCAAGGCCTGCCAACGATCCGGCGTCATGACGGCCGAGTCGCGGGTCGCCCATTCGATTTTCGATCCCGACAATCCGGTTGGCCTCCTCGCGGACCTGCGCAGGCTGGTCTACTGCGCGACCGAAGTCCGCAGCCGGCTCTCCACCGAACACTGGGCATCCATCGGCACCTTGCAGCGGGAGCAGAACGAAACGCTGCCTTCGCCGCGCGACACGCTGCCCCCCGATCCTCGTGAGTCGCTGGACCGGCTGCTCGCGCCGCTGGTGGCACTTGCCGGGCATTCGCTCGATGACATGACCCAGGACGATGGCTGGCTGCTGCTCATGCTCGGGCGCCGGCTGGAACGGCTGCAGTTTCTCTCGGTGCTGCTGGCCCAGAGGCTGGCCCTGCCGCACCCTGCGTCGCAAGGCGAGATCGAATGGCTGCTGGATATCGCAGGCAGCACCATTACCTACCGGACGCGCTACCTGGCCACGCCGCGGCTCGCGCCTGCGCTTGAGCTGCTGGTTCGCGACAGTGGCAACCCGCATGCCCTTGCCTTCCAGTCGGTGGCGATCCACGACGCACTCGCACGGCTGGCCCGCTCACTCGGAGCGGTCCCCGATTTCGCGATCGAACGTGCTCTCGATGATGCCCTGACGCCGCTGCTGGAACTCGATCTCGGCACGCTGGAAGGCGAGGGACATGGAGCAATGTCGGCGCGGCAGGTGTTTGCAGCGAGGCTCGAGGCGCTGGCCGCCGTTGCAGGGCGACTCTCGGACCGGCTGTCGCTCAGGCATTTCTCGCATGTGAAGGCCGATGTTCACACGGTGGCTGCGTGAGCGACACCGTCAGGTATCGCGTCCGGCACGAGACCACCTACGCCTATGGCGGCGATGTCGTGCTGTCACGGCAACTGCTGCATCTCACTCCCCGGAAGGCGGCCTACCAGACCTGCCTGTCGCACGAGATCAAGCTCGATCCGGCTCCCGCCTCGCGCAGGGATGAGCTGGATGCGTTCGGCAACACGGTCACGCGCCTCGAGTTTGATCGCCCGCATGATCGCCTCGAAGTGATCGCCGGCATGGTAGTGGAAATCAAGGCGCGTGCCCTGGCGGATGCGGCGGCTGCCGAGGGCTGGGAACGCGTTCGCGACGACCTGACCTATACCGGGCGGCCGCTGGCGCCGCGCAAACTGGATGCCGTCCGCTTCCGGATGCAATCGCCCTATGTACGGGTGAAGCATGTTTTCCAGCGGTATGCACTGGAATGCTTTCCCGCAGGCAGGCCGGTGCTGGCAGGCGCCGAGGCATTGATGGCAAAGCTCCATCGCGAATTCACGTACGCGCCCGGCGAAACCAGCGTGTCGACACCCTTGATGCGGGTGTTCGAAAGCCGCCGTGGTGTTTGCCAGGACTTCTCGCACCTGATGATCGCGTGCCTGCGCTCCCTCGGGCTGGCTGCCCGCTACGTCAGTGGCTATCTGCGCACGACGCCTGCAGTCGGTGCCGAGTCCCTGGTGGGGGCGGATGCCTCCCATGCCTGGGTGGCCGTGTACTGCCCACCGCTCGGCTGGGTGGAACTCGATCCCACCAACGGGATTCGCGCGGGGCTCGACCATGTTGCCCTTGCGTGGGGCCGTGATTTTGGCGATGTCTCGCCGCTGCGCGGCGTGATCGTCGGTGGCGGCTATCACCATCCCTCCGTGCGCGTCACGGTCGAGGCGATCGGCGCCGCTCCATGACCCGTGCGCCCGGGAAACCACCGCTCGTGAAGCTCGAGCGCTGTTCGCTCGTGCTGGGCGGACACACGGTGCTGGACCGGATCGACTTCGAGCTGCACTCGTGCGAACGCTGGGCCCTCGTCGGTGCCAATGGCTCCGGCAAGACGCTGCTGCTCAAGCTGCTGCGGGGCGATCTCTGGCCCACGCCAACGGGCGAGGAACTGCGCACCTACCAGCTCGATGCGGACTCCACGGCGAAGGAGCGCATTGCCTATCTGGGTCCCGAACGTCAGGACCGTTATGTGCGGCGCGACTGGGATCTCTCCGTCAACCAGGTCGTGACGACGGGCCTGTTCGACGAAGACATTCCCCTCACGCGACCCACCCGAGCGCAATGTGCAAGGGTGGCGCGGCTGCTCCGCCGCTTCGGTCTCTGGCCGCTGCGGCGGCGCAGGTTCCTCAGCCTGTCGTATGGCCAGCGCCGCCTCGTGCTCGTCGCGCGTGCCGTGGCGGGCGAACCGCAGGTGCTGCTGCTTGATGAAGTCTTCAATGGCCTGGATGCGCAGGTCCGCAAGCTGTTGCGCAAGGCGCTGGAGCAGCCGGGTTCGCGAGGTCCGGCCTGGGTGCTTTCCAGTCATCGTGCAGAAGAGCTGCCCGCGAACATCACGCATATGGCCCATCTGCGTGCGGGCCAGATCGTTGCTTCCGGGCCCATTGCGGCAATACGTGCGCGCCGAATTGCAGTGCCGGTTCGGATAAAGGGAAAGCTGCCACGCAAGGCCGGGACACGACCTGCCGCCCGCCAGGAGACGACGCCGCTTGTGCAGATCAGGAACGCGAACGTCTATCGCGACTACCGGCCGGTGCTGAAGGACCTCGACTGGACCTTGCGTCCTGGCGAACACTGGGCCATCACGGGCCGCAACGGCTCCGGCAAGTCGACGCTGCTCAAGCTGATCTATGGCGACCTGCATCCCGCGCTCGGCGGCACGATCGAACGTCGCGGCGTCCCGTTTGGCACGCCGATAGAAGCGTGGAAACGGCGGACCGGCCTTGTCTCACCGGAGTTGCAGGCCGAGCACTTCCGCGCCACGAGCATCGAGGAGATCGTGGTGTCGGGGCGGCATGCGAGTGTCGGGCTGGATTTTCCGCCCACCCGCACGGATCGGAGCGCCGCGCGGCGCTGGCTCGATTTCTTCGGGCTCACGGAGCTCGCCAGGCGCGGCCCGCGTGAGGTTTCGTACGGACAGATGCGGCTCGCGCTCATCGCCAGGGCAATGGTGCTGCATCCGGACCTGCTCCTGCTCGATGAGCCGTTCACCGGGCTCGATGCCGATCTCCGCAAGCAGGTAGCCGAGCTGGTCGAGCAGGTAGCCCGTGGCGGAACGCAGGTCGTCATGGCGGTCCATCACGAGGCCGATCTGCTGCCCTCGATCAGTTACGTGCTGCGGATCGGCGCGGGCGGGAGAGCACGCGTCCAAACGCGCAAGAGCTAGCAGGGTGATGCAAAACCCTTTGCAGCACCCTGATAACCCGAGTCAGGGACGACTCGCCGAAATCGATGAGTTCCAACTCATTGATTTCGGGAGCCAGCTAAACCTGCGCTTTTCGCTGGCTCCAGATGCAAACGGCACGGATAGCCTTTTGCTTCACCCTGCTAGGGAACCGGCGCCCATTACTCCTGCCGCGACCGGAATGTCCCGGGAGACATGGCCGTTTCGCGGCGAAAGAACTTGACGAAGTTCGTCCCTTCGTCAAAGCCCAGTGTTTCCGCGATGGCATTCACGGGCATGCTCGTATGCACGAGGAGCCGCTTTGCCTCCAGCACGAGTCTGCGGGACAGAAACTCCTTGGCGCCCATCCCCGTGCACTGTTGCACGGCCGCTGTCAGGCTCTTTGGCGAGCATCCAAGCGCCTTTGCATAAAACAGGACCGCGTGTCTCGCCCGGAAATTGTCTTCGATCGCAATCCGGTAACGGTTGAAGGTCCGGACCCCATTTGACCTGGCTGGCAGTTTTCCATTCCAGCCGCTGGACAGGTGCAGGCGTATGAGGACCGTGCAGAGCTGGCTGCGCAGCAGGGCATGGCCTGCATCCCTCCGGATCCACCTCGCGGAGTCGTGGCACATCGCAACGACCGTCTTGACGATGGATTGAAAGTCCGGATCGCCAACCTGTACGTGGGCTGGCAGACCCTCCGTGGATTCCAGCGGCGTGGCGTCTTCAAGGCGAACCCGCGCCGGAGGAATGGCCAGGAACTCGGGGCGGAACATGACAAGCCAGCCGTCCCAGTCCGTGCCCGGATCGAATCGATGTATCTCGCCCGGGTTGATCACGATCACTGAGCCCCTCCCGCAGCGAATGGACTGGAAATCGACGGAATGGAGACACCGCCCGCGCGTCACGAAGATCAGGAGATGGAAGTGGATCCTCTCGTTCATGCTCAGGAAATCGCGGGTGACGCGATTGCGCAAGGTCGCAGCCGGGAATATCTCGATATCGAGAGCATGGCTGCGTGGCGGCTGGTACGCGACGGCCGCGATGTCTGCGGTTTTTGTCCGGCGTTTCGACTTACTCATGGTCCCTGCATGACTGGGGAGCGAGCATGGACTCCCGCTCGGGATGACGCTTCGCAGGAGCGGGATCCGGGCTGCGCCGGGAAGCCGGCTTGTCGGTCGGTCAGTAACGCGTAAGGCTGTTGTACGCAGACTCGATGATCTGGGGCAGTTGCTGGTCGTACCCGGCCCAGCTTCTGTACTGCTCCAGGCGTACGTCTGTCTTGATGGCATCCAGCGTCTTTCCTGCTGCAATGCCCGCAGACACCTGCCTCTCCAGTTCCTCGAGGAAAATCCTCAGATTGGCGAGATCTGCCTTCGTGCCGGGCTCCCAGTGACTGTGGATGACGACATCGAAATCGAGCGCTTCCAGCGTGCGGATGGAATCCATCACGGTGCGAATGGGTCGGCGGTCGAAAGAGAAGCCACAGCACACGCGCTTTGCCCAAAGGTAGTCCTGGGCAAAGAGAACCTTCTGGTCGGGAAAATACACGTCGAACAGGTCGCTGCTATGCCGGTTGCCGGCGTGAACCAGTTCAACGCGCCCGTCGCCAAGCTCCAGCGTATGCCGGTCTGCGAACGTGATGTCGGGGCGGCGCACCTCCGACATCATCTCCGGCTGCGTCAGGAATCCATCTGCATTGCCATCAAGTCGATCAAACTGGGCGCGCGTGCCCGTCAGGGCCTCTTCGCGGGTCAGCCGGTCGTCCCCGTCAAGATCGTCAGTATCACCCGGCGGCCGCGCATCGCGAATGCGTGCATCCATGTTCTTCAGCATGTTCTGGTGAGCGATGAACTTCGCGGTATCAGCAAAGACCGCACCGCCACGGGCGTGATCCCAGTGGTAGTGGGTTTCAAGCACATAGCGCACGGGCCGCTCCGGAAAGCGTGCCGCCAGCTCCCCCTTCAGCCAGGAGGAAAACTCCTGATTGAGGGGATCCGCGAGCACGATGCCCTCCCTGGTGACCAGGAAAACTGTCACCGCTCCGATACCCGGGCCGCTTTGCACCTTGAAGAGATCGTCCCTGACCTGGGTGATGCTGCGCACGAAGGCCGGAGCGGGTTGTGGCTGGGCCTGGGCTGCGGCCTGCAAGCAAACTGCTGCAGCGATCGCAAGGATGAAAGGTGTTCCGCGGCGCCTGGTCATCGCGAGCTCCGGTTCCATAGGCAAGGCTTTTCTATTCTGGAATATGGAGCAGGCCTCGAGTCGATGCACGTTAAGAATCGCGAACGGCATGTCGTCTTCGCCGCGTGTGGATGTGGTCGACGGGGAGCGTGCCGATTTTTACCATTTTCCTGCGCGGATCTACCTCGAACGATCCAGCCCGCCGTGCGATCTTCGAGGCTTCCATTGCCGTCCGGGAGCGTGCTCATCAATCGGGCACCTGCGCGGCGCAGGGCTGCATTGGCGGCGGTGATCACGGACGCGACGTGCCGGAGAACAAAAATCGGTCTGCAGGGGTGCAGCTTCATGATGCGGTCCAGTGAGCAGGCGGCAAGCGCGGATCCGGACGATGCCGAACGGCAGTATTGGTTCAGGCACATCGTGATGCCCTTGAGGCCCAAGCTGCTTGCCCACGTTCGCCGAATCATTGGCGATGACTCCGAGAGCGAGGACCTCGTCCATGAAGCGCTCGTGAAGGTCATGACGATCACCGAGTGGCGCCGGGTATCCAGCCCCCTGGCGTTCCTGAAGGTCGTCGCGCGCAACAGGATGTTTGATGATGCCAGGCACCGGCGCATGGTCTCCTTCCAGCTGCACGCGGATATGGGGAGGCTGGGTTGCATGGACGGAACTGCTGATCCACTGTTGAGCTGCAGCGGTCAGGAGGAGATCAGGATACTGGCGCAGTTGATTGCGGCGTTGCCTCCGATGTGTCAGCGGGTCTTCCTGCTGCGACGCATCCAGGGGATGGCGCCGACGGACATTGCCATGGAGCTGGGGCTGTCGTTGTCGACGGTCGAAAAACACCTGCGACGGGCGCAGCGCTACTGCGCTGAAGGTCTTTTCCGACGCGGAATCGTCCGTTCGGATAACGTGCCTTATGGCGCCGGACAGGGGTCTTGAATGCTGCTGAAGGAGCGTAAATCATGCAGAGCGTAACGCGGGCTGCCACCGTGCAGAGGACTTCCCTGCCGAAAACAGTGTTCGTGATGGCTGCCCTGTGGTGCGCCTCGGCGGATTTTTCCGCAGCAGCCGGAACGATGCGCGCGATGGTCGTCGCTCGCGGCGAATTGGTGCCGCAAGTCATTGCCGTGAGGGATCCGGAAGCGGGAGAAGTGCGCATCAAGGTACGGGCTGCAGGCGTCAATCCAGCGGACTGGAAAAGGGCCGCACGCGGCGGCGCCGATGCCTATGTGCCCGGCTGGGATGTTTCAGGAACAGTCGAAGCGGTCGGACCCGGGGTTGCCGGATACAAGCCAGGTGACGAGGTCATTGCCTTTTTCGAGGGCACCGGCGGTTATGCCCAGTACGCCGTGGTGTCGACGGCCTTTGTTGCGAGGAAGCCCGCCAATGCGACGTTCGAGGAAGCGGCCGGCATTCCGCTGGTCGCGATTACTGCGTGGAAGGCGCTGATCGACGTAGCGGACGTGCAACCGGGGCAGCGGGTCCTTGTCCACGGTGGGGCAGGGGGCGTCGGCTCGGCTGCGGTACAGATCGCAAAGCACCGCGGCGCCTATGTCGTGGCGACGGCATCTCCGCGCAACAACGGGTTTCTTCGGTCGATCGGTGCGGATGAAATCATCGACTACAACACGGTGCGCTTCGAGGACAGGGTCAGGGACCTCGACGTTGTCGTAAACACCGTTGACAACGACACTGCGGCCCGATCGCTCCGTGTACTGAAGCCTGACGGCATCCTGGTCAACGTGGCCGGGACGGTCGAACCGGAGTCGTGTGCTGCCGCGCGCGTTCGATGTGCCACCCAGAGTCGCAATAGCGGAACACCCATCGATGTCCTGCTCAGCGAGGTTGCGAAGCTTGTGGAAGCTGGCAAATATGATGTGCACATCGATGCCACAGTCCCCCTGGCCGACGCCGCCAGAGCGTGGGACATGAATCGAACCGGCCACACGCGCGGCAAGATCGTACTGGTGCTCGAGGATTGAGCGGCTTGAGATGACAGCTCCGCCGACCTGTCCGAGTCGCCCGTCGCTGCTGGCCGCGGGGCAATCCTGCCTTTCCCCCAAGCGGAGGTTCGCATGAAGATCATGAGTTCGACCGTAGTCCTTGCTCTGTCTTTGCTTGCCGGAGCGGCTGTTGCACAGGTCCCGGTTGCCGGAAAGACGGATCTGGCGGGCCAGCAGGCAATGCTGCGCAGCAGCGATGCAAAGCTGGCGGCAAACAAGAAACTGGTCTTCGACTTCTGGCGGGAGGTTCTCGAAGCAGGGCATGTCGAGCTCGCCGGGAAATACATGACGGAGAGCTACATTCAACACAATCCGAACGTCCCGACCGGTCGGGCCCCCTTCGTGGCCTTTTTTGGCCGCAATCCGCCCCGGGAGATCAAGTCGTCCATCGCCCGTCCGGTGGTCAGCATCACTGCGGAAGGCGATCTCGTGACCCTCGCTTTCGTGGACGAACGCGATGACCCGGCCGATCCCGCGAAGAAGTACACCACGACCTGGTTCGACATGTTCCGGATCGAGAACGGCAAGATCGCCGAGCACTGGGACAGCGCCTTGAAGCCGGTGCCACGGCAATAGTCCGGGTCCGGCGGGTCCAGGGGTGCCGTCGCGCCGGTGACCGGCACCTTAGGTTTTCCTGTTGACAGCGAGCGGAAACGGCCCGCCGGCGTTCCCATGGAACTGGTGGGAAAATCCCCCTCGCTCGTCTTGTCTTCCGTTGGGTGCCTGTTCGGTCGTCGGGCATTGCACGTCGAAAGTGGGTAGGCTCGGGCCGCCTTGCAGCGGAACAACAAACCGGTATCTGGGGGATTCATGAAGAGAAGTGAAGGAACACTGGCCCTTGTCCTGGCCAGCCTGCTCTATGGCGCCGCAGCGGCCGCCCAGGCGCCAGCCCCGTTCGAGCCGGTCACCGACCGGATGCTCGAAAACCCCGATCCGAATGACTGGCTGATGTGGCGGCGGACGCTGAACAGCTGGGGATTCAGTCCGCTCGAGCAGATCAATCGAAGGAATGTCGGCAACCTGCGGCTGGCGTGGACGCGTACGCTGGGTCCCGGAGTGCAGGAGGGTACGCCGCTGATTCACGACGGTACGCTCTATTTTCCCAGTCCGAGTGATCTCGTCCAGGCTATGGATGCCGCGACCGGCGCGCTCAAGTGGGAGTACAAGCGGAAGCTGCCGGAAGATCTCGCTGTTTACTTTCCCACGCACACGACCAATCGGAACATCGCGATTTACGACCGCTACATCATCGATACCAGCAGTGACAATTTCGCGTATGCGCTTGATGCAGAGACCGGCAAGCTTGCCTGGGAAACCAAGATTCTCGATTACCAGCGGGGCGCCCAGCACACTTCGGGGCCCATCATCGCGAAGGGGAAGATGATTTCCGGCCGGGGCTGCGAGCCGGAGGGGGGACCCGACGCCTGCGTCATCGTGGCGCACGATGCGAAGACCGGCAAGGAGCTCTGGCGTACGCGGACAATTCCGCGGCCTGGCGAGCCCGGTGATGCAAGCTGGGGTGGCCTGCCGGATGAAGCCCGCTGGCATGTCGGTAGCTGGATGGTGCCGAGCTACGATCCCGAGCTGAACCTCGTCTACGTTGGCACGTCGGTGACGTCGCCGGCGCCCAAGTACATGCTGGGGGGCAACGACAAGGAGCACCTGTACCACAACTCGACGCTGGCCCTGAACGCCGACACGGGCAAGATCGTGTGGTTCTACCAGCATGTTGTCGATCATTGGGACCTCGACCATCCCTACGAGCGGCTGCTGGTCGATACCGCTGTGGCCCCCGATCGGAGCGAGGTAACGTGGATCAATCCCCGGCTGAGGCCTGGTGAACGGCGCAAGGTGCTGACTGGCATTCCCGGCAAGACGGGGCTCGTCTACACGCTCGACCGGCAGACCGGTGAGTTTCTCTGGGCCAGGCCGACGGTGTATCAGAATGTGGTCGGCAACATTGATGGCGCGACCGGCAAGGTGACGGTAAACCCCGCGACCATCATGGCGGGTGTCAATCAGACGGTCACGGCGTGCCCTTCGGCGGGAGGCGGCAAGAACTGGCCGGCCAGCGCCTACAGCCCGCTGACCAACACCATGTTCTTCCCGCTCCGCGACACCTGCTCGACCGTGACGTCGATTGCCGAGAAGCCCAGCCAGGATTCGCTGTATGCAATCGCTCGCAAGAATGCGGATGTGCCCGGTGACGACGGGAAGGTCGGGACCGTGCAGGCCATCTCTGCAGAAACCGGCAAGACACTCTGGAAGTTCAGTCAGGCGGAGATTCCTTATTCGCTACTTGCGACCGCTGGCGGCCTGTTGTTCGCGGGCGATGCCGAGGGCAATGTCCGGGCGCTAGATCAGAGCACGGGCAAGGTACTGTGGCAGATACAGCTCCACTCGCCGGTGGGGGGCTATCCCGTTACCTACAGTGTCAATGGCAGGCAATACCTTGCCATCAGCACCGGAACGGTGCGCGGGCCCGCGGCGCCAGGCGTGCGAACGACGGTGGAGCCATCTGGCAACCTTTACGTGTTCGCGCTGCCGGAATAGCTCCTTCGCTGCATCTGAAACCGGGGCAGTCCCCAATTCCGAACTCGGGGACTGTCCCCGATCTCACCCTGTCCCCGGTTTCGTAACCGCCTCCCTCGAGCGCCAGTCGGTACGGGCGGTTATGCTTGAGCCATCCGTGGCCTGGTTCAAGCCGATGATCATTCCCCGACTTGCCGATATTGAGGCCGCAGCCGCCCGCATTGCGCCGTACACGCACCGGACACCCCTCCTGTCTTCCTCGCAGCTCGACCACCAGGTCGGGGCGCGCGTGTTCTTCAAATGCGAGAACCTGCAGAAGACCGGCTCGTTCAAGGCGCGCGGTGCACACAACGCGGTCTTTTCCCTGCCTGATGAGGTGGCTGCACGCGGCGTGGTCACGCATTCGTCGGGAAATCATGCGGCGGCCCTGGCACTCGCGGCCCGCCGCCGTTCCATCCCGGCGACGGTGGCGATGCCCGTGAACGCGTCTGCGATCAAGAAGGCGGCGGTGGCCGCTTATGGCGCAACGATCGTCGAGTGCGAGGCGACGCTCAGCGCTCGCGAGTCGATGGCGGCGCGCATTCTGGCGGCAACCGGCGGCACGCTGGTGCATCCCTATGCCGATGAAAGGGTGGTGGCGGGGCAGGGCACGGCCGCGCTTGAACTGCTCGAAGAGTGCGCCGAACTCGATCTCGTACTGGCGCCGGTTGGCGGCGGAGGGCTGCTGGCTGGCACGGCCATTGCCACGAAAGCAGTGCGGCCCGCTGCGCGCGTGATCGGTGTTGAACCTGCCCTGGCGGACGATACCTGGCGCTCCTTCCACGGCACCGAACGGGTGACGCTGAACTCCTCTACCACGATCGCCGACGGCCTGCGGGGTTCCATCGGCGAGGCGAACCTGGAAGCCTTGCGGCAGCATGTGGATGACATCGTCACCGTCAGCGAAGCCGAGATCATCGCGGCCATGCGCTACTGCTGGGAGCGGATGAAGATCGTCATCGAGCCTTCGAGCGCCGTGCCGCTGGCTGCCGTATTGACGGGTCGGATTCCCGTGGCCGGCAAGCGGGTGGCGATCATCCTGTCCGGAGGCAACGTCGATCTCGATGCCCTGCCATGGATGAAGGCGTGAAATTGGGGACTGTCCCCAGATCGGGGGCAGTCCCCAAAAGTCCTTAGAGCGGCAGTTCCGCCTCGTAGACGATGACTGCATCGCCCTGGATGCGCACGGATTGCACGACCCGCCCGGTGCTGGCCACATCGACGTCGACCACGCCCGGCCGGTTCAACCAATCACCCTGCCGGCCGCGGAATCGGACTGCGCCGTCGGTGGAGGTCAGCAGGCCATGGCTCACGAGGTACGCCCCGAGCATGCCGTGGGCATTGCCGCTGACGGGATCCTCGGGAATGCCGATGGCCGGGCAGAACATCCGCGACACGGTTCCCGCAGCGAACCCGGGTTCAGGAGCGCCTTCGTTCAGCGCGAAGACGAAGTACCCTTCCGCGCCGACATGGGGAGTCAGTCGCAGCAGTTCGTCGAAGTCGGGCTTGAGCAGGCCCAGCGGCTCCGGGGTATCGAGGCCGATCAGGAGCCGCGTCGTGCGCTTCGCCATGATCTGCATCGGACAGCCTTTGTGCAGGCTCGGACTCGAAATGCCGAGGGCGTCCAGGACTTCCTTGCGGTGGGTATCGCTGACCACCGGTCCCAGCGAGGGCGGGCTCTGGGTGATGGCGATGCGGTAGTCCCCGTCGACTTCCTCCACTTCGATCTCGACGATGCCGATCCGGGTTCGCTGGCGCAGCTTTTCCTTCGGTTTGCCGTGGACTTTCGCCCGCACGTACTGCGCTGCGACAGTGACGTGACCGACGAACGCGACCTCATGGCGCGGCGTGAAGAACCGGATATGCAGATCATGATCGTCCGACTCGGCGTCGAGCACGAAGGCCGTTTCGGCGACGTTCAGCTCCGCCGCGATCGTCTGCATCTCCTCGTCGCTCAGCGAGTCGGCATCCAGGACCACGGCAGCGGGATTGCCGCCGAAACGTTGCCGGGTAAATGCGTCGACATGGAACAGCCGGCAGCGGCGCGATGAACTCATGAAATCTCCCTTCGGACGACGCGGCTTGTTGGCAGCCTTGCGCCATGGATTTTGTCTGGATGACCTTATGGCTGAAGGGCGGGCGGACGTCAATTGATGGAAGACAAAGCAGCGAGCGGCCGACTCTGTCGGCAAATGGCCGCTGGGCGGCATATGGGCGCGGGCGCGCCAAAACGGACTGACGGCAAATCGGAGCCAGCTTTATCACGGTGGTCAGTCGGGTTTCTTGTTACCTGCCCTGTTTGCCGAAGGCCATTTGCGGCAGCCATTTGCCGTGCAGCGGCCTTTTGCGGACAAAGTCCGCCTTTTATTCCTCCCACCGTGCGCTCTATACTCCGCGTCACCTTGGGGTGGTCCAGTCAAGGACCTGAGATGCCGGTGGCTTCCGGCGAACCCGTTGAACCTGATCCGGTTAGTACCGGCGTAGGGAGCAGGTATGCCTTCGGGCCGTCAGTCCGTCATTCATTGCCGCTTCCGCGCCGCCGCTGCCGGATCGTCCTTTGGGAGATCTGGAATGCAGGGCGTGAAATCGAAACCGTTGGCGATGCTCCCGGGGATCCTTTGGGGACTGTCCCCGATGCTTTGGGGACAGTCCCCAAAGGTTCAGTCGGCGGAAACCCCGATCGAGGAAGTGATCGTGACCGCTACTTTAAGGGCGCAGCCGCTGCTCGATGTTCCCGCGAGCGTCACGGTCCTGGAACAGCAGGCGCTTACTGATGCCGGCCAGCAACATTTCCAGGATGTGCTCGCGCTCGTGCCCAATCTCAACTGGGCAGGAGGTACATCGCGGCCACGCTATTTCCAGATCCGGGGCATCGGTGAGCGGGAGCAGTACGACGGTGCGCCCAACCCTTCCGTCGGCTTTTTGATCGACGACATCGATTTCAGTGGCCTTGGCATGCCTGCAACGCTGTTCGATGTGGAACGGATCGAGGTCCTGCGCGGCCCGCAGGGAACGCGCTATGGCGCGAATGCCCTTGCAGGACTCATCGCCGTGCGGACCCGGGAGCCGGGGGAGACCTTCGGCTACGAGATGGAAGGCAGCGCGGCGGAATACGGCACGGGCTCCCTGGGGCTGGCGGCAACCGGCCCGGTCGCGGGTCTTGATTCGAGTTGGCGCCTGGCGCTCCAGCAATACCGCAGCGACGGGTTCAGCGACAACGTCCATCTTGACCGGCATACCAATGCCCGAGACGAACTGACCGGCCGCGCCAAGTGGCACTGGCAGGCAAATGATGACACCGCGCTCTCTCTCACGTTGCTGCACGCCGAACTCGACAACGGGTATGACGCCTGGGCGATCGACAACTCGCGGCAGACGCTGTCCGACCGGCCGGGAGAGGACTCACAGCGGGCTACTGGCGTTTCCGCCAGGCTGGCTTCGTCCTCCCTCAAGCCCTTCGAGCTGACGGTGATCGCCGCCCTTGCCGACTCGCAAAGCGTCAACAGTTTCGATGCGGATTGGGGCAACTCGGTGAGCTGGGCGCCTTTTCTTTACGACTACTTCAGCAGCTCGACCCGCGATCGGCGTACGGCGAGCCTGGAGGTGCGCCTCGCGTCGCCTGCGGCCAGCAGCACTGGTGGTTTCGCGTGGCTCGGCGGCGTGTACGTGCTCGACATGGAGGAAGCAGGCCAGGATGTGCTCTGGGGCGAATACGCCGATCCTGCCGACCCGACCTACGACGGCATATCGGACGATGTACTGGGCAGCCGCTACACCGCGACGAACCTGGCAGCGTTCGGCCAGCTCGATGGCCAGCTCTCGGCGCGCTGGAGCTGGTCGGCGGGCATGCGGTTCGAACAGCGTTCGGCGCGATACCGCGATGCCGGTATCTGGGATGGCACGCAGCAGCAAACCGACCTCGATGCGAGCAACCACATGCTCGGTGGGCAGGGGTCGTTGCAGTTTGCAATCAGCGATGAGGCTTCGCTCTACGGCTCGCTGGCGCGGGGCTACAAGGCAGGCGGCTTCAATCTCGGCGGCGTGGGCGCGGACGCCCGTTACTTCGAGCCCGAATACCTGTGGAATCTCGAGCTGGGTGCCAAGACCGGCCTCCTCGGTGGCCGGGGTTACGCGGACATTGCCCTCTTCTACCAGTCCCGGCGCGACCTGCAGGTCCGTACCGGCCGGCAGCTCGACCCCGCGAATCCCGGGACGTACACGTTCGTGACGGACAATCTCGACAGCGGCTACAACACGGGCGTCGAAGCCACGTTGCGTTACTACCTCACGCCCGCGCTGGAGCTGGGTGGCTCCCTGGGGTTGCTGCGGACCCGCGCAGACGGCGGCGTGGATGAGGCGGGGAACCCCGTTGCCGATCGCGAGCAAGCCCATGCCCCCGAGCACCAGGCTTCCCTGTTCGGTGCGTGGCGTCATGCCAGTGGCTTCATGGCGCGAGTGGATCTGGTGACAAAGGACAATTTCTACTTCGATGTGCCCGCCGATCACAATCTGCAGTCAACCGCCTACACGACAACCAACCTGAAAGGGGGGTTCGAGCGCCCCGCCTGGAGTGCGCACCTGTGGGTACGCAACCTGTTCGACGAGTACCAAGCCGTCCGCGGGTTCTACTTCTACAACGAGCCGCCGTTCTACGAGAAGGCCCTGTATCTGCAGCGTGGTGAGCCACGGCAGGTGGGCGTGACGGTGAAGTGGAACCATTAGCCCATAGCCATTTACGGAGTTGCCATGCGTACCGCCGTTGAAATCAGCCTGTATCCCCTGGACGCGCAGTTCATTCCGCCGATCAAGGACTTCATCGACCGCCTCAATGCATATCCGGAGATCACCGTCACGACCAATGCGATGAGCACGCAGATAGCAGGCGAGCATGCGCGGGTCTTTGCGATTCTCGCCCAGGAAACGGCCACGAGCTTCGGGCAGGCGGGCCGCAAGGTATTCGTGATGAAGGTACTGGGCGGCGAAGCGTGACGGAGCGCTGGCTGCAACAACTGCTTGGCACATCGCCATGGGAGGCAGCGGCCGTGCTGCTGGCACTGGCATACCTGCTGCTGGCCGTGCGCCGCAGCCTGTGGTGCTGGCCCTGCGCGTTCGTCAGCACGGGTATCTACTTCGTGCTGTTTGCGCAGGCAGCGCTGTACATGCAGACGTTGCTGCAGGTGTTCTATCTCGCCATGGCTGTCTATGGGTTCATCGAATGGCGCCGCGGTCGCGACGGCAAGGGCGAAGTTGCCATCGTGAGCTGGCCGGCGCAGCGACACGTGACGAGCGCGATCCTCGTGATCGTTGCCAGTGTCCTCAACGGGTGGCTGCTCGGCCGCTACAGCGAGGCGCAGGCTCCCTATGTCGATGCGTTCGTGACCTGGGGCAGCGTACTGACCACGTTCATGGTGGCGCGCCGGGTCATCGAGAACTGGCTCTACTGGATCGTGATCGATGGTGTGGCCGCAGGGCTCTACTTCTCGCAGGGACTGCATGTGACCGGCCTGCTGTTCGTCGCCTATATCGGCATCGTGATCCACGGCTATTTCACGTGGCGGCGTGAAATTCCTGTCGCTGCGCCGGCGACAACTGCAGTCTGATTCGATGCCGGCGGCGCCGCTCGACCCGGTGAAGATTGCCGCGCGCGTGCTGCAGCTACCGGTGGCTGCAGTCACGGCGTCGAGTCGCATCAAGGGCGGCCTCACCAACGAGAGCTGGCTCGTGCAGGTCGGTGGGCAACAGGTCGTGGTGAGGCTCAGCACGGCGGACGAGCGCGCGCTGCGCATCGACCGGAACAGCGAGCTGCGCGTGCTGGAGGCCGTGGAGCGGGCTGGCATCGGTGCACCGGTGCTGTTCTCTGATCCACAGGAGCGCGTGCTCGTCACGCGGTACATCCCAGGCCGAACCTGGGCCCGGGAGGACACGCTGCTTCCCGGGAACATTCGCCAACTCGCCATGCTGCTGCGGCGACTGCACGCCCTGGCGATTCCCGAGGGCGTGGCTCAGACGGATCTGTCCGGTATTCTCGAAGGCTACTGGAGCACGCTTGATGCTCGCGGGCTGCCAGGTCCGGAAGGCCCATGGAATCGAGACGGGCTGCGTGAGTTGGCGAGCACCCTGTCGGACGGAGCAGCCAGGTGCCTGTGTCATAACGACGTGCATCACCTGAATCTGGTGGACACCGGACGGCTGTGGCTGCTCGACTGGGAGTACGCCGGCGTCGGCGATCCGTACTTCGACCTGGCCTCAATCTGCTGCTACCACGCGTACCCTGAGGCGGAACGCCGGCTCCTGCTGCATCACTACACCGGTCGTGAGTCCGACGCTTCGTACTCGCGCCTGGAGCTGGCCTGCTCGCTGTTCGAGTCCATCAGGCAGCTGTGGGAAATAGTGAGAAAGAGCGGTTGATGACTACAGGCCACAGGCTGCAGCCAGAAAAGGACAACGAACAACGAAACCTGCGGCGCAGTTTCGCTTCTCTTCGCCTGTAGCCTGTAGCCTGTAGCCTGTAGCCTGTAGCCTGTAGCCTGTAGCCTGACATCTACGCCCCTGCGCTCTGCTAGACTCGCGCGCCTTGGAACAGGTCGGGGGGGCACGCGATGGGACTTATCAGGGTGATCGACAGGGATGGCGTGGAGCACGCAGTGCAGGGCGCCTATGGGCAGAAGATCATGGAGATCCTGCGCGAGCTCGATTATGGCGTCACCGCGATCTGCGGGGGGCTGTGCGCCTGCGCCACCTGCCACGTGCACGTCGATCCGGAATGGCGCGACATGCTGCCGCCCCGGCAGTCGGACGAAACCGACCTCGTGAGCGGAACCGAGGAATATGTGGCGGAAGCCTCCCGGCTCTCGTGCCAGCTCGATTTCACCGCGGCCCTGGACGGGATCCGGGTGAGGATCGTCTCTGAAGAATAGGCTACAGGCTGCAGCCAGATAGAACGTGCATGAAGCAATGGAACTTGCAGCGCAACTGCGCTTCTCTTCGCCTGTAGCCTGTAGCCTGTAGCCTGTAGCCTGTAGCCTGTAGCCTGTAGCCTGTAGCCTGTAGCCTGTAGCCTGTAGCCTGTAGCCTGTAGCCTGTAGCCTGTAGCCTGTAGCCTACTTTTTCGCTTCCGTCTGCCTGGCCACAGCATCCGCCGCCGCCTTGATGGCTTCGGCGTCGCCAAGGAAACGGCGCGACACCGGCTTGAGCGACGCATCCAGTTCATAGGCGATCGGCACGCCGGTCGGGATGTTGAACTCGAGCACCTCGTGCGCCGACATTCCATCGAGCATCTTGACGAGTGCCCGCAGGCTGTTGCCGTGGGCCACGATCAGCACGTTGCGGCTTGCCTCGAGTTCCGGCGCAATGTTCGCTTCCCAGTACGGCTGCACGCGTTCCAAGGTGTCCTTGAGCGATTCGGCAGCAGGCAGGTCGGCCGCATCCAGGCCTGCATACCGCGGATCGAAGCGCGGATGCCGTTCGTCTTCTAGTGACAGCGGGGGCGGCGGAATGTCGTAGCTGCGGCGCCAGATTTTCACCTGTTCCGCGCCATGCTTCGCCACCGTCTGTGCCTTGTCGAGGCCCTGCAGTGCGCCGTAGTGCCGCTCATTGAGTTGCCACGCGCGCGTCACCGGGATCCAGAGCAGGTCCATTTCATCGGTGACGATCCACAGCGTGCGGATCGCCCGCTTGAGCACGGACGTGAATGCGACATCGAACCGGAACCCTTCCGCCTTGAGCAGCTTCCCGGCTTCGCCCGCCTCCCTGCGACCCTGTTCGGTGAGGTCGACATCCACCCAGCCGGTGAACAGGTTTTCGAGATTCCAGGTGCTTTGTCCATGGCGGACGAGGACGAGTTTGCCGGTCATCGGGATCAGCCTTTAGTTGGAAAATCAGGAGCTCTTGCCCAGATCGCGGATCAGCGCGGCCAGGAAGCGGCACGCTTCGCCACCCGTGATGCAGCGGTGATCGAAGGTCAGCGACAGCGGGATGCGGCGATGTACTTCGACGCCCCCCGCGGCGGCGACGACATCCTTCTGGAGGCGGCCGGTGCCAAGGATCGCCACCGCAGGCGGGACGATCAGTGGGGTGGCATAGCGGCCCGCGAGAGTACCGAAGTTCGAAAGCGTGAAGGTGTAGCCGCGCATGTCTTCCGGTGCGACCCGCCGCTCGCGCGCCGCCTTGCGCAGATCGTCGACGGCAGAGCGCAGCTGGGGCCCGGATTTCTCGCCGATGTCGCGGATGACCGGAACGATCAGGCCTTCCGGTGAATCCACGGCCACGGCGAGATGGATGTGATCGAACACGATGCGGCTCGGGCCGGTCGGATCGAAGCGGGCGTTGAGGCCCGGCTCTTCCTTCACGGCTGCGGCGATGGAACGAATGAGGCGAACGGTGATGTCGGTGCCTTCCGGCCAGGCATGCACGTCGGCGTCGTCGAAGATCGTGCAGGTCGCGATTTCATCCCGCGACAGGCTCATGCTCTGCGCCATCGCGCGTCGCGGCCCGTGCAGCAGTTCAACGCCATCATCGCGGCGACGGATTCCCTTCGGTGACTCGGTGGCGGGCTTCCTGCGCGGGCTATCGAGCGGCGCGGCGGACAGCACGTCATCGATCGTGATGACGTCGCCGGTGCCCGTGCCGGTGACCTGGGCGAGATCCACATTCAGGCGCTTGGCCAGCGCGCGCGCGGCAGGCACGGCACGTACCTGGTCGCCAATCGTGTGCCGCGACCGGCGCAGCAGCGATTGTTCCTCGATGACTTCACCGGTGACCGGCATCATGCCGACGACGGTGCCGGCAGCAGGTGCATGGGGCTGCGCTGCAGGTGCGGGAGGCTGTGCGGCTGCGGCGAGTTCAAAGTCGACCAGCGGTTCACCCGTGCCCACGACATCGCCCGCAGCGGCATGCAGTTTCCTGATCACGCCGGTATACGGAGAGGGGACTTCAACGATAGCCTTGGCGGTTTCGACCGAGACCATCATCTGGTCAGCCTCGACCGCATCGCCTTCCTTGACGTGCCAGGTGACGATCTCGGCATCCGGCAGGCCTTCGCCCAGGTCAGGAAGCAGGAAGGTAGTCACGCGTTCGCTCCAGTGAGGGTCGCCCGTGCCATGGCGCGACGCTCGAGTCGCTGTTTGCCACCAGGCACATGGACGTGCCCGCCGCCGCAGGTGGCGAGCGCAGGGGAAAAATCACACTTTTTCACCTGCGCTACAGCGCGAGTGGCAGGATGCCCGAGTCGCTGTTTCATATAACTAGACAAACGTCGCATTCACGGCGTCAACGATGCGGGCGATGCTCGGGATGTAGTCGTGTTCGAGACGGAAATACGGCATCACCGTGTCGTAGCCCGTCACCCGCTGGATCGGCGCCTGCAGATCATACAGGCCCTGCTCGGCGACGATGGCGGCGATCTCCGCCCCCACGCCGCAGTTCCGCGCCGCCTCGTGGACGATCACGAGCCGGCCGGTGCGGGCCACGGATTCTAGGATGGCTTCGCTGTCGATCGGGCTGATCGTGGCCAGGTCGATGACTTCCGCGCTGATGCCGTCCGCGGCGAGCTGCGTCGCCGCCTTCAGCACGTCCACCGTCATCGCGCCCCAGGTGACGATCGTGACATCGCTGCCTTCGCGCAGCAGGAAACACACGTCGAGCGGCAACGCCTTGCCATCGTCGGCGACTTCCTGCTTCGCGTAACGATAGATGCGGACGGGTTCCAGGAACAGCACGGGATCGGGATCGCGGATGGCGGCGAGCAGCAGCCCGTACGCACGCGCCGGCGTCGATGGGCATACCACGCGCAAGCCGGGAACATGCGCGAACATCGCTTCGACGCTTTCGGAATGATGTTCGGGCGACCGGATGCCGCCCCCGTGCGGAGTGCGGATCACTACGGGACACGAGAGTCTTCCGCGGGTGCGGTTCCGCATGCGCGTCATGTGATTCACGATCTGGTCGATCGCGGGATAGATGAACCCCATGAACTGGATCTCGGCAACCGGCTTCAGGCCCTGCGCCGACATGCCGACGCACATCCCCGCGATCATGCCTTCCGCGAGCGGCGTGTCCTGCACCCGGTCCTTGCCGAAGCGCGGCTGCAGTCCGACCGTCGCGCGAAACACGCCGCCGTTCGTGCCGATGTCCTCACCGAGCAGGACCACGCTCGGGTCATGCTCCAGCTCCCACGCGTGGGCCAGGGTGATTGCTTCGATCATCGTGATCTGCGGCATCGGTGCGCTTCGTCTGCGTTACTGCGAGCCAGCGCCGCGGTAACGCCGCGCCAGCGCCTTCTGCACCGTCAGGCGCACGGGCTGGTGGGCAAACAGGTAGTCGAACATGGCATCGGACGACTGCCGCTGCAGGCCGAAGAACTCCTGCACGGCCGCGTCGACCTGCCGGGCGCAGTCGACTTTCAATGCGTCCTCGTCAGCGTCGGTCCAGCCACAGTGGGTCGTGAGGAAAGCGCGTATCCGCAGGAGCGGTTCGTTCTCCCACGCTGCCTTCAGCTCGAGGTCCGGACGATAGCGCGTGGCATCGTCCGCAGTCGTGTGATCGCTCAGGCGGTAGGTGAGGGCTTCGACGACCGTCGGGCCCTCGCCGCGGCGGCCGCGTTCGAGCGCTTCGCCGACGACGTGGCGGACCGCGATGACGTCGTTGCCATCAACCTGGATGCCGGGAATGCCGGCCGCAATCGCCTTCTGGGCGAGCGTCGTGCAGGCCGTCTGTTGTTCGATGGGCACGGAGATCGCCCATCGATTGTTGACCACGAGGAACACCACGGGGAGCTGGCGCGCTCCAGCCAGGTTGATGGCTTCGTAGAACGCACCTTCCGACGTGCCGCC